>NZ_JBSFCF010000068.1:0-27971 GCF_053593335.1 Streptomyces sp. NPDC002324
ACCGGAAGGGTGCCGGTGGCGCCGGCCGGCCGGACCAGGCGCGCGCGCACCTGCCCGGTGGGGCCGCCGGACACGGTGACCCACTCCTCGTCGACAGCGGGCTTGTCGATCTCTCCGGACTGCACCTCGTCGACCGTCTTGCGACCCTCCACCGGGCCGAGGTCGAAGAGGTACGGCGGGTTCGCGGTCGCCTCCGCGAAATCGGCGGCGGCGGGTTCGAGGACGGGGCGGGGGCCGGGGGTGGTGTCGGACATGGCGGTCTCCTCGCGTGGGGTGCCACCGGCAGGCTCGGCCGGCGCGGTTCGCCGGGTGCCGGCGGCACGCCATAAACGTATCGCACGACTAGATCGCGCACAACTAAGTCGCGCACGATATAATCGAGGTGACTGGAAGGTAGGGTGGGTGATCGTCATACAGAGCGCAGGACGGAGGAGCGACACCGTGAGCACAGTCGGCGACATCGCGGACACGACCGGAACGGCCCAGGACGCGGGCTTGGGCTCGGCACCGGTGCCGACACCGGCCCCGCCACCGGCTCCGGCACCGGGGCACGGCATGCTCCTGGACGACCAGCTCTGTTTCGCGCTGTACGCCGCCTCGCGCGCGGTCACGGCCCGCTACCGGCCGCTCCTCGACGAGTTGGGGCTGACCTATCCGCAGTACCTGGTCATGCTCGTGCTCTGGGAACAGGACTCGATCTCCGTACGCGACCTGGGCACCGCGCTCCAGTTGGAGTCCAGCACCCTCTCCCCGCTCCTCAAGCGCCTGGAGGCCGGTGGTCTGCTGCGCCGCGAGCGCCGTACGGACGACGAGCGCTCCGTCGCCATCCGCCTCACCGAGGCCGGAGCCCGGCTCCAGGAGCGGGCCCGGTCCGTCCCCGTGAACATCGGCGAGGCCATGGGACTCACCCCCGAACAGCACACCCTGACCAAGCAGTTGCTGCGGCTGCTCACGGCCAACGTCGGCCGGGAGTGACCGGCGAGGTCGATGCCGTCGCTGACTATCCTGCGACCGTGACCGACACCGAACCGACAAGGCCCCCCGACGAGCGGCCTCGCGACGAGCGACTTCACGACGAACGGCCTCACGACGAGCGGCTGCCCGGCATGCGGCTTCCCGACATGCCGCTGCACGATCCGTTCGTGGTCGCCGACGGGGCCACCCGCACCTACCACCTGTACACGTCCAACGATCCGGCCGTCTCGGGCGTGGACGGCACCGGCACGATGGTCTACCGCAGTGCCGACCTGCGGGACTGGACACGTCCCGTCGTGGTATTCCGGACCGACGAGCAGCCGGGGATCTGGGCGACGGACGGCGCGTGGGCGCCGGAGGTGCACGCATGGGACGGCAGGTACTACCTGTTCACCACGCTGCACGACGAGGGCAGGCTCCTCCCGGTGCCGGCCGCCGGCCGATGGGGCACGCCCTTCCAGCTGCCCCACCACATGCGCGGCACGGTCACGGCCGTGTCCGACTCGCTGCTGGGCCCGTTCACCGTCGTCGACCCCGGCCGGCCCACCCCGCCCGCGAACCTGATGACCCTGGACGGCACCCTGTACGTCGACCCGTCCGGTCAGCCCTGGATGGTGTACGCGCACGAGTGGCTGCAGACCGTCGACGGCACCATGGAGGCGATCCGGCTGGCCCCGGACCTGACCCGCACGATCGGCGACCCGGTCCTGCTGTTCAAGGCCTCGGACGCGTCCTGGCTCACCGAGCAGATCCCCGCCGGGGTCCCCCACCAGCTCGCGCCCTACATCACCGACGGCCCCCAGCCGTACCGGACGCCCGACGGCTCCCTGCTGATGCTGTGGTCCACGTACGAGAAGAACCTGGCCGGCGACGACGGCACCGTCAGCGGCGGCTATGTGCAGACCTACGCGGTCTCGCGGTCCGGCGACCTCGCGGGCCCGTGGGACCAACGACGGCCCCTGGTACGGGAGGACAGCGGCCACGGCATGCTGTTCCGCACCTTCGACGGCGGGCTGATGATGATCCTCCACCGCCCCTTCGAGAACGCCCGCGGCAAGCTCTACGAGATGCGCCTCGACGGCCACGAACTGACCGTGCTGCGGCGCCGCGACGACCTCGACGGCGGCGGGTGAGCCCCCGACCGAGGCCGTCGAGCCGCGGTCGGGTGCCGTGGGACACGGATCAGGTGCAGGTCAGGTAGTCGTGGCCGGCGAGCCGGGTGTTGCCGTCGCCGTCGGGGAAGGTGTGGTTGCCGTCCGCGTTGCGGCTGAGGTTGAAGTCGCGCACGATCCCGTCGTAGCGGAGGTTCGCGGTCTGGCCGTCGGCGGTGCTGCCGGACACGAAGTACAGCCACTTGTCCATGCGCCCGAAGGTCTCCCGGCCAACCGAACCGTCGACGCCGAGGCGAAGTACCTCTGGAGGTTCTCGGTCGAGCCATCGGTCCGGTGCCCGGTGAGCACCGCGGACACTGGCGACGAGGACCCGCCCCGGCGAGGAAACCCGCAGGTCACGGGAGAGTGAGACGCCGTCTCCTCAACTGCCTGCGGATTTACTGGGGTTGTGGGACGCCCGTGGGACGCTGCTCTCCAGCCACCTCAGCGCCGCCGGGCTGATCGCCGCTCTCGCCGTCTCCACGACGATCGTCGACACCTCGCCCTTCTCCACCAACGGCGCGCTTGTCCTCAGCAACGCCCGCGGGGTCGAACCCCGCCGCTTCTACCGCTGGTGCTGCCCTGGTCGTAGCGCATGGTGGACCGTGCCGGTGCGACGTGTTCGGCCGGGACCGAGGCGTCAGTCCGATCCCCCATCGTGATTCCCCACCGACGCCCGAGAATGATCGAGGGCCGGTTTCGGATGCCTCCGAAACCGGCCCTGAACTGCGACTTCGTAAAGTCGGGACGACAGGATTTGAACCTGCGACCCCTTGACCCCCAGTCAAGTGCGCTACCAAGCTGCGCCACGTCCCGCCGTGCTGTCCACGATGTCTCCTGTGAACACGCAGGTAAACCCTACCCTACGTACCCCTGACGTCCAGCTCGGACAAGTCCCGCGACGCCCCGGCGAGGTCGGCCTGGACGCGGGCACGGATGTGCAGGGTCAGTGCGGCCAGGTCGGCGCAGTACACGGACGGGTTGCGGAAGCCGCTCCCGGAGGCATAGCGGTGGGCGAAGAGTCCGCCCCCGCAGACGGCGAGCAGCGGGCAGCGGCCGCACGTGGGCCCCAACCCGTCGGCGCCGGACTGGCGTTGGCGGATCTGGGGTTGGTCGAGGACGTCGTCGAAGCTGTGGCGGAAAACATCGAGTCCCGTCTCGGGCGCACCCTCGTAGGCGACCTTGAGGGAGTCGGACTGCTCGATGGAGCCGTCCGTCTCGATCACGGCCAGGGTCGCCGGGGCCAGCCCCACCGACTCGGTACGCATCGAACCCCCGAGGACGCCCGCCATCAGCTCCTCGAAGAGGCGGACACCCGTCTCCCGTACGGGGGCGTCGTACCAACGGTCGAAGACCCGTCGCAGCCAGTCGGCGTACGGCGTCCCGTCCGGCCGGGCCGACTCCCCCTGGCCGGTCACCGGCGGGGCGGCGGGAATCCGGCCGCGCCGGTCCGCGAGGCCGGGCGGGGGTGTGTCCCAGGTGCCGTGCGGCAGCAGAAGGTCGACGCGTGGGGGGCGTGCGGCCAGCAGTGCCTCGTAGGTGTCGAGGGGGTCGTCGGCCAGGTCGATCGTGCACAACAGGCCCGCGTACAGGGGGCGGTACGGTGGCGATTCCAGGCGGGCGAGTCCCTCCGTCACCTGCCGGTGGCTGCCACCGCCCCGCGGGAAGCGCCGGTGCCGGTCGTGGCCCGTCCGTGTGCCGTCGAGGCTGACGCTGACGCCCACTCGATGCCGAAGGAGCACGTCGAGGACGTCGGGGGTGAGCAACACCCCGTTGGTCTGCATCGAGAAGCGGACGGGTACCCCCGACCTGGCCAGGCCCCGCCCGAGGACACCGAGCAGTTCCTCCAGCCGTCCGGCCCCGAGAAGCAACGGCTCCCCGCCGTGCAGCACGATCCGGACGTCCGGCAGGCCGTGGGTCGAGGCGTGCTCGGCGATACGCAGGGCCACCTGCTCGGCCACCGCCCCTTTCATGAGGCGGGGCTTGACGCGCCAACTGGTGTCGGCGGAGTGGTAGACGTAGCAGTAGTCGCAGTCCAGATTGCAGCGGCTGTGCACCTTGAGGACGAACTGCCGCAGGGACACGGGGGGCGGCTGGGCGGGGACGCGGTTCATTACACCGGCGCTTCGTACTCGAGCGACGATTCGAAATCGGTCAAGGGCGTACCGATCGGGTTCTGGGCCTCCCGCACAAGGCGGCGCAATACATGTCCGAGAGCACTGTTCTCGGACACTCCACAAAGACGATACCGGGGAGCCCAGATCGGGTGAGCGCTGGAATCGGCGCGCCCTGCAGGCGTATCCGTCAGGGAAAGGAAGGGGGACATCGGGCTCCTAACGGCCAAGCTGATGCGGGGAGTTCGCACAGCTGAGGATGTCGTAACCGTGAGCGGAGGATAACGGCTGTCTGTAACGCAATCGGCGAGGATCCGCACCGAGTGCCGCAGCACAGAACTCACCGAGCCGAGTGGAGCGCATTGTATTCGGCAGACCCCGGACAAGAAGGTGGACGGTGGTTCACAATCCGCGTCCGGTCGTACCCTGCTCTCCACCGCTGCTGACGTGAGGTGGCTTACTCCCAGGGTATGTACGGCGAGTTGCAGAGCTTCACTGTAGTGCTCTCTCGACTCCTTCGTTATATCAGCCACGGCGAGATCCCACCGACGGGTTGGAAGGCAGGGTGATGACGTCGCCGTGGTCAACGCTGGAGATCTTCAACGCCCTTGCGCGTGCTTCTCGTTCGAGAATGATCACCTCGCGGGCTGCCACGCCGACCGCGGCGTGGACGTCGAGGTCGATGAGGCAGGAGTACCGGGACGTCGTCAGCCGCGCCGCCCGACCGGGCCCCAGATACGGCACCTGTCGAGCGGGGTGCGTCGCGGTCCAACTCGCGGGCCACGACATTGAGTCACCCGAACGTCAGAGTCCCGCAGACCTCTTGTCTGCGGGACTCCGATGGCACTGCGTTCGCGAGAGTCGTGTCAGGTGACGGGCGGCTCGATGTCCGCGTCGATGGGCTGCCAGCGAGTGACCGCTCGGGTCATGGGATGGTCACCGCCGAGTTCCCCGCTCTTGCGGGCGTTCCGTTCGGCTTCCTGGTGCAGCCGTTCGGCCTCGTCGGGATCGTCCCGACGCAGTTCGGTCGCGAGGTTCGAGGTCGCGGCGATGGTGAGGTAATGATCGGGGCCGAGCACCTCTGTGAACCCCTCGTACGCCTCCCGCCCCAACGCGACGGCCTGTGCGTGGTCTCCGTTCTCGGACAGGTCCGTCGCGTGGTTCAGCATGCAGGTGAGGGTGTAGGGGTGGCGCGGCACGAGGAGTCGGCGAAAGCGCTCGAGGGTGCTCGTCGACAGTTCGAGCGCGGCTTCCGGCTCACCGGTCAGCCGACGCAGCACAGCCAGGTTGGTGCCGCTCGCGAGGGTGAAGACATGGTCCGGGCCGAACCGGCGCTTGTAACGCTCAAGTGTCTCCTCGGCGAGTTCCCGGCCCTGGACGGCCTCACCCCGGTCGTAGAGGTCCGCGCACAGGTTCGTCGCGATGGCGAGGGTGTCGGGGTGGTTGGGCTCCAGCTCCTTCAACGCCTGTTCGTAGGTCTCACTCGTCAGCTTGTACGCCGCTTCGTAGTCGCCGCGCCGACGGTACAGAACCGCTACCCCGAGAGAAGCGCGGAACGTGACGATGTGGTCGGCCCCCAGGGCCCGTCGGCTGCGCTTCAGTGTGTCCTCGGCGAGCTTCAACGCTTCCCGGAAGAACCCGGCGGCCCGCAGGTCGCGGGCGAAGTTGTTGGCGGAGTTGAGCGTGGCCCGCTCATCCGGCCCGGAGATCTCCCGGCGCTGTTTGAGGATCTCCCTGTTGGTGTCGCGCGCGGCCTTCCGGTCACCGGACAGGAATTCGGACACGGCGAGGTTGTTGGCGGCGGAGAGAGTGCGCGAATGGTTCTCACCGAAGACACGCCGAGTGCGCCGCAGGGTCTCCCGGTCGCTCTCCATGGCTTCGGCGTACCGGCCGACACTGCGCAGGTCGGAGCCGAGACTCATGGCCGCGCCCAGGGTGTAGGGGTGGTCCTCGCCCAGGATCCGGCTGCCCCGCTCGTAGACGTCACGCGTCACTTCGTACGCCTCGGGCAGGCGGCCCTGATCACGCAGCGCGTTGCCGAGTTCGGTGCGCAGCCTCAGGACGAGCGCGTCGTCCTCACCGAAGTGGGGTTGCCAGCTCCGGAGCACCCGTTCGGCCGTCCTGTTGGCGGTGTCGGCGTCGCCGCTGCGCCACAGGTACCGGACCGTGTCGCAGATCCAGTTCCGCACCGGGAGGTGGTCGCTCTCCTCCGCCCGGGTGGGCCACAGGTGCGGAAGGAGTGCGGCATAGCGCCGCCAGCTGTCGGACTCGTCGGGGACCTTGGGATTGGCCTGACCGAGAACGGCATGCGCCCGTTGCCGCATGCCGGTCTGTTCCTCGGGCGTGAGCTGGTCCCGGAGCACACGCTGGATCAGCCGGTGCAGTGTCAGCGTGTCCGTCCGCTGATCGACCTGGGCAAGACCGTTGCGGACGATCTCCCCGTAGAGCCGGCTCATCAGCAGTGGGTCGGACAGACTCGGGTCGTGCTGTTCGAGCAGTTCGAGGGAGGGCCGACTGCTGAGCATGTCTCGCGGGATCGGGTCGGGCCCGAAGAACGCGCACAGTTGGAGCAGTGCGGCCGCGGCCGGCGTACGGGATTTCAGCCGATCGAGTGACCAGCTTGCCGCTGCCGACGTCGGGTAGTCGGGGGCGGACTGGTTGCGCAGGATGTCGGTCATCTGAGTACGGAGCATCTCCACATAGGTGTCCACGGGCATCGCCGACTCCTGCAGCGAAGCGGCGGCGAGGCTCACGGCCAGTGGGAAATCCCCGAGTTCCTCAGCGACCCGGGCCGCGTCCGCGGGCTCCAGGTCGGGGTTGTAGCGACGCAACAGCGCAACGCTCTCCTCACGAGTGAAGAGGTCGACCTCGATGCGTTCGGCACGCTCGGCCCAGGCAGGGTTTCGCGAGGTGATGAGGATGTGATGACCGGGCCCACTGTCCGGAATCAGACCGCCGAGATCGGCCGGCTTCTCGGCGTTGTCGTACACGAGCAGCCAGCGCGCGTGGGGGGTGCCGCGACGCAGCTTGTCCAGAACCTCGTTGCATATGGCCGTCAAGTCCTTGCCACCGAGGGGCACACCGAGATGCCCGGCCAGCCTGTTCAGGTCCTGGCGGATCTGCGTCGGCTCGGCCGCGTTGATCCACCAGACGAGATCGTAGTCCGATTCGAAGCGGTAGGCGTACTCGAGCGCGACCTGTGTCTTGCCCACGCCGCCGAGGCCGTACAGCGCCTGGGGCAGCACGGCGGTGGTGCCGGAGAGCAAGCTGTCGCGCAGCCGTTCGATCAGTGTTCGACGGCCGGTGAAGACAGCGTTGCGCTGCGGTCGCCCCCCGATGGCCTGCGGTGGAGTACCGGGGAGTCGAGCGGCTGCGGCCAGGCCGGTGGCCGCCGGCCGCGACCCCGGCTCGACCGTGCCGACACGGTCGACGGTGGTCAGCAGGCGGGCCACGGCCTCCTCGGCGGAGACACCCGCAAGGCTGACCGCCGAAAGGGGGGCGAACTCGGCCGGGGGCGGTGAGTCATCGACACGGAGGGGCACGACCATGCCTATCTGGCCGGACGGGTCCCTGCGGCTGGTGCGCTGCCGGATCTCCCGGGCCTGGGGCAGGGCTGTGTACTGCGGGGAGAGCAGCAGCACCATGCGCCCCTCACCCGCGAGGGTGCGTTCCAGCCACGCCGGCGCCTCCTGTGGGGCGGCCGTGACGTCCTCGACCTCGATCGGGGCGAGCGTCGCCTCGTACCCGGCCGCCCGCAGCACGGTGACGGCCCAGTCCGCCCAGAGCCGGTCGGTGGCGGCGTAGCTGACGTAGAAGTCCTTGCGGATGATCGGGGAGGACCGTTCGTACTCCGCGCGCAGCGTCTGCCGGTAGCGCTCGGGCATATTGCTCAGCTGGGTCACCCGGTTGTCCGTGAGCCGGGCGGTCAGCCGTTCGAACGCGGCGAGCAGGGTGCCGTCCTGCCGCCGCTCGCCGACGGTCGCGGGTATCTCCTCGTAGGCGTAACTGGGCTTGTACGGGATCTCGACACTGCTCCAGTACTGGTCCTGCTCCTCGGGCGGTACCCAGTCCAGGAAGGGCGCGAACAGGTTTCGGGCCTGGTAGCGGCCGGCCTCAAGACGGTCACGGCCCGCGTCCTCGACGCGCATGGGGACGGGAACGATGCGGATGTCACGTCGCTGGGTGTCGGCGATCCGTCGGATCGAACGGGCGACGTGGGCTGCGCCGTTGACGCCTTGCCTGCTGAGCGTGAAGCAGTCCACGACGATGTCCGGCATGACGACCGTGCAGATGCTCGCGGTGTCACTGAGACCGGTCCGGCTGTCGATCAGCACATAGTCGTATCGTGCGGCCATGTCGTCGCGGAGCGCGGTGAGGAAGTCGGCACCGCCCATGCGGTAGAAGGTGCCCCAGTCGAAGGTGCTGACGGTGACCGCGTACGTGTCGGGGTCCTGTACGCCGGCCGGCAGCAGGTCCAGTTTGCCGCCCGGGGGCAGCCGTAGTTCCGTGCCGACGGCATACCGGTCGACCCGAGCCAGCTCCCGGGGATCGGGCTCGTCCGCGAGGCCGCCTCCGCCGGGCCGGGACGGGCCGGACGCTCCTGCGACGTCCACGCCGGATCCCACGCGCGGCACCACCGCGTGCCGGGCGAAGTTCTTGACCATCTCGATGACGCCGGCGCTCTCGGTGAGTTCGGGGTCGGCCAGCAGCGGCTGCAGGTAGGTGTGCAGTCCGGGAGCCTCCAGGTCCCAGTCGACCACCAGGACGCGCAGACCGTTGCTCGCGAGGATCCAGGCGGTGTTGACCAACGCCATGGTGCGGCCTGTACCACCCTTGAAGGAGTAGAAGGTGATGATGGTGCCCCGGCCGCGGTCGTCATGGGTCATCTTCCTGCTCCTTCTCAAACGGTGTCTGGTGGGAGGAGAGGCGGGCAGCGATCGGGGGTGCGAGTCCGGTACGGCTGCGCGGGGTGGCCACGGTGGTCAGAACGGGGAGCGAGGGGGACGTGGTCCGAGGCGTCTCCACAGAGTTGATCTTCAGGATCTCCAGAAAGGAGACGAGCTGGTTCTGCGCCTTCGCGATGACGGCGTGGAGGACGGCCTCGAACTGATCCGCACCGATGCCCGATTGCAGGAGCGGCAGGGGATCCCCGGCTCCCCTGGCCCAGTTGAACGGAAGGGCACCCCGGACCGCCTCCCAGTAGGCCTTGCCCCGGGGGCCGTCACCCGCCTCGTCCGGATCGCACGGCACTATGGCCGCGGAGCCCGGATGATTGCTGCGATCGTAGGCGCGCAGGGCCCGTCCGAACGGCTCGTCCGCCGCGGCCGAGGCCTCCACCAGGAGGACCGCGACCTGCCCCTGCCCACGAGCCTCGTCCAGGGTGGCGCCCAGCACGTCCGAGACGATCTCGGTCCGTACCGTGAAGCCACGCTCCTCCAGCAGGCTGCTCGCCCTTTCGACCAGTGGCTGAGGGGATTCGGCGTGGTAGGGGTTCCAGTCGGTCGGGCTCTGCCCATGGCAGCCCGGGTCGGTCGCCTTCCTGTGGGCGTTCGCCGAGGTCCGGGCGGCGACGAACAGCAGGGCCCTGCTGCCCGGTTCCGCCCGTTCGGTGGCGGACGGGAAGGGGCCCGCGGATCCCGGTCCGCTGATGTCCAGGTCGTTGACGGGCAGTATGCGGAAGTGCTCGGCGGCGACGAGGATCTGGTGCGCGATGTGATTGACGATGCGGCGGTACTCGTCGCCGCCCGGGTCCGAGACCAGAATGCGACGCAGGCCCGACTGCGCGTAGTTCTCGCCCAGATCGAGGTTGTCGTACTGAATGTGGGCCGCACCCGGGGGGATGTTCTGCACCGGCTCCCACAGAACGGGGATGAGTGCCTTCGCGTCCACACCCGTCACTGCTCTGTGGCTGCGCTGCCGGTCCTCGAACGCCTTCCACTCGCGACCGCAGAAGTCGCTGCGGAAGTAGTCGGGGGTGTACAGGGCCAGCATGGTCCGGCAGTGCCCCAGGGCTTCGCCCAGGGCCGCGTTCCAGTCCTGGCCCACTTGAATCGACTGAACGTCGAGAAACGGACGGTCGAAAGGAACCGCATCGCTCTTGTGTAATCGCCGTAGTTCTTGGCGCAATTCCGCGCACAGGTCGTCGTAGAACCGCTTGACGAGGACCCGGGGTCCGCGCCTGCGCGCATAACTCAGGAAGAAGTACGGTTCCAAGGAGCCCCCGACGCGCGTTCACGGGGTCCCTGTCGTGGGGTGGATGGGTTCTCGCGCCTCGGGAGGTGACCGACACCGGCGGAAGTGCGCGCGGTTCGGCTGCCTCCCACACCTCCTCACCCCCCAACCGGTACCCCTCAGCCTTAGCCTTGGTTGAGTCGTGCCGAGACGGACGACAATACCGCCGCCCGGCCCGACGGGCCCCTCTCCGGAGGGCCCGAAAGCATGCTTCCCCCGATCCTCGCGTCCAACGCCCGTTGAGACGGCCTGTTCACAAAGCGCTGCGAGGCGTCACCCCGCGCGCCCCGAGTCACGCTCCGGCTCGCGGACGGCGGGCGCGCGTTCCACGGGCGCCTCGACCGCCTCGACGAGGGGTGCCATCCCCGCGCGGATCCTGGAACGGACGTGGGTGATGAAGGCCGACAGGTCGTAGCAGTAGACGGACGGAGTGTCGAAGCCCGTCACGGGATGATGGCGGTGGGCGTAGAGCCCCCCGCCACAGACACGGGCCAGAGCACAGGCGCGGCAGACCTGGCCGAGACCGCGCAGCCCTGACTGTCTGCGTCGTATCGTCTCGTCCGCCAACGCCTCCGAGAAGGAGTGCCGGAAGACGTCCAGACCGGTCTCGGGCACCCCTTCGCCGACGACCTTCAGCGAGTCGGACTGCTCCATCGTCCCGTCAGCCTCCACCACCACGAGATCCACGGGTGCGAGCCCGAACGTCTCGGCGTTCACGGCACCACCGAGCACACCGGACATGACCTCCTCGAACATCCGGACCCTGGTCTCCTTGCGAGGCGCGTCGAACCAGCGGTCGAACGCGGCGATGAGCCAATCGGCGTACGGCGTCGGCTCGTCCGGTGGAACGACGACCGGTGGCCGCGCCGGCGGTAGGTCGCGGTGCCCCAGGCCGGCCGGCGGACTCACCCAAGTGCCGTGCGGCAAAAGGAAATCCACCCGGGGAGCCTCGAATTCCAACAGAGCCTCGTACGTCTCCACGGGATCATTGGCCAGGTCCACGGTGCACAACAGACCCACGAACAGCTCCCTGTGACGGGGGCTGTTCAACAGGCGCAGCGCGGCGGCGACACGCGCATGGCTCGGTCGGCCGTTCACGAACCGTCTGTGCCGGTCGTGTGCGGCGGGGGAACCGTCCAGGCTGACCGCCACGCCGACCGCGTGGCGGCGCAGCAGTGTGAGGATTTCCTCGTCGAGGAGGGTGCCGTTCGACTGCATCGAGCAGCGCACCTCGACCACGGTGGAGAGGCGTTCGGCAATGGCGGCGAGCAGTTCTCCCAGGTGTCTCTTGCCGACGAGCAGTGGTTCTCCCCCGTGCAGAATGATCCGCACCATGGGGAGGCCGTGCTCATGGACGTGTTCGGCTATGCGGTCGACGGCCCGACGCATGGTGTCGAGGGCCATCACCGCCGGGCGTCTGCGCCAACTCTGGTCCGCCGCAAAATACACATAGCAGTAGTCGCACGACAAATTGCATAAGCTATGTATTTTGAGCAGAAATTGCCGGAAGGGGACTGTTGACGTTCCCTCCGACTCGCACTCCGCCGTCGTCACAGCGCGCTTTCGAAGACGACGTCCGTCGTCTTCGACGACTTGTCCCGCTCCTGGAGATGGCGTCGCACGGCATGACCCAACACCGTGTCCATGCCCGCCACCAGCCGCAGCTGACCGGGCGACAAAGTCGAGATGTCGACCAGTTGCGTGCCGTTGTGGCTGTTCTGAGGCGCGTCCATGCCTTGCTGCCTCCCTGAGAGCCGATGGGCGCGGAAAGTGCGCCCCGCCCGGATACATTCCCTGTTCATGCTCTGTCAGTGCTCTTCGCACGTCCACACGACAGTTGACGTCGATCGAACCGAGCCCGGCGGGGGAGCATTGCAGCTCCTGTCCGCTCTTTCCTTGCCACCATGGCCGAATTCGGGCAGACGCCACGTCTGTCAGCGAGCAGTAGTGACACATGGCATAACCATCCGGCAAACGGAACCCATTGCTTCCGAAATGCCCGCGTGCCCGGATGCCCTTTACCTGCGCCGCACACCCGCAATCGGCCCGGACGGGCCGGCACAGCGTTCTTCGTCGAGGAAGTCGGCGGAACGCAGGTGTGTGTCACGGGTGTTGTCGGGCTCGTTCCCGGGGTCCCTCACCCGCGCAGGGCGACGCCCGCCCCCTCGGGGGCCGGGAAGGGGCGTCCGCGGTGCCTGCGGGTCGCTCCTGACGGCGACTGCCTTTCGGGGTCTCGATCCTCGTCGTGTGGTTCGCGTCGGTCAGGACCACACCCGTGGCCGGATGCCCTCGTGCGCCGCTTCAAGGATCGCCAGGGCGTCCGCCGTGGTCACCTGCCGGGGGTTGGGGTAGGCCTGTCCCGTCACCTCGGTCGCCGCACGTTGCAAGTCCGCCTGTTTCAGGCCGAGTTCGGACAGGGAGCGGGGCGCGCCGAGGTCGCCCGTCAGATTCCACAGGGCCTCGGCGGCGTCGGCGGTGTCCAGGGCACGGCCCAGTGCCGCCAGGGCGTCGGGCGCGGCCGGGGCGTTGTAGGCGAGGACGTGTGGCAGGACGACCGTGTGGGTCTCGGCGTGCGGGAGGCCGAAGGTGCCGCCGAGGACGTGGCACAGCTTGTGGTGCAGGCCCATGGTGGTCGCGCCGAGCGCGGTGCCGCACAGCCAGGCGCCGTAGAGGGCACGTCCGCGCGCCGCCAGGTTCGCGGGGTCGGCCGCCACCTCGCGGAGGGCGCTCGTCATGGCCCGGGCGCCCTCCTGCGCCGTCAGCGACACCAGCGGCGAGGCGTCCGGCGCGTACAGGGCCTCGGCGGCGTGGGCGACCGCGTTGATGCCGCTGGTCACGGAGAGGGGGACGGGGAGGGAGAGGGTGAGTTCGGCGTCGTAGACGACACTGCGCGGCAGGACCGACGGGGCGCGGCCGGTGCGCTTGGCGCCGTGCTCGGTCAGGCCCCAGACCGGGGTCATCTCGGAGCCGGAGTACGTCGAGGGCACGGCGATCAGCGGCAGTTCGGTGCGGAGCGCGATCGCCTTGCCCAGGCCGATCGCCGAGCCGCCGCCGACGGCCACGCAACCGTCCGCGCCCGCGTCCCGCGCCGCCCGGACCGCCAGGTCGGCCACCTCCACCGGCACGTGCTGGCGAGCCTGCGCGAACAGTCCGGCACACCCGTCGCCGAGTGAGCCGGCGACCGCGCGGGCCGTCCCGGCGCCCCGGGGGCCGCACACCACCAACAGCCGCCGCAGGCCCAGCCGTTCGGCCTCCCCCGCCACCGCGGTCACCGCCGCTCCGGGACGCATGACGATCCGCATGGGCCGGGCCTCGTACTCGAACTCCATCATGAACGCTCCGAGTCGTCCGTGCCGGAGGAGTCCCCTGTGCCGGAGGAGTCCCCTGTGCCGAGTACGAGGTCGAAACGGGCGTGACGGAACGGGTTGGGGATGCCGAACCGCCGGGCCAGGGGCGGGTCGTCGGTCTCCGTGAAGTCCTGGACGAGGCTCTCCTTCACCGCGAACACCGCGTCCGAGTCGAGGTGGTCGCTGCCGGCCACGAAGATGTGGGTGGTGACCGGGGTGTGTCCCTTCGCCGAGACGATGAAGTGGATGTGGGCCGGGCGGTAGGGGTGGCGGGATGTCGCCCGCAGGAGGTCGCCGACCGGACCGTCCGTGGGGATGGGGTACGGGCTCGGTACGCAGGTGCGGAACCAGAAGCGGCCGTCGGCGTCCGCCGTGAACAGTCCGCGGCCGTTGCCCGGCGGCTGGACGTCGGGCTGCTGGACGTCGTAGTAGCCCTCGGCGTCCGCCTGCCATACGTCGAGGACCGCGCCGGGCAGCGCGGTGCCGTCCGTGGACAGCACGCGCCCGCTGATCACGCACGGCTCGCCGCCGCCGACCAGGTCGATGTCCGCGCCGAGTTCGCGGACCGGGGACTCGGTCATGTGGAACGGGCCGAGGACCGTCGACTCGGTCACGCCGTCGTGCCCCCCGCTCTCGCCCCTCTCGCCCCTCCCCTCCCCCTCGTCACGCTCGTCCCGTCCACCCCGGCCCTCGCTGTTGATCGTCTCGACCAGCATCGAGATGCCGAGGACGTCCGACAGGAGGACGAACTCCTGCCGGGTGTCCGTACACGCTCGCCCGGTCGCCGTCAGGAAGGCGATGGCCTGTTCCCACTCGGCCATCGTCGGCTCGGCCTCGCGGACGAAGGCGTGCAGATGGCGGGTGAGGGCGGCGAGCAGTTCGCGCAGGCGCGGGTCGGCCGTGCCGTCGAAGCTGTCGACTACGGCCTCGGTGATCCGGGTGGTGTATTCGGTGGTCATGCCCCACTCCTACGAACGTTCAGGCGGCTCCGCCGGGGCGGAGCCGACAGCTGTTCCCCGCACGGGACGCACGCGACGCCCGCCCCGGGGACCTCCGCCTCAGGCACGCCCGAGGATGCGCCGCACCGCCTCCGTCAGCAACCGCTCGGCCTCCTCCGGGGACACGGCCGCCCGCGCGTGCCGGAAGGCGACGTACCCGTCCGGTCGTACGAGGAGGGCTCCGCCGTCGGCGACCTCGCTGAGCCGTGCCCAGTCGCCGTACGGGTCCTCGTACTCCTGGCCGGGGCCGATGACGGCGGTGGCGATCTCCAGCAGGTCCTGGGCGCCGGCGGCCCGGATCCAGTCGGCGCCGCCGATGCCGGTGAGCAGGGTGAAGCGGCCCTTGCCGACGGTGTCGAGCGTGGACAGGGTGCGGGTGCCGGAGGTGATCCAGGCGTGCGGGAGTTTGGCCCCGGGGCGGGAGGTGGGCTGGTGGTACAGCTCGGGGTCGCGGTCGAAGCCGGGGTCGGGGGTGCCGTCGGGGACGACGGCGGCGGAGCTCTCGGCGGAATACCGCTGGTTGAGTTCGACGCCGTGCGCGTTGAACTCGTACACCTTGAACCCGATCGCCTCGCGGAGCTTCGCCCGCTGCTTCTCGGCGGCCTCGGTGTCGTCCTTGCGGGCGGTGATGTTGGCCCACAGCTGCTCGGGGGTCTGCGGGGCGAGCCCGTCGAGCGCCTCGAAGACGGGGGCGGTCTCGCCGATGGACTTGTTGGCGCGGGTGACGATCTGCCGGCCGATCGGGGCGCGTTCGGCGGTGTAGGTGTCGAGGAGCGCGGGCGACGCGGTGCCGTCGAGGACGAGCTTGAGCTTCCAGGCCAGGTTGTAGGAGTCCTGGATGGAGGTGTTGGAGCCGAGGCCGTTGGACGGCGGATGGCGGTGCGTGGCGTCACCGGCGCAGAAGACGCGCCCGTTGGAGTACGTCTCCGCGTACATCTCGTTGACGGTCCAGGCCGAGGACGACCTGATGGTCACCGGGATCTCGTCGTCGCCGACCAGCCGGCGGACGATCGACTCGGCGTACTCGGTGGTCAGGTCGGGGGCGCCCGCGGTCACGTCGTAGCCCCAGACGATCAGCCACTCGTCCCAGGGCCGGACGCACCGGACCAGGCCCGCGCCGATACCGCCGACGGTGGCGCCGGGGGCCAGCACCCAGTAGAGGGTGGACGGGCGGTGCGCGGTGTACTTCGAGAGGTCGGCGTCGAAGACGATGTTGATGCTGCCGGCCACGCCCATCTGGCCGCCCATGGGCAGGCCGGCGTGCTCCGCCACCTGGGAGCGGCCTCCGTCGGCGCCGATGAGGTACTTGGCGCGGATGGTGTACTCGTCGCCGCGCAGCCGGTCCTCCACGGTGACCGTGACGCCCTCGTCGTCCTGGACGAAGGACTTGTAGACGGTGCTGAAGCGCAGGTTGGTGCCCCGCGCCACCGCCGCGTCGACGAGCACGGGCTCCATGAGGTGCTGCGGCATGTCGCACATACGGGTGGGGCTGGCCAGCTCGTGGGCGGCCTGGACGAGCGGGTCGTTGCCCCAGGAGCGGACTCGGCCCAGCTCCTCCCCGGCGAGGCTGGTGCAGAAGGTCGTGTCGCCCATCAGATCCTGCGGCGTGGCCCTCGCGACGACCTCGTCCTCGACGCCGAGGTCGCGCAGCACCTCCATGGTCCGCTGGTTGGTGATGTGCGCCCGGGGCGTCTCGGCGAGACGCGAGAAACGGGTCACCACGATGTTGGGGACGCCGTACGTACTCAGGGCGAGCGCGGCGGCGGCGCCCGCGGGGCCACTGCCCACGATCAGTACGTCGGTCACGACATCCGGCTCTACGGTGTGCACGAGAGACGCTCCAAGGAATGAGGACAGGCACGGCCGCTCAAGATCATGGAGGGCGGCGCGGGAGCGTGGGTGTCTCAACTTGAGACAGTGCGCACGGCTTGGCGGACGGACGTCGCACGGGGTGCGGCGGCAGGGCCGCAGGCCGGGGCCGTTCGAGAGCGGGCGGGCGTGGGGTGGGAGAGGGCGGATTCCGGCGGGCGGGTGGGCGGGCGTGGGGTGCGGGGGGATTCGGCGGGCGAGCGGGCGGCCGTAGCGCGGCAAGCGGGCGGTGCGGGCTCACCGGGCGGGGAATCCCGGGATGACGGCACGTTTTCGATCTCGCCGGGTACGGTGAGTGGTGTCGTGACCACAGTGGAGCAGCTTCCCGTCCACCCTGCCCTGGAATCGCTGGGCAGGGCCCGTGAGTTGTTCCTCGCGGGGCGTCAACTCCCGGACGGAGTACCGGAGGAGATCCTCGCCGCCTGGAGGCGCGCCCGGTTCTTCGGTCTACGGCACGACGTGCCGTCTTCCGCGACCGGGGCGGCCGAGGTGACCGGAGCAAGCGGCGCGGCCCCGAGGCCCGCCGCTCCGCCGCCGCGCGATGCCGTACGACCGGACGGGTGCGACCTGCTGGCCGCGGCGCGGCCGGTGCTCGAACGCCTCGCTCCCGCCGTGGGCACCGGGCGGGCGGCGCTCCTGCTGACCGACGAACGGCTGCGGGTGCTGTGGGCGACCGGATGCGCGCCCGGCGACCCCTTCTGCGAGGACCTCTCCGAACAGGTGGTCGGCAACAACAGCGCGGCGCTCGCGCTGCGCACCCGGCGCCGCGCCGAGGTGCACGGTCCGGAGCACTTCCTCGACCTGTGGCAGGACGTGTCGGCGGTCAGCGTGCCCGTGCTCGCGCCGGAGACCGGGCGGGCCGTGGGCACGGTGACGGTCACCACCGGACTGTGCGCCGACCGCGCCCCGCATCCGTGGGCGTCCCTCGCCGAGGCCGCGGCCGGTGCCGTCGAGGCGGAGCTGCTGGCGCGGTCGCAGCCCGCCGAGCGGGTCCTGCTGGACGCGTATCTGCGGGCCTCGCGGCAGCGGGGGCGGGCGGTGGTCGCCGTGGACGGCCGCAACCGGCTGGTCAGCGAGGCCGCGGGGCGGCTGCTGTCACCGGAGGGGTTGGACGCGCTGGAGCGGAGCGTCGTCGCGCTGTTACGGGACGGCGGCACCGGGAGCAGGCATGCGGCGGGTGACCACGCGGGGACGGCCTCGCCGGAAGCGGTGTCCGCGGCAGGGGCCGAAGCCGTCACGGACACCACCGCGCCCGTGCCCGCGCCCGCTTCGCCGTCCGTGCCCGCGCCCGTTCCCGTCCCCGCTTCGGCGTCCGGCGCGATGACCATGACCGCCGCCGCCACGGACTCGTACCGCGTCCGGCTGCCGGACGGTGTGCGGTGTTCGGCGAAGGTCTCCCCGGTGGCCCACCGGGGGTCGGTCATCGGCGCGGTGGCCGTGCTGGAGCCGCTGGGATCCAGTGGCTCCCTGCCGCTCGGACGGGGTGTCGTGGCACTGGCCGGGCGCTCGGTGCCGTGGCGGTACGCGGCCGGCCGGGCGGCGGAGCTGGCCCGGTCGTCCGAGCCGCTGCTGCTCGTCGGCGAACGCGGTACCGGCAAGACCGCGCTCGCCCGTGAACTGGCGCCCGAGCTGCTGGTCGTGGACGCGGCGGAGGGTGAACTGGGCTCGGTGCTCCATGCGCTGAGGGAGGGGCACACGCTTCTCATCCGCCATGTGGAGCGCCTCGCGCAGCCCGACACCGCGACGCTCAACTCACTCCTCGCCTCGCATCCGGGGACACCGCTGCTGGCCACCTACACCCCCGGAGCGCCGCCCAGCCCCTGCCTCCAGCGCCTCCTGGACAGGCTCGCCGCCCGGTCCGTCACCCTCCCCGCCCTCCGTGAACGGCCGGAGGACATAAGGGAGTTACTGACGGCCCTGGCCCCGAAGCCGGTACCGGGTCAGCCGCCGCTCACCTGGACACTGGACGCCCTGCGGGCCCTGGAGCAGCATCCGTGGCCCGGCAATGTCACCGAACTCGTGCATCTGGTCCGGGCACTGGCCGAACAGCGGCGCGTGTCCGGGCCCGTCGTGCGCGCCGAACTGCCGGATCCCGTCCGCGAGGGCCCGGCCGCCCGGCGCCTGAGCCCCATGGAGCACGCGGAACGCTCCGCCATACTGGAGGCCCTGCGCCGCAACGGCGGCAACAAGGCCCGCGCGGCGGCGTCGCTGGGCATCGCCCGTGCCACGCTGTACCGGAAGCTCCGGGGGTACCGGAGCTGAGGCCGAGCCGTTCGGGCACGGGAGCGGCGGTGCCGGGCGGCCGTCGTGTGGCGATCATCGGACGGCCGCACGACCATGGGAAAGCCGCTTCACCCGTACGGCCCGTTTGCCAGGAAGGTGGTAGCCGATGTGCAGGTGGCTCGCCTATTCGGGAACGCCCATCCTGCTCGACACGATCCTCTACCGGCCGGCGCACTCTCTGATCGACCAGAGTCTGCACTCCCGGCTGGGTGTCGAGACCACCAACGGCGACGGGTTCGGCATCGGCTGGTACTCGGCCGACCTGGACACCCCCGCGATCTTCCGTGACATCGGTCCGGCCTGGAGCAACCGCAATCTGCGGGAGATCGCCGACCATGTCCGCTCCCCGCTCTTCTTCGCCCACATCCGGGCGTCGACCGGTACGGCGGTGCAGCAGACCAACAGCCATCCCTTCCGGCACGGCCGCTGGATGTGGATGCACAACGGCGCGATCGCGGACTTCCACCGCATACGGCGGGACCTCTCCCTGGCCGTCGACCCGGAGCTGTTCGCCGACATCGAGGGGCAGACGGACTCGGAGCTGATGTTCTACCTGGCGCTCACGCTCGGGCTGGAGGAGGACCCTCCGGGCGCGGTCGCGCGGATGGCGGGCCTGGTGGAGCGGGTCGGTCGCGAGCACGGGGTGGAGTTCCCGCTGCAGATGACGGTCGCCGTGACGGACGGAGAGGCGTTGTGGGCCTTCCGTTACTCCAGCCAGAAGCAGTCACGCTCGCTGTTCTACAGCACCCGGGTGGAGACGTTGCGCGCGCTCCACCCCGACCTGTCGTTCCTGCGGGAGGTGTCCGACGAGACCCGGCTCATCGTCTCCGAGCCTCTGGGCGACATGCCCGGCGCCTGGAACGAGGTCCCCGAGAGCAGCTACGGCGTCGTCCGGCCCGGCGAGGACGTCCTCGGTGTCTTCACCCCACAGCCCGTGTAGCCGCCCGGTGACATGCTCCGTTTCCGGTCCGCGACCCTGCTCAGGGCACCGGAATGATGTCGGGGACCCTGCTCAGTGCACCGGAATGATGTCGGGGGCGCCGAGCCGTACCGCGTCGGCGGTCTGGTCGTCCGGTTGCTGCTGGGCCTCGCGTTCGGCGGCCACCCGCTTCAGGTAATGGTTGACCTCACGGTCCCAGTGCGCTTGGTCCCACCCCAGGTGAGGCGCCATCAGTTCCACGACGGTCTGCGCCGCGTCCACACCACGGTCCCAGGACTCGATGGAGATCCGGGTACGTCGGGCGAGCACGTCCTCCAGGTGGCGGGCACCCTCATGGGTCACCGCGTAGACAGCCTCGACCCGCAGGTAGTCGTCGGAGCTCGGCAACGGCTCGCCGAGCGAGGAGTCGGCAGCGACCATGGCGAGCAGCTCGTGCACCAGGGAGCCGTAGCGGTTCAACAGGTGCTCGATGCGGGCGACATGCAGCCCGGAGCACTCGGCGAGGTTGTGGCGGGAGTTCCACAGGGCCGGGTAGCCGTCGGCGCCGAGCAGCGGAACGCGTTGCGTGATGCAGTCGGGCACTTTCTCGTCCAGGCCGCGAGCCGCCTCGTCGACTGCGTCCTTGGCCATCACCCGATAGGTCGTGTACTTGCCGCCGGCCACCACGACGAGACCGGGTACCGGATGTGCGACCAGGTGCTCCCGTGACAGTTTGCTGGTTTCCGCGGCCTCGCCGGACAGGAGGGGACGCAGACCGGCGTAGACGCCTTCGACATCCTCCGCGACCAAAGGTGTGGCCAGGACACTGTTGACGTGTTCCAGCAGGTAGGTGACGTCCTGGGAGCTGAGGGCGGGATGGGCCTTGTCGAGTGTCCAGTCGGTGTCGGTGGTCCCGATGATCCAGTGTCGTCCCCAGGGGATGACGAAGAGCACGCTCTTCTCGGTGCGGAGGATCAGCCCGGTGCGGGAGTTGATCCGGTCACGGGGGACCAGCAGGTGTACGCCCTTGGAGGCGCGGACGTGGAACTGGCCGCGCGTGCCGGCGAGGGCCTGGGTGTCGTCGGTCCACACGCCGGTCGCGTTGATGACCTGCTTGGCTCGCACCTCTGTCTCGTCGCCGGTCTCCAGATCCGTGACAGCGGCTCCCACCACCCGCTCGCCCTGCCGCAGGAAGCGGCTGACACGGGTGCGGTTGGCGGCCAGCGCTCCGTAGGCGACGGCCGTGCGGGCGAGGAACATGGTGTGCCGGGCGTCGTCGACCTGGGCGTCCCAGTACTGGATGGCGCCGACCAGGGCGTCGGAGCGCAGCGCGGGCGCCTCCTGCAGGGCCCGGCGCTTGAGTAGGTGGCGGTGATGGGGCAGACCTCTGGAGGTACCGGCGGCCGCAGCCATGGTGTCGTACAGCAGCACGCCGGCGCCGACGTACGGACGTTCCGTGATCCGGTGTCGCAGGGGGTAGAGGAACGGCACCGGACGCACCAGATGAGGGGCCAGGAACCGAAGCAGGAGTCCGCGCTCCTTCAGGGCTTCGGCGACGAGCCGGAAGTCCAGCATCTCCAGGTAGCGCAGGCCGCCGTGGATGAGTTTGCTGGAGCGGCTGGACGTGCCCGAGGCCCAGTCCCGGGCTTCGACCAGGCCGACTCTCAGGCCCCGGGTTGCGGCGTCCAGGGCCGCTCCGGCGCCGACGACGCCGCCCCCGACGACGAGGACGTCCAGCTCACCCTCTCCCAGTCGGACGAGGGCCTCCGCGCGTGCCCCGGGCGAGAGAGCCACCGGGTTCGCCATGGTCTCCTCCTCGTGCAGCGGGTGCGGGTGTGGGCGGCGCACACCCGGACCATTCGGTCGCTCCCGGCCGGAACCTATTCGACCTTGGCCCAGTCGAGCGTGCGCTCCACCGCCTTCTTCCAGCCCGCGTATCCTTCCTCGCGCTGTTCCTCGGACCACTGGGGTTCCCAGCGCTTGGACTCCTGCCAGTGGGTGCGCAGTTCGTCCGTGTCCCGCCAGAAACCGGTGGCCAGACCGGCGGCGTAGGCGGCGCCCAGCGCGGTGGTCTCGGCGACGACCGGGCGGCTGACCGGGACGCCGAGGACGTCGGCCTGGATCTGCATGCACAGGTCGTTGGCCGTCACGCCGCCGTCGACCTTGAGCACGTCGAGGTGGACGCCGGAGTCCTGCTCCATGGCCTCCACCACGTCGCGGCTCTGGTAGCAGATGGATTCCAGGGTGGCTCGCGCCAGGTGGCCGTTGTCGTTGTACCGGGCGAGGCCGACGATCGCGCCGCGGGCGTCGGAACGCCAGTACGGGGCGAACAGGCCGGAGAAGGCGGGGACGAAGTAGATCCCGCCATTGTCCTCGACGGTACGCGCCAGGCGTTCGCTCTCGGCGGCGTCATTGATGATCTTCAGCTGGTCGCGCAGCCATTGCACCGCGGAGCCTGTGACGGCGATGGAGCCTTCGAGTGCGTAGATCGCCGGGCTGTCGCCGAATTGGTACGCCACGGTGGTCAGGAGGCCGTGCTGGGACCGCACCAGTTCCGTGCCGGTGTTGAGCACCAGGAAGTTGCCGGTGCCGTAGGTGTTCTTGGCTTCGCCGGGCGCGTAGCAGACCTGCCCGACGGTGGCTGCCTGCTGGTCGCCGAGCACACCGGTGATGGGGATGGCCGCCCGCAGCGGCCGGGACGTACGGGTCTGTCCGAACGCCTCCGCGTGGGAGGACGGGTTGATGGTGGGCAGCATCGCCCGGGGAACGCCGAAGAAGCCCAGCAGCTCGTCGTCCCAGTCGAGGGTCTCCAGGTCCATCAGCATGGTGCGGCTGGCATTGGTCACGTCGGTGGCGTGGACGCCCCCGTCGGGGCCGCCGGTGAGGTTCCACAGCACCCAGCAGTCGGTGTTGCCGAAAAGGGCATGGCCCTGCTCGGCCGCCTCGCGGACTCCGTCGACGTTCTCAAGGATCCACTGGATCTTGCCGCCGGAGAAGTACGTGGCCGGCGGCACCCCTGCCCTGCGGCGGATGACGTCGCCCTGGCCCGAGCGGTCCAGCGCTGCCGCGATGGAGTCGGTACGGGTGTCCTGCCAGACGATGGCGTTGTAGTAAGGGCGGCCGTTGCGCGGGTCCCAGACGACGGTCGTCTCCCGTTGGTTGGTGATACCGATGGCCGCCAGGTCCTCCGGCGAGAGGTTTCCGTGCCGGAGCGCGTTCTGGATCACCGAGTTGGTGCGCTCCCAGATCTCCACCGGGTCGTGTTCGACCCACCCCGAGCGCGGGAGGATCTGTGAGTGCTCCAGCTGGTGCCTCGCCACCTCGTTGCCTGCATGGTCGAAGATCATGAAACGGGTGCTGGTGGTCCCTTGGTCCACCGCGCCGACGAAGTCCGCCATGGGATGCCGCCTCTCCTTGGGCTCTCCCTGGGCAGCCGGATCACGGCAACCCCGGGAGCCGGTCAGCTCGTGTCAGCTTTCGTCCGGGGCCGGCACCCGTCCGGGGGGCTCCGGCTCGGCGGTCGGCAGGAACCGGCCGATGAAGAACTTGTACAGGCCCGCTCCCAGCAGACCTCCGATCAGCGGACCGACGATCGGCACCCAGAAGTAGAGGTGCCCGTACTGATCTCGCCACGCTCCGCCGTACCCGGTGAAGAAGCTGGCCAGCCGGGGACCGAAGTCGCGTGCCGGGTTGATCGCGTAACCCGCGTTGGTGCCCCAGGCCATACCGATGGCCACGACGATCAGGCCGACGATGAACGGCGCCAGGTTGGCGCCGGGGGGTGTGTTGAGCAGGTCCGTGACCGCCAGGATCAGCAGCAGCAGGATCGCGGTGCCGATGATCTGGTCGCGGAGTGCGCCCCAGTCGCTGACCGGCAGGTTCGTGTTGCCGTTGGCGGGCAGCGTGGAGAAGACGCCCTGCGTCTTGATCGTGTGGGTGGGATCCGCCTTCGCCAGCGCCTCGGTGTAGTTCCACCGGACGATCAGGGCTGCCACGAAGGCGCCGGCCGTCTGGGCCAGCGCGTAGGGAGCCACTTTGCTCCACGGGAAGCCCTTGAACGCCGCCAGCGCGACGGTCACCGCGGGATTGAGGTGAGCACCGCTCAGCCTCGCCGCGACGTAGACGCCCAGGGTGACGCCGAGGCCCCAGGCCCAGGCGATGCTGTCGTGGTTTCCCAGGCCGCCCGCCGGGTCCGTGAGGGCCCCGCCGGCGACTACCTGAGCCACCACACCGCACCCGAAGAGGATGAGGATCATGGTGCCGGCGAATTCTGCCGAAAGCTCGCCGACCAGCCCTGATCTCTTGAGCCGCTCAGCCATGGGTGCCCGCTTCCCGCCGGCCCGAGGACCGGCCGTCGACTGCCCCGAGTACTCCAGAGATCACTGTAAGGCCGGCCAGAGCCATGCGCGCGCGAGGCGATATTGCCCGCTGCCCGGCCGGGGATCGGAAGTCCGCCCGTGTGGTCCGGATCGACAAGGCGGTGCCCGTCGGGCTCGACGTCCATCTGGTGCCGGTCGAGTTGGGCTCTCGTCACCCCGGAGCCACCGTGGTTCGAGTGTGTGGGACGAGAGCCCAGAAACGATCAAGGGCCTCGTCTCACACGATGTGATCCAAGGCCCTGACCTGCTACGACAGTCCACTGAACTGTCGGGACGACAGGATTTGAACCTGCGACCCCTTGACCCCCAGTCAAGTGCGCTACCAAGCTGCGCCACGTCCCGGTGCGCTGTCCGCGGTGAACCGCGTGATCGCGCAGTGAGAACTTTACCGTACGTCGGCCCCTGCCCCGCAGCCGGTGGGAGGCGGGGGACAATCGAGGGATGAGCGGGACAGCGGAGGACGGGACGACGGCGTGGGGGCGGGACCGGGACGAGGAGGGGCGGGCGCGCAGCGCGCGGCCCCGGGACGGGCTGGGGCGCCCGCTGCCGTACGGGGCGCCGGGGGTCGAGCGGCAGCCGGAGGGGGTGGTGCGGGAGCCGGAGAAGACGGTCGTCGAGGCGCAGGCACTGCTGGACGCGGGCAAGCCGTTCCACGCGCACGAGGTCTTCGAGGACGCCTGGAAGTCCGGGCCCGACGAGGAACGCGCGCTGTGGCGGGGCCTCGCCCAGCTCGCGGTGGGCCTCACCCACTCGGCGCGGGGGAACGTCAAGGGCGGGGCCCTGCTGCTGCGGCGCGGGGCCGGTGCCGTCGAGGAGTGGGGGGCCGGGAGCGGACGGCGGCAGCCCTACGGCGTCGATCTGGCCGGGGTCGGGGCCTGGGCGCGGCGGCTGGCCGGCGTCGTGGAGCGGGAGGGCCGTGCGGTCGACGCGCGGGCCTGGGCCCCCCGGTTGCGCCGCGCGCACCCGGCACCGGAGTCCTCCGCGTCGGGCCCCTCAGCGGAGCAGTAGCTGCAGGCCGCCCACGATCGTCGCCGCGATCACCAGCTGTTCGAACAGCTTCTGGTTGATGCGGTTCACCGCCCACTTGCCGAGAAGGGCGCCCGGCACGACGAACAGGGCCAGGGCGGCGTCCAGGAGCAGGGAGTTCGCGTCGATGAGGCCGAGGCCCACGCTGAAGGGGACCTTGGAGACGTTGACGATGAGGAAGAAGAAGGCCGACGTGCCCAGGAAGCCGAGCTTCCGGAAGCCAGCCGAGAGCAGGTACAGGGACATCACGGGCCCGCCGGCGTTGGCGACCATGGTGGTGAAGCCGCCGAGGACGCCGTACGAGCGGGCCTTGACGCGGCCGGCGCGGGTGGTGACGGCGTCGGGTTCGTCGTCCTTGTCGGCCGTGCGCCGGCGCCGGATCGTGACGGCCGCCATCAGCAGCAGGATCGCGCCGATCGACGTGCGCACGATCTGGTCGTCGGCCCGGATCAGGAAGAGCGTGCCGAGGACGACACCGGCGCCGACCGCCGGGAAGAGCTTCCACAGGGTCGGCCAGTGGGCGTGCCGCCGGTAGGTCAGGACGGCGAGGACGTCCCCGACGATGAGGATCGGGAGCAGGACGCCGGTCGAGGCACGGGCGGGCAGGACCGCCGCGAAGATCGCGAGACTGACCGTGTTGGCGCCGCTCACGGCGGTCTTCGAGAAACCGACGAGCAGGGCCGCGAAGGCGAGGGCCGCGAACTCGGCCGTGGACAGGTGCCAGAGAGTCATCGTGTTCATGCGGGGTCCGATGCTATGCGCACCTATCGGCGCGCGACAGGACCGTCTCGCCAGTCGATCCCGCTCTCGCCCCGGTTCGGGATCCGGCCGTGTCCCCGCCGCCCGGTGGCGGGTTTCGCCCCGGACGGCCCATGGACCATCGTCCGACGGGCTGGCAAGATCCCCCGGGTACCTTCACCGACGTAGTTGGAGGAGTCATGGCCGACTCGCGCGAGCACAGCTTCGCCGGTACGCGGGGCGGTGTCACCGCACGGGAATGGCCGTGCGAGGGGGCGCGCTACGTCGTGCTCCTGGTGCACGGCTACGGGGAGCACATCGGCCGGTACGAGCATGTGGCCGATGCCCTGGTGCGGCACGGCGCGGCCGTGTTCGGCCCCGACCACATGGGGCACGGCAGGTCGGCGGGCGAGCGGGTGCTGATCGAGGACTTCGAGGCCGTGGTCACCGATGTGCACGCGGTGGAGGTGCGGGCCAGGGCCGCGTATCCGGGTCTGCCGGTGGTGCTGATCGGCCACTCGATGGGCGGTCTGATCGCCGCGCGGTACGCCCAGCGGTACGGCGCCGGACTCGCCGCGATCGTGCTGTCGGGGCCGCTGATCGGGATCTGGGAGCCGCTGCGGGCGCTGCTCGCCCCGCCGGAGGTGCCCGAGGTCCCGCTCGACCCGAAGCTGCTCTCCCGGGACATGGCGGTCGGCGCCGCGTACGCGAACGATCCGCTGGTGTGGCACGGCCCGTTCAAGCGGCCGACGCTGGAGGCGATCGACCGCTGCCTGGCGGCGATCTCGAAGAACGGTCCGGTCGACGCGCTCCCGCTGCTGTGGCTGCACGGCGACGACGACCGGATCGTGCCACTGTCCGGCAGCCGTACGGGCATCGAGGAGTTCCGGGGCGCCGACTGGACCGAGCGGGTCTATCCGGGCGCCCGGCACGAGGTGTTCAACGAGACGAACAAGGGCGAAGTGCTCGCTGACGTCAAGGAGTTCGTGGACTGCGCGCTGAGGCGCTGAGCCGCTGCCGTACGCCGCGTTTTCACGCGTCCGACCTGGGCACCCGCACCGGCATGGAGTGGTTGCGGAGAGCGGCCTGCGTGGGAGAGGACCCCGAACTGTTCTTCCCCGTGGGCACCACAGGGCCGGCGCTCGACGACGTCGCCGCCGCCAAACGTGTCTGCGGCCGCTGCCCGGTGCGCCGCGAGTGCCTGAACTGGGTGCTCGGCAACGGGCAGACGGCCGGCGTGTGGGGCGGCATGGGCGAGGAGGAGCGCACCGACCTGCTCCGCAGAGCCGGGAGCGCCGATGCCGCCCGGCACGAAGCGTTGGCCGGTATGCCCGGATGAAGCGATGAGGAGTACTGCGCGATGACGATGGTGAGGAGCACACTTCCCGAGTCCGCCCGCCGGATCGCGGGCGAGGCGCTGCAGGAGAGCCTGGTGGATCTGCTGGGCCTCTCGTTGATCGGGAAGCAGGCCCACTGGAACGTGGTGGGACCGAGGTTCCGTTCGATCCACCTGCAGCTCGACGAGGTGGTGTCCACGGCACGGACGTTCGCCGACCAGGTCGCCGAACGCGCGGCGGCGATCGGGGTGGCCCCGGACGGCAGGCCCGAGACCGTGGCGACCCGGTTCGCCCTCCAGGGGCCGAAGGACGGCTGGCTGCGGGACACCGAGGTCGTACGGCTGCTGGTGGAGGCACTGGAGACGGCGATCGGGCGGCTGCGTGAGCGTATCGACGTCACGGAGGAGGCCGACAAGGTCACGCAGGACCTGTTGATCTCCGTCACCTACGAGCTGGAGAAGCAGCGCTGGATGTTCGAGGCGGAGAACTGGCCGCGCGAGGACTGACCGGCGGCGGGCGGCGCCTGCGCGCTCGCCCGCCTGCTCGACGGTCCCGGGCCGCCGGGGGGGGGGGGGGGCGGGCGGGGGGGGGGGCCGCCCCCGCG
>NZ_JBSFCF010000069.1:0-25624 GCF_053593335.1 Streptomyces sp. NPDC002324
ACGCCAGCACCAAGGCCACCGACGTCTACCTCCACGCCGACCTGGCGATGAAGGAACGCGCCCTGGCCCGCACCGCACCCCGCGACACCGCCACCAAACGCTACCGACCCACCGACAGCCTGCTCACCTTCCTGGAGAACCTGTAGTTATCACCGGCCTCAACCCCTGCAGCACCGCCATCCACCAGCTCTGATCGGCCCGCCCCGCCATAACCGACGCCTCCAGATAATTGCCGTTATCCCGGCACCGGGATAACGGCAAGAAAATCAAAGGGCGTAAGCGCCACGTGGCCACGGACACGCTCGGCCTGGTCCTGGCCGTCATTGTCACGGCCGCCTCGGTGCACGACTCGACCGGCGGGAAACGCCTGCTCGACGAGCTGGCCGCCTCCCATCCCAGCGTGACGAAGGTCTGGGCCGACGGCGGATACCAGAACAGCGTCTTCCAGCACGGAGCCGCGAGGGGAATCGACGTTGAGGTCGTGAAGCGGCCTACCGGCAAGGGGTTCCAACCCCAGGCGAAACGCTGGGTGATCGAGCGAACTTTCGGCTGGCTCATGCAGCACCGGCGCCTCGTCCGGGACTACGAAGCACTGCCCCAGCGATCCCGCGCGATGGTCCACTGGGCGATGGCTAACAAAACCAGCCGCGAGCTCACCGGAGAATCCACACTAACCTGGCGAATCGAAACCGGCGAATCAGACAGAACAACCTGAACATTGATCAGATGCCCTCTTAGACCAAATCCGTTACGTCAACTCCTCCCACATGCCATAGGGGTGGGGGAGCCGCCGATCAACGGTCAGGGCCCTGTTCTCCCGAAGCTGCGGCGAGGGCATCCTGCTGCGGCTGGCGGAGGCGGCGGTCGCTGAGCCGGGCGGCACGGTCCGCAAGGTGATCTTTCCGGTGGCCAGGGAGTCGACGCTGAAGGCGCTGGCGGCGGAGGCCGCGCCGAACGAGGCCCGTTACTGGGCCCGGGTGCGTACGGTGCTGCGCTCGTCGTACTCGGACCACTGGCGGCGGATGCACTGCCCGAACATCAACGGCTGTGTTCTGTTACACCTCTCCCGCCTACGTCCCGCCCAGGGAGACATTCACGTGCGTGTGGAAGGCGGCGGCATGGTGGACCATCGCCGTCTTCCACGGCGCAGTGTCCGCGCGAGCAATCTCCTGCCACGCAGCAGAGTTGGCGGCGGCGAAAGCCTGCACAGCCTTCGCCGGTGCGTTTCGCCATGATGGGAAACGGTGGGCGAAGGCATCCGCTTCAGCGGGTGTGTGCCCGGCCTCAAGCAGGCGCAGGATAAGGATCGCCAGATCGATCCAGGCCGCACCGCGCGTTGGCCAGGCCCAGTCAATGGCGTGAGCTCGGTTGTTCACGATCACGTTGTGGGGGGCGAGGTCGGTGTGCAGCAAGGTGTCTCCGGCGAAGAGGCCGGCGGTGCCGGGCGGGGCGTATGCGGCCCAGCGTTGCTCTGCCTCCTTGATGGCGATGTCCGCCGGGGCGGTGATCTTCTGCAGTTCCGTGATCGCGTCGGCGATCAGCGGGAGGTCAGCGGAGCGCGGGGTGTAGTCAGCGTGGCGACCTTGGAGGACTTCGTATCCGAGTAGGTCCCAGCCAGCTGTCTCAATGTGCCAGTACAGGCGAGGGCAGGCGCGGGGTAGGTGCGGGTTGATTGCGGCCTCGCGGCGCTGTGCCGGGGCCTGTGGGTTGTCGGCGGGGATGCCTTTGACGAAGAGGGGGCCGTCGTCGGTGTCGAGGAACGCGGCGATCCCGGAGTTCAGCCCTCCCTTGGCAGTACGGGCGGCGCGAATGGGGCCGGATTTGTCCGCAATGGCCTGGCGTGCTTGTGCAGGGAGGTCGTGAAAGTGGCGGCGGATCATGGACACGGCGCGGTTCCTCGCGGGTAGAGATGGGACTGCCCCGGCCAGCGTACGGCCGGGGCAGCGGTGTTTGAGCAGGTTCCGGTCTAGTAGGGCTGGTCGTCACCGGCCGAGCAGGAGCAACTGGCGGACTCGGCGACGTCGCCGTCCAGGTCGCCGATGATCTGGAATGTGCCCTCGGCGACCGGGGGCGGGCTGATCGGCACGGGCAGGGCGCCAGTGGCCTCCGCCGGAGGGCGCAGGCCGATGGTGACCGGCACCGGTGCGGGCCGGGTGATGCTGAGGGTGGAAATGGTCATGCTCCGTAACCTCCGTGTTGGCAGTAGAGCGATCGGTTGTCCCCCGCCTCCTGGTGGAGCTTGGCCAGCGGTCGGCACGTCCTGCATGTGCCGACCTTCGAGCAGCCGGAGCATCCACCGGTGCGGAGCTGTAGGGACTCGGCGATGCCGCCGAGCCGGGAGAGGGCACTCAGGCCCTCCGTCATGAGGTTCACCCTGGGGTCGCGGCCGATCTTGCAGACCGATGCGATGCCATGCGGATCGACGTGGAAGAACGTGTGACCTGCGTTGCAGCCGGTGAAGACACGGCGGGTCTGCACGTACTTCTGGGCCTGTGAGGCAAGCGGGGTCGCCTCACCGTCGATCGTCGGGGACATGTTCGTGAAGACCTGGTACGGGAAACCCCAGCGCTTTTCGACCAGGCGGACCATGTCGTCGACCTCGTGCGCGTTCTCCTCGGCGACGATGATGTTCATCCGGACGGGCAGGCCCGCCTCGCGAGATGCGTCCAGGCCGCGCGTGAACCGGTCGAAGGCGCCACGGTTGCGGGTGACGGCGTCGTAGGTCGGCCCGGTCGCCCCGTAAAGGCTCACAGTCAGCCGGTACGGCCGAAGCTGTGCGAACAGCTGTTGCATGCGTGGCTTGTGCAGTTGGCTCCCGTTCGTTGAGATCTGAATCATCATGCCGAGGCCAGTGGCGTACTCGTATGCAGCGGCGAACTGGGGGTCGATCAGCGCCTCCCCGCCGGTGATCTGCAGCCACAGCACGCCGGCGTCCCGCAGCATCGTGAGCAGGCGCACCTTGTCGTCCCACTCAAGTCCCTCGAACCGCTTCTCTCCGAGGTAGCAGAACCCACAGTCGTGATCACATCCGAGGTTGATCTCCCACGACGCCTTCGCGTACCCGTATGTGGAGCGCTCACGGACCAGGACCGTGTCCCGCAGGCTGCCTGTGGGCATGGACATCTGCCACGCCGCAGTGGTGGCCTCAGCCAGCCAGGCCGGGGCTGGCCGGTCCTCGGTGACGGCCGTATGCAGTTCCTTGTGCCGGGACTCAGGGATGCCCACCCCCCTGGCGTGGCCGGGCCGGAGGACGAGGTACTGCCCCAGAAACGGACTGGTGATCAATTTGTGCACGTTGCCTCCATGTCGTCGTAGCTGGGCCTGCTAGAAGGCGCCAGGCGTCCTCAGCGGAGCGGAATCGGCAACCGAGCCGCCGGACGGAGACGGGACGGAGGAGCCCACTGGCTCCGCCTGCATGATGGAGAGGGGGTGCAGAACCCCAGTCACCTGTCCGAGGGCTGCCCACCCTCTGCGCGTCCCGGAATCGCCGTCGGCGACGGGCAGCTGTTTCACGGTCAGCACGGCCCCTGCTCGCAGGGCACCGGCGATGGCTGGCTCCAGCACCACTCTGAGAACGACTTGGTGGTCCGACTCCTCTCCGTCGGTTGCGGTAGCGAGAAGGGGGCACCCAACGTGCCTCAGCTCAGGTACTCCCTGGTCCGGGGAATCGCCGACCACACGGTACGAACGCGGAAGCCCCGGTTCAGGAGTGGTTATGAAGCCCTTCTCCTGCAGCTTCTTGATCTGGTAGGAAACGGATGCGGTGCTGCTCAGCCCGATCGCATCACCGATTTCCCGCAGAGAGGGCGAGAATCCCCGGACCTTCACGGATTCGCGGATGAAGGCGAGAACCTCTTGCTGTCGGACCGGCAGGGCGGCTTGGGCTGGGGGAAGTTTCGTCATGCGCTCGCCACCTTCCGTGCTTCCACGAGCTCGGGCAGGTCGCCGACCGTGACGTCATAGAGGGTGGCGGCCAGCTGGGTAGCGAGCGTCCACCTCAGACGTGCGTCGTCGAGGGGCACGATCTGCTTCGTCGCCACCCGAATCGGAAGCGGCCCCCCACTGTTGGCGTAGACGTCGCCGTACACGCAGTTGACATTGATCCGGTCGGCCCGGACGGCGACCACGTTGCCCTCCAGGTGCGGGCAGAGCCGAGCGGCCACAGGCGCGCACGCGAGGCACAGCGGCGGATGGACCGTGACCTGGCCCTCGGGCCAGCCCTTCACGTGCCGCTCGTCCTCCAGCAGGAAGAGTCGGCCCGGCTGGTTGACGTCCGATGGGCCGCCGCACACCTGGCACAACAAGTTCCTCATCGCCCGCTTGCCTCGGTGCACGTGGACCACGCTGAACTCAGGCACCCCGTGTCCCTGGCATAGCGCCCAGCGCTTCCACAGCACTCCGGTCGTGTCGCGGCCCGCAGCGAACCCATTGACGTTGAGGGAGTCCTCGAAAGCGATGCCGTCGGCGAGGCCGCTCCGGCGTACAGCGGCGACGATCCGCGGCTGAGGCAGGCGCTCGTCGCTCCAGGCGGCGATGTACGGGACCGGGTGGCCCTTGTGCGTGATGGGGGTGGGCATGTCTCTCTCGTGTGGGTTGGGGTGCTGGACGGGCTGGCTGATGTGCCGGGGCGGGAGTCACACGACATCTCCCACCAGATCGACGACATCGAGGAGGGCCAAGGCGAAACGGCGAAGGTGGCCGTGCGCGTACTCGGTAGGCGGGTGCTCGGCGCTGAGGATGGTCAGGTGCGTGATCGCGTCGACCGGGTACGGCCCCAGATACGGCATGTACCGGATCAGCCTCGTCGTCGTCTCGTCGAACCGCGCGGCGATGCTGGCGGCTTGCCCCAGGGTGGGCTGCGCGTGCTCGCCGAGCACTGCCTCCAGGTCCTCGAATGTCTGCCCGCCGATCACGTCGGCAGCGAGGGAACGGAGGAGCGCGGCGCGTGCTGCTGTGAGGACGCTGTCGTCAGTGCGGCATTTCAGGTTCGGCAGGCCGGCGGCAACGTCGGCTGTAGCTGTGGTCATCAGGGCGCCTCTGGGGGGATCAGGGGGTCGGGCATTTGTCTCTCGCAGTGGCTGTAGGGAGGCGTCGGCCGCGTCCGGGGGACTCCACGCGGCCGACGCCGGTCATGCAGCGGGCGTGGCCGTCGCGCTGCCCGTGGAGCCAGCGGCGAGCTTCGACACCGCAGCAGGATCGGCAAGGGCGCCGGGTCCGTCCATGGGCACGCACCAGTAGCGGCGCGTCCGGCTCGGGGCAGTGGCGTCAAGGCGCGGCACGCCGACGATCCATGTACGCCCGAGGAACTTCGCATCCCGAAGTCGGCCGGAAGCCGGCCACTCTGGGCGCTTCCCGGTGCTCACTGGGACCAGGACGTAGTACGACCTGGCGTACTGATCCATGAACACGGGACCGTCCAGCGCCTCCGCGAGGAAGGCGTTGATCTTTTTCGTGTTCTCCGTGTCGGCCGCGGCGCGAACAAGGTCGGCGGAGAGTCGGACGGCGCCGAAGATGCCACCGCAGCGCAGGAGTGCGATCCCGTCCGGCTCTCCCCAGGCCGTGAAGGCGTTTTGGTCCAGCGCTGCGGCCAGGAGCCAGGTCGCGGCCGCGACGGCGGTCTGCCGGCGGGAGGTCCCCCGTACGCCGACCAAGACTCCCCCACGGGGGCGTAGCTCAAGGGCAGTGCTGGTGGAATGCGCATCTCTGGGGTGGGGCATGGGGGACTCCCTGGTCCGCAGTCGTGCTCGCTGGGTGACCAGACAACCGCTTCCGTGCCACTGATGGGGATGCCGTTTGCACCGCTAGATGCTCGCAAGCACCCTGCCGTTTTGGCTTTCCCTTTGCTCTTCTATCTGGCGTCGCGCCCTAACGTTCCGTCATGCAGGGGACACAGAACGGCGCTCTCGCGGCGTGGATGGAACGGCACAAGATGTCCGTCAAGGAGCTGACTTCCCTGGTCAACAGTGCAATTGAGGACCTGGCAGGCCGTCACGGCACTGTCCACGAGAGACACGTCTGGAAGCTGCGCGGAGGAGAACACCGGTCTCCCAACGCACTGCTGAGAAAGGCGCTTGAGACCGTCACGGATCTCCCTGCCTCAGAGTTAGGCTTCGTTTCCCGGGGGAGTAAGAACTCAAGCCTCCCTTCCCCAGCACCCGAGGATGACCCCTTGTATCGCCGCACGTTCCTCGCAGCGGCCACGGCCGCCGGAGCCTCCCTGACCGCCCCGTCCGCCGCGCAACGTCGGCTCGGTTCTGCCGATGTCGACCGAATGAACGCCAAGCTGGCGGCCGTCGTCAGCATGGACAACAGATACGGGGGAACGAGGGAGCTCCAGCAGCACGCAGCCGGGCTTGCCGAGGAAACGGTGAAGCTCCAGAACAGCTATGCCGCATCCACCCGCATCCGGTCCGAGCTGTACGGCGTCGCCGCGGCCTTCACGGCGAGCGCGATGTGGGCGGCCATCGACGGCCGACGTCTCACAGAGGCGGAGCCGTACCTCAACCTGCTCGAGCACGGTGAACAGGGCCTCACTCAGCTTGGGCCGTGAGACGGGACCGGCAGCCCTGAGCCCCTCGGCGCCGGCGTCGTGCCAGGCCCGGCGCCAGCGCTGCACCGAGCGCACACTCACCCGTAAGTCCTTGGCGACCTCCGCGTTGGAGGCACCCACAGCGAATCACTGCGCGGCCTCCAGCCGGATCCGCTCGCGAAACACCTGCCGTTCAGGCGTAAGCCCACCACCCTGCGGATATCTCACACAACAGGCATACCGCGACGATCACACATCGTCAGCCCTCAACGACACCACGCCGCAAAGGTCAGTAGACGCTTGCGGTTTCACGCTGCCTTCGCCGATGGCGACAGCCCGTGCTGCGCCTGCCGGATGCGCTGAACGAACATGCGGGTAACAGAGTTGAGGATCTTGGCATCGGCCGCGGCTGGGCCATCCGTGTTGATATTCACGTAGGCGTAAACGGAGTCCACGCGGAGGTTGATCGAGGTACTGCAGGGGTTAGTGCCGATACAGAAGGAGGCCGTGAACGCTGCATCGATGTCCGGGATCTGTGCAGGTCCCAATTGCGCGTTCGCCATCTGCGACTTCTTCTCCGTGTACCTGCCGATGGCCTGAGCGCGAGTCCGGAAAGAGTAGATACCGAACCCGACATCGCCTTCGAGGTCGGTCGCAGCGTAACCCCGGGTGCCGGAGGCCAACATGCCACCGTCTTTCGGATTGGCACCATGGAGACGGAGCGTGCCGGACCTCTCCCAGCCCGGGGGCACATCGTCCAAGTCCGGGAGCACCGCCCGTACTTGTTCCTTGCCCAAAACTCTGGTGGCTTGAGCCGAAGCCTTGTCGTCCTGGGTCGGAGTACGCCGCCCAGTTCCGACGCCGGATCCGCACCCTAACAAGGACATGACAGTCACAATCAGGCAGAGACCCTGAATCGCCCTCTTGGATCGCAACTCTGTTCCCCCTAGATAGCAAGCGATCAGCCCGATGATCATACGGGTGGGTGCCATGGGTACCCGCAGCAGCCGCAAGGACATCGCCCTGCCGGACTGGCCGGGAGAGAGTGAAGCGGCCCCTACAACCGACGACGTCAATCTCTACGCGACGTGGGAGCCGAGACCTTACGCCGACAGAAACCGACAGATCGTCCGGACGAAGTCTCGACAAGAAGCTTGGACAGCACTCCGAAGCTCCAGGTCACGTCGCCACCGAACGACAAATGAATTCGGAACCTACAGCGAGGCTGCTGCCTCGCCTGCTCCAGGTGCGCTGTCAGTGGATGCTCATAGGCTTACCCGACAGCTGACCTTCGGGGGGAGAGGCGTGAGTACTGCGGCCCAACCGTCGTGGATGCACCCGCTGTTGCGGATGCATCACCGGTGCGTCGAGAAGCGTGTGACCGCGGGAGAAGCGGCGGCAGCCGAGCTGGGCCTTGAGCTGGAGGCCGCCACCATCCGCCGAGCGCTCACGTACGAACGGGGGCAGTTCCCGCGGATGGCGGTCAAGGCCGTCGTCGTCATGGGCGCGTTCGTACTCCTGATGATCGCCTTCTATCGCGGGTCGTGCAGGCCCGGCGGGCAACTGGAGCCGTCACCGACCACTGACTGCTCGTGGGTGAAGGTGGACTGGTTCATCATGATGTGGCAGTTCCAGACGCGCATGGTGCTCGTCCTGGACATCATGCTGGTGCAGGCGGCAATGCAGGGAGAGACGATAGCCCGCTGCTCAACCTGCTGAAAGTCAGCGTAACCGTCACACGCCCCGATACCCGGCACACCGAGACCATCAGGCTCAGCCAGCAGGTCTCCCGCCTCGGACTGCCGTTACAAACGTTCGCCCGGCACGCCGCTGCGGACTTCGGCAACCGTCGCGCGCTCCGCGGGGCGCTAGCCACGCACCGCAATCGGGTCGATGCCGCTTTCATCCAGGCCGCGGACCGGCTTGCAGAGAGCCGAGGGTCCGGCACTCACCGAACTGCGCAGGAGACTCGATGCTGGGCGGGCCCGGGCCCGGCTGAACCAGACGCAGCTTGCCAAGCAGGCTGGGCTGGGGCGTACGACCGTGTCGCAGGCGCTCTCGCCCAGAGGGGACGTGCCGTCGGTGGACACGGTGGCGGCGCTGGCCCGCGTTCTGAAGCTGCCGGTGGGCGAGCTTTTGGAGCTGCAGCGGGCTGCAGCCGAAGAGTCGGGCACGACCACAGGCCAGGAGGTGGAGCCGGGCAGGCCGATCAGCCAGTGGGAACCGCACGAGTTGGAAGTCCACCCTGCCGGTCCCGGTGACGTCGCTGCCCGCGGTGCGGGCGCTACCCGGGTACGTGGCCCGCGAGCATGACCGGGTACTGGACGATGCGGTACGGGATGCGGCTGCCGGCCGTAGCCGGATCGTGGTACTGGTGGGCACATCTTCGACGGGGAAGACCCGGGCGTGCTGGGAGGCCGTCCAGCCGCTTGCGGCGAAGGGGGGGGGGGCGGCTGTGGCATCCCTTCGACCCGACCCGCGCGGAGGCCGCGCTGGAGGACTTGCACCATGTCGTGCCACGGACGGTGGTGTGGCTGAACGAGGCCCAGCACTATCTCGGCGACCGGGTGGCCGGAGAGCGGATCGCGGCGGCCGTGCACCGGCTGCTGGTCGATGAGGAGCGCGGGCCCGTCCTGGTGCTGGGCACGCTGTGGCCCGAGTACGCCGCCAAATACACCGCCCTGCCCACACCGGGCGAGCAAGATCCGTACAGCCGGGTGCGGGAACTGCTGGCCGGCCGCACTCTGGCCGTCCCGGACGCCTTCGACACCGCCGCCCTGCCACCGCCACGGCCCGTGCCGAGGGCGGTGACCGGCTGCTGGCCGGCGCCCTCAGCCGTGCCCGTGACGGCGGTCGGGTGACCCAGGACCTGGCCGGAGCCCCGGAACTCCTGAACCGCTACGAGCAGGCCAGCCCGACCGCCAGAGCGCTGCTGGAGGTGGCGATGGACGCGCGCGCCTCGGCGTCGGTCTCCACCTCCCGGAGGTCTTTCTGACCGACGCCGTCTCCGACTACCTCACCGACATCGACTACGACCACCTCACCGACGACTGGGCAGAGCGCGCCTACGCCGAACTTGCCAAACTGGTCCACGGCAAACAGGCTCTCCTGCGCCGCACCACCCCCCGGGACCGCGACGCCCATCCACTCCTACCGCAAGTGCTGACACCGCGGCCCCGTCGTCTGCGGGGCCGGTGTTCCGGCTCGCCGACTACCTCGAACAACACGGCCGCACCACCCGCAAACACCTGTGCCCGCCCGCCTCCTTCTGGCACGCCGCCCACACCCACCTCACCCACCCCGACGACCTCAACAACCTCACCCATGCCGCCGAGGACCGGCACCGCCTGCATTGGGCCCACCACCTCCGCCACCGCGCCGCCGACCACGGTGACACCGGCGCCCTGGTCAGCCTGGCCGCGATGCGAGAGAAGACCGGAGATCGGAAAGGCGCCGACAACCTGGCACAGCAGGCTGGCGAACGCGGCGACACCCGCGTCCTGCGCCGCCTGGCTGAGGCGCGGGAGAAGGCTGGAGACCGGGAAGGCGCCGAGAACCTGGCCCGAAAGGCTGCCGACCGCGGCAATACCAACACCCTGTGGTGCCTGGCCATGATGCGAAAGGAGGCCGGGGACAGGGAAGGCGCCGAAGCCCTCTGCCGGCACGCCGCCGACCACGGTGACACCCACGCCCTGTGGCGCCTGGCCGAGATGCGAGAGAAGACCGGGGACCGGGAAGGCGCCGACAACCTGGCCCAGCGGGCCGCCCTCCACGGCGATATCAACGCTCTGTGGCGCCTGGCCGAGATACGCGAGGAGGCCGGAGACCGGGAAGGCGCCGAGATCCTGACCCGGCAGGTCGCCAACCATGGTGCTACCAAGCCTCTGTGGCGCCAGGCCACGAGGGAAGACGCTCCGCAGGTTGTGGCCGCATGGTCTGGAGCCGGACGCCATGCCGACACCCCCATGGCAGCCGTCGGCACCTGTTCCGCTCACGTCGTAGGGGCTGCCGTACCCGTCGCTATGATCCGCGTACCGAATGTCAGGTGGCGACCCCCGCTTTCGTCCCCCCCCACACACACAGAAACCGGCCGAGCAGCGCCTGCGCAGTCATTTTGCTTGAAAGCGGTTGACGCCTGCCAACGCGAAGCGCCGTCGGCGGCAACCCCTTATTAGTGCCGCAACCGCTACCAGGCGGCCAACTGCGAGGCGGTAGTCCTCACAGCAGCGGGGGATCGACGGCCAGTGTGACAAGGCCAGCTGGACCGAGCAGGTGAAGAACGGGGCCCTCCTCGGTTATCCCGGTGATCACCGCGTGGACGGGCGCGCTGGTGAGGAGGGTGTGGAGCAGTTCGCCTGTTGCCGAGTCCCAGATGCGGACACCGCTGGAGCTGCTGGAGACCAGCAGCCTTCGGCCACCGATCAGATGGAGTCCGGTCATGGCGAGGGTTCCATGCGCGGGCCAGGCGGCGACTTGTGTGCGGCCTGTCAGGTCCCAGACCTGGATCTCCCTGTCGTTCGCCACCGCGATCTGCAGGCTGTCGGACCACGGCAGAGTGCATCCGACTCGATAGGGTGTTCCGGGCTTCCCTCGGACCCATGAGCCGAGGCCATGCCCGGTCACTGCGTCTACAAGTTCTATGGCTCGCCCGTGGGCCACCACGATCGCAGGACCCGTCGCAGTATGTGCCGTCGGTACAGGGATCAACACAGGCCCGCCATCGCGCCCGAAGTCGGCCGGCGCCACGTGGGTGAGGGTCTCGCCGCTGTTCGGGTCCAGGGTCGTGGTGGTCAGTTCGCTCCGTCCAGAAGCGGTGACGAAGACCGGCAGCCCGTCGCCGGTGACGGTGACACACGTGCGGGAGGAGAAATAGGGAAGCGACGCAGGGTCGGGTGATGTGACGGATTCACCTGACACCAGGTCCCAGACGGACGCAGAAGTGCCCGCGACCGCGACATGAGCGGCTCCCCGGGGAGAGGGCAGCGCTCCGACGACAGTGACGGGAGCGGTGGGGATCGGGATCTGCTTCAGCAGCCGTCCCGTTGTCGCGTCATGAACGTCGAGTCCGTCGCGGGTGCCGACAACGACGCAGTCCCTGGGGCCGTCGGGGCCTGGGTACGCCATCCGTCGCAGTGGCCAGGTGTGAAGGAAGAATCCGTGTGGCGCGGGCGCCGGGTAGGGCGTGTCGGGCAGGTCATCGCCGTGTGGGCGGCTGGTGGGGGCGAGGTCCCAGATACGGATGCCTTGGGGGGCGGCTGAAACGATGCGAGGCCCGGCAGGGCCCGTCAACGCGGTCAGCTCGTTGATTGCTGAAACATCGCCGGCGATGCGTTGCACTTCGTTGAGTTCCATGTCGCGTACGACGATGTAGCTTCCGGTGGCGTAGGCGAAGTCGGTGCCTCCGGGTACCTGTATCAGGGAGTGACCAGTCTCCCGAACACCTGCCGTCTGGGATGCGGTGAAGGGCTCCCATATCTGAGTGGAAGCCCCGTGGGTCTGCACGACGAGCAGGTCGTCCTGCCCGGGCCGGCTCAAAGTGGCGAGCCGGACCTCACGGTTACGGGGACCGAACGGTGCGGCGGCCGTCAGTCCGGAGAACGGGTCCCACAACCGGATGCCCGTGCTTCCGGCGAGGGCGACCAGCGCGTGGCCGCTCGCCCGTCGGACGACTGCCGACTGCAGCGGATTTTCACGCTCATAGGGAGGGACGCCACGAGCTGGTGTGGTCTGCCCGGAGTGGGGACGCCACACCATGCTGCCACTCCGTGTGAGGATGAACAGTTTCCACAGCGAGGGGCCGTCTTCCAGGACGTGCACGTCGCGCGCCCAGGAGACGACCAGTTGCGCCACTAGCTGCCCCGAGACCGGGTCATGGATCTCGATCCGGTGGGGCGTGAGCGTGATGAGGAAGGTGCGGCCGCCGGTCGCACGGATGGTGCGGAGCCTGAATACCGGTCCGTCAGTGGCCAGGTCCGCGGTCGGCAGGCCCGTGCTCGCGTCCCAGACGCGCACTCCTCGCGAGACGTCGGCCACCGCGACGAGCCAGCGTCGGTCCAGAGTGGGAACTGCGCACAGGGCGCGGGTGAGCTTCTGCGCAGGGGCGAGTACGTTGACCTGTGCCGCCCACCTGCCCCAGCGGAAGGCCAGGACACGCTGCTCATCGGCAGCGTCCCGCGTCTCGCCTCGTACGCTCTGGTGGAAGTGGATACTGTCGCGGCGGGAGCGGGGGTCTGTGCTGTCGTCGAGGTATGGCTCGATCAGCGCGGCCGCTGTGAGTGCGCCTCGATCGGGATCGCCGGTGGGCAGTGGCAGGGACAGCCGGGCGCGCAGGGTGCCAGAGGTTTCTTGTGCGAGCAGTTCGACGGGAACGTGCCGGTCGGTCAGGAGGTCGCCCGCCTGTGCGTGGTGCAGGTAGTGGCGCCGAATGTAGGGATGTGCTTGGTGCGGATGAGCCCGGCGCACCAATCCCGTGAGGACTCCGGTGACGGTCGCATGGGCAGCGGCCAGCTCTGCGGCATTGCCTGCCGTCGGGAGTGGTGGGCGCAGAGGGGTGGCGTCCGATGCGCCAAGCAGCCACTCGTGGCCGGCCTGGAGCAGGTCGGTGAGCCGCTGGTGGACGGGCCGATAGACGGTGCGTCCGTCTTCGCTCGCGGTGGCGAGGTATCCGGTCAGACGACTGGACCGTAGCGTGCGGACGGCATGGTCGGCCAGATCCGCAGTCGCGGGTGCCTCGCCGCCGGGCGCCGCCAGCTCTCGTTCCGGGTCAGCCGGCACGGCCGGGCCGTGTGCGTTTGCTGCGAGCGCGGCGGTGACCGCGGGCCAGATCTCCCCCCAGGGCAGGCCGGCCCCCTGGGCGAGCGCGGTGGCACGCAGCGCCGCAACCAGCAGGTCGGCCGGGACCCCGGTTGCCGCGGCGATGCCCCTGACGTCTTCGCGCAGCAGGCTGCTGGTGCCGTCGGCGAGCCGGAGCAGCCAGCCTTCCTCGGTGAGGTCCTGTCGGGTTTCGGCCGTCCGCAGCTGGTCGGTGGCTATTTGGGCGTCGAGGAAGGACGGGGCAACGGCTTTCGCGATCACACGGGCCGTCGCTTCGACGGCTTCGTCGTCGGCGTCCTTGTAGGGGCTGTCCTCGGGGCCGCTCAGCAACGCGACCGCGTATGCGGCGATGTCGGCCTCGCAGTCCGGGCCGTCCGTGCGCAGTGGCTCGGGCACGGCACCTTCGGCCTTGAGGGCGGCGGTCAGGCGTTGCAGCAGGTCGTCTGCCCGCTCGTCGCGGAGATCGGCGCCGGAGGAGTAGGACGTGACGGGTGAGCTGCGGATACCTAGGAGGAGGCGGACGGCGGTCTCACCGACCGGTGAGGTGAGGCGAGCGAGCGGGAGAATGACGTCATTGACACAGGCGAGCGGATCCTCGGCTTCGTCTAGCGCGTCGATGATGACGGTCACCGGCCGGGAGAGCTCGGCCGCACGCTCGGTCGTTCGTTTGAAAAGGGCCTGCAACGGGGTGCCCTTGGCAGCAGGCGTCCCGCCGAGCGCGGTGAGGAGGTCGTCGACCATGGCACGGGAGGACTTGTTGCGAGCCAGTACAGCCGCGTCCACCGAGCCGGGCTCTGGCCGGAGTTCACCAGGGCTACGGGCGATGAGAGCGGCGTACGACTCGTCCTCGACGAAGGCGGGAGCGGTGAGGGTGACCAGCCGGGCCAGCAGCGCGGACTTGCCCGATCCCGCGGCGCCCGTGACGATGAGCACGCCCTCGCCGTCACGGAGGAAGTCGACCAGGCGCCTCATGGGCTTAGTACGGCCGCTGAAGTACCAGCCCACGTCGTCGCCGCTGACTCGTCCGGAGGCGCGCTCCCGCCAGAACTCCAGATCTCTATGTTCGAGGACCAGTTGTCGCAGGGCGGGGTCGACGGCGGTCCCGGACGGTTTGTAGCGCGGGTTGGGCAGGCATGCGCTCAGCTGGTGCCGACGTGAATGGGGCATGATCCACTCGGCGTCTATCAGGTCCTTCTCCACGCCGTCGGCCAGCCCGACTTCGTGCAGCAACTGCTCCCACTCAGCGAAGGACAGGTGCGAGGAGGTGTAGCCGGCGGACTCGTCGTTCATCCGTTCCCAGGTGAGTGCGACGCGCCGGGTGAAGGATCCCACCTGCGGCTGATCTTCATGGTCGCCGGCGGTGACTACAGCGATCCCGACGTGCCTTCGACGTTCCTTGGACAGGTCCTGCAACAGGGTGCTCAGTTCTGCGCGCAGGACTCCGGAGTGGCATGAGTCGACCAGCACCAGAACGTGCTCGGCCTCGCTGTCCAGCACCGCGGTGATGAGCTCGCTGGTGGGAAAGGCGGTCGACAGCAACCGCTCAGGATGTGTCTTCGGCAGGGTCAGGTAGTGGCGGCCGGCCTGACGGCACAGCCCATGGCCGGTGATGTAGACGACGACGGCTTCCTCATATCCGGCTTCCGACAGCTTGACCTCTCGCAGGAAGTCCCGCAGGTCTCCGACGGTATGCAGCGGATCCTCGACCGGAACCACCTCAAACCGCCGTTCCTCGCCCAGAGCAGGGTCTGCGAGCCAGGTGGTGATCCGGGTAACCTGTTCCGCGATGGCGTCGCGGAAGCCCTCGCGTTCGTCCCGGTAACCATCGACTGCCACGACGACCAGTCGTCTGCGGGCGATCCCGCTCAGGTCGTCACCGGCCTGCGTGTTCAACCGCCACCCCCCTGCCTCGCACGGCCGATCTACGATATCCGCAACCGCGCCTCAGGCTGATGCGGACGCAGGGGCCGGAGTCGGTTGCGCACGGGTAGGCCGCATCGGTGGCCACTGCACAGGGGGAAACGCATGAGTCTGCTACGCATCGTGGGTGTGCACGGCATCCGTCAGGGTGCCGGTGCGGCGACGGAGGAACTCAGTCACGACTGGCGAGCCGCGCTCGTCTCGGCGCCAGCCGTCCCGGGAGCGAACGCACCGCTGTGGTCCGGACCCGACGGAATCGTCGTCACCGTCCCGTCGTACCGGGATGTTTTCCCGAAGACGGTCACCCGGTTCGTACGGCTGGGTCCGGAGGACGCGGACGGGGTGCCGATGGATGAGGAAGAGGAGGCCTTCGTCCTGGACGCTTTGGCCGCGTACGCACCGGAGGCCATGGCCGTGGAGGCCAGTCTCGACACGTCGTTCGAAGGAACGCTCGGCGAGGACCGGCTCACGCCTCGCGTCGCACGGCGGAAACGTGCTGTCGACCAGGTGGCAGGCAAGGGGGTGACTGATCGGCTGCTGTGGTTCGTCCGTGAGGCCCATGCGTACCTCCGCAAGCCGGAAACCGCCAGCGCTGTCCGGGCAACGGTGCGGAAGACCCTGGTGGAAACCGAGGCGACGGTGGTTCTGGCCCATTCGCTGGGCAGCGTCGTCTTCTACGACATGCTCAGCCGGGGTGAGATCCCGGTGAGAGCCGACGGCCGCCCTGTGGTGACCACCCTCGTGACTCTCGGGTCCCCGCTGAGATGGCTCGCGGTCCGCAAGGGCGTGCACACCCCCGGCGGTCAGCTCGGCGTGGCAGCGGGTGTCCGGTGGACGAACCTGTACTCGCCGTTGGACGTGGTGCCACGGGGCAAGGGCCTGGCCGACCTCGCCGACGGAGTGACCGACGTCGTCGCGCACAACGGCGCGCTCAACCCCCACAACGTGGAACGCTACCTGAGCAAGCCCATCATCGCTGAGTGCCTCCTCCAGGCCCGTACTGCCTGACCTGCCCACAGCCGGAGAGAACAGCGGAGCGGCGGAAGCTGCGATCGCCTGGCTGCACGGTTTCGCCGCCTGCGCTGGGAACTACACAACCCATCCACGAGGCGTTCCTCTGCCTCGCTACCTGCCTGATCACGTACCGGCATGCGCAGCGCCTTCGTTAGAATCTCTTAGAGGGCGTTTATGCAGGTCAAGCCCTAAATATGGCTCTCGCCCCTGCCCTGCTTTGGTGGCCTTCATCCCATAGGCGGCGAATGATGGTCTCCAGGGCGGATGCTCAGCCATCCGTCTCGTTCACTTCCATGCCTGGAAGTCCGTCTGGTTTGAAGTTGCCACGGAATCGCCCAGCGAGCGACGGAACCGAGCCCTCCGCCTCGCACGTGATCACGCTACGCCGTGAGCGAGCGCAAGCCGTACCCCAGCGACCTGTCCGACGCCCGATGGGCCCTGATCGAGCCGACGTTGACGGCCTGGAGAAAGGCCCGACTCGACCGCAGAGCAACCGGACAGCCGGCCAAGATCGATTTACGGGGCGTCTTCAACGCCATCCTCTACGTGAACCGCACCGGAATCCCCTGGAAATACCTCCCGCACGGCTTCCCGAACCACGGCACCGTTTACGCTACTACGCCGCCTGGCGCGACGAAGGAATCTTCACCCAGCTCAACTACGACCTGACCGGACTGGCGCGAGTAAAAGAGGGGCGCACGCCCGAGCCGACCGCATCCGTGATCGACACGCAGAGCGTGAAGACTTCCACCAACGTGCCCGTGACCAGCTAGGGAACGGACGCCGCGAAGAAGATCGTGGGCCGAAAGCGGGGCATCCTCACCGACACGATCGGACTCATCCTCGCCGTGACCGTCACCGCCGCCGGCCTCTCGGAGAACGCCCTGGGAATCCGCCTCCTCGACCAGGCGAAGGAGATGTACCCGACCATCTCGAAGAGCTGGGTCGACACCGGCTTCAAGAATGCCGTCGTCGAGCACGGCGCCACCCTCGGAATCGACGTCGAAGTCGTCAACCGGAATCCGGAGAGCCGCGGCTTTCAGGTCGTGAAAAGGCGCTGGGTGGTGGAGCGGAGTATCGGCTGGATCATGATGTACCGCCGCCTCGCCCGCGACTACGAGACCCTCACCGCCAGCTCCGAGGCCATGATCCACATCGCCTCGATCGACAACCTCGCCAGGCGCATAACGGACGAGACGACACCCACCTGGCGAGGAACGTACTAGGGCGTAAATGGCAATCTGCCCACTTCAAACGCCCTCTTAGAAGTTGTTGTCGTTCCGAATCTGAGGGCGATGTTTTCGCTGGTCAGGCATAGGGTCGGTGATTCGGTGGGAGTGGTGGCGTGTCGTGTCGTCGCTCCCCGGGAGGTCGCGGATGCCGTCGGTGGTCGGACTGCTGGAACAGCACGAGCTCGCTGCTCGTCGTCGTGTCGAGGGGTTGCGTGAGGAAGCCGATCGCATCCAGGCCGAGCTGGCCGCGGCCGAGGACGAATGGCAGGAGTGGGCGATCGCCCGCAGGCGAGTGGGCACGGTCCTGGCTCCGGACGGCGGCAGTATCGCTGTGGAGGAGGTCGTCTCCGGCCCGGTCGCGGGCTCGGCGTCCCGGCAGGCGGCGAGGACGAGGTCGCAGGTTCCGGTGTGGCGTGAGGGGCTGGCCTGGTCGGTGCTGTCGGTGGACTATCAGCGCATCCTCACCGCGCTCGCGGAGCGGGACCGGCTCCATCAAGGGCCGCTGACCTGCCAGGAGTTGGCCGTGTTGTTCGGTCTGGACGCGGTGCCGGCCAAGGTGGAGGCGCTGCGGTCGAAGGCGAAACGCCTGGTCGCGCGGGGCTGGCTGGCCGAGCGGCAGCCGGGCCGGTTCACGCTCGCTGCAGGCGTGGCCGGGCGAGGCGGCGGGTCATGAGCAGGATCATCGACCAGTAGGATCGTCGCCGCGAGGGTGTTCTTGGTGGCGAATGCGCGACCCGTCGGCAAGCGACCCCACCCGCTGCTGACAGGGCAAAGGGGCGGATTCGGGGGTGGATCTGCACGAGGTGGCGCGAGGCGTCGATGTCGAGGAGCGCGTTACTGTAGCGGCGAGCGTGGGCGCGGCCCCGGCCCCGGCCCCGGCGGGGTGCGGCGGTGTGGGCCTGGCGCGCCGGTGTGCACGCGAGTCTCGCTGTGCGACGACCCGCGGACTTGAATCGACCGCCGCTACGGTTGCCGGTCTTCGGGCTCTGGGCGTGCCCACTATCAGGGCACCTTGCTCTCGCCGTGGCGATTCGCCCCGCGGAGGGGGACTTCGCCTCTGGGGTCCACACCCCCCTGGAGAGGGGACTGGCCCACCATGACTTCATCACGCGGATGACGGGGGCCCGCTCACGTCACCGTGCACGGAGAGAGCGACTACGACACCCCTTTCCGATCCATGCCGCTGCCGCCGGGTGCGGCCGGGCTGGTCAAAGACCTGTATGACGCCCGCTTCATGGACATCACAGGCCTGCATCCGCGGATCAGGTGTCTGCCGATGGCCGGCAAGCGGCCCACGCGGCTACGACTTGCTACGGGCAGGGAGTGTGTCACTCAAGATCCCGTGGGCCGTCTTGCGCGGCGGGCACTCGGGTGCGAGGGGCGGTCGGGGCCTTGGCTCGAACACGGCCTACTCTGTTTTCCAGTACTTGCTGATGCAGGCGCCCAATGCACCGTTCTGCCGGTACCCGGTGAGCATGGCTTCCTTGCGCTCCTGCGGCGTGCCGTGGTGATCGGGCGCGAGCAGCTGGTCGTCGCCGACCGCCTCCAGAGCTGTGGTTGCCTCCTCGAAGTCGCCAGCCGCCAGGTAACCGCGATAATAAGCGTGCGCGGTCCACACACCGGCCAGGCAGTCGGCGATGAGTTCCTTCCATTTACCATTTGGGGGCGAGTACTGGACCTGGTTGCGTTCGCTGAAATTGCTACGCAGTTCATCCACCACGTGGTGCCCGAACTCGTGAGCGGTGATGATCGCTGCGGCGAAGTCCCCCTGTTTCTGGGACTGCCTCTCGAGAATGTTCCCAGTCCACATTTTCTGCATGGTGGTCACTGGCAGGTAGATCGAGCCCAGGTGACCGGGGGACAGCGCATCTACACTGCAGTAGTAAGCGTTGGGTGTGTCATGCGTGACGACGAGCTGAGATTGGTCGGGGAACCGGCAGTCGCTCTGCAGCGTCTGGCCAGGTTGGACGATCTGGTAACTCACCAGCGGCTCGGTAAATCCCAGCTGTTGGGTGAAGAGATCTGTCCACATGCTGTCGTTGTCCTGGATGACACCGTTCAGGTAGGAAGTGACGGTCTGTTGACTCCCGTCGTCCGAGGGGCTCTGCGGGATGGTGGCACCCTCGGGGGCGGTCGGCACTCGATGGCCTTCGAGCTCTTCGGCGAGTTCATCAGGAGGGGAAACACTTTGTGTTTGCCGGGCGAAGGAATCAGCCGCGAGATGCGGTCCACACCCGACAGCAAGGGACCCGACCAGCAGTGCGGCTGTGTTCAAGGCTATGTGAGCTGAACGTCGCATGACATCTGTCTAGCGCTGCGGACGGGATGCCTCCATATCTACAGCGCCGAACGAGTGAACGCACTGTCGACGGCCACTCACATCTCCCGTCGGCGGTCATCGGGGTGTCCTCGCCGGCGGTATAGATCCCTGCCCTCGGGTTGGTCGGGTCAGCTGCAGGCTGCACTCCATGTCCACCGGTAGTAACCGGCCGAGGACGGCTGGGCCGGCGGTGTGGGCAGATGTGTGCGGCAGTTGCTAAAAAAGGCGCCGGCTGTCCCACAGGAATGCCCCCGCCAATCCGAGTCCCGTGACGCCCGCGCAACCAATCATGAGCCACGGCCCGATGGACTGGGGCGCTGCCAGAACGCCGTACGCCGTGGCAACAGCCGTGGGCGACAGCAACAGCCAAGTAATGAAGAAGAGGCCGGTGAATTCCCCGTAGGCCACGAGTGCGGTTACGGCCAATCCCAGGACGATCCAGGTGGTGGCCAGCCCCCACAGCAACGAGGAGCGGGAGGGCAGGCCATACGTCTGGGTATGGCCGCCAGCCTTCATCTCTACCACGGTGCCATCCCACAGGCGCAGCTCAACCGAGTCCCCGAGATCTACATCGGAGTACGTCTCACTCCTGACCCCCAGCCACTCGGCCCCCCGCGAATGACGGACTGCGACGTCATACGTAGGGGCGCTGCCCCCACCGCTGTTCTCCGTCGAGAAGTAGAACGTGCCCTGACTCTTGTTGACGACCTGCGCCGCGGTCCGCTCAATGCAGGTGTCCGATGTCTGTCCGGCTGGACAGACCGAAGCGTTCGTGTATGCCAATGAATCCTGGTACTGCTCCTCAACCCAGGACCGGCAGCCAACCAAACCGTAGGCCGCGGATGCGAGGAGCAGGACCCGAAAAGCAAGCCCCACAAGCAGCCGCATCCGACGGGTTCGAAGACTGGGCCCGGGAGTGTACAGATGCCCCTCTGCCCGCATCGTCGGCTCCTCCCGCCCCAGCCGCCAGACCACTGTGGTGTCCAGAGTAGAAAGCTGCCCCCGGAGCAGGAAGGTCGAAATCCCGCTGATTTGACTGCCCGTCACTGTGGCGTCTTCGACCGGCGGGCACCGGCATTCCCGACCTGTACGAGATGGGCACCGCGCTCTTGGCGGCCAGCGTCCGCCCCACTGGTGCGGACCCCGTGGGCCCGTTACTGACGTTGTCGTCGTGATGTCGTCAAGGTGAGTCCGGTTTCGGCGAGGCATCCGTTGATGAGGTTGCTGCGGTACTGGATCCGGCGGAGACCGTGTCGGAGCGTGTTGATGAGGTGGTCTGGGTCGCTGAAGGCGGTGTTGACCTGGCTGCTGCGTCGCAGCAGGGACCAGATGCCCTCGACGGGGTTGAGGTCCGGTGCGTAGGCAAGCAGGAAGTAGCAGGTGATCGGGCCTTGACCCTTGATCTTGGACACACGAGACACTGGATCCTGAGGATCTGAGAACGGACATCTCGTGGTCATGAAGAACTATCCGCCGCAGTTCAAGGCGGACGCGGTCGCGCTGTACCAGTCGCGGCCCGAGGTGACGATCCGGCAGGTCGCTGCCGATCTGGGAATCACCCCCGAGACCTTGCGGAACTGGGTGCGGGCAGCCGGCGCGAGCCGGCCCCGGGGACGCCGGGCAGAGGCACCCGCCGAGCCGCCGACACCGCTGGAGGCGGAGAACGCCGCTCTGCGCAAGAAGGTCCGCGAGCTGGAGGAAGAACGCGAGATCCTACGCAAGGCGGCGAAGTATTTCGCCGGGGAGACGCGCTGGTGAACCGCTTCCAGTTCGTTGCCGACCACCACCGCCGCTACGGCGTGAAGCGGCTGTGCACCACCCTCAACATCGCCCGCTCCAGCTTCTACTACTGGCGTCGGACGGCCGCGGACCGGGCCGCCCGGCAGGCGGCCGATGCCCGCCTCGCAGCCCGGATACGGGCCGTGCACCGCGAGTCGGACGGCACCTACGGCGTCCCCAGGATCACCGCCGAACTCCGCGACAACGGCGAGCGAGTCAACCACAAGCGGATCGCGTGGGTGATGCGGAGCATCGGCCTGGCCGGAGTGCGGCTGCGTCGCAGGCACCGCACCACTGTCGCGGATCCGGCCGCGGCGAAGGTCCCGGACCTCGTCGGCCGCGACGGGCCTTGACCCTGAATCCTGAACACGGGTTATGCGGCTGGTGCCAGCGTAGTTGGTGTGAGGTAGAAAGCGTTCTCGAAGGCGATCGGCGATCGTTGTCCGAGGTGGGAGTGTCGGCGTCGGGTGTTGTAGCGAAGCCATCGAAAGGCGTCGAGTCGGGCCTGGTGCTCGTCCGGCCAGCTCTGTACGGCTTCCGCCGCCTGCGCATCCGCTGCGCTCGACGACGTAGCGGAAGACGCCCAGGCCGGTGCCGTGGGGCTGGCCTCGCTCCGCGATCACGGGCGGATCCCGCGCTGCCGGTGCAAGCTGCGGTACTTGTCGTGGTCGTAGTCGCGGTCGGCAAGCAGCGCGTCCCGCCGTCGACGGGGTCTGCCGACCCGGCCCGCGACGGCGGGGATCTTGTCGAGCAGGGGCATCAGCTGGGCCCAGTAAGAGGGCTCCAGCGCCCCACCGGTTCCATTGGTCCCAGAAATATCTCGAACTCCCGTACAACCCTGCCGCACCCCCAGCGGTCTCCTGTTCGCCGACCTCCCTGTGAACGCCTGGCGAACACGGACGGGAAGGGCACCCCATTTTGATGCGGGACGTCGGCCAGGCGTCCCGCATGCGGCAGGAGATTCCCGCATGCACAAGCACCTGCGACTCGCCCTCGCGACGGCCTCCGCAGTCGCGCTGACCGGCGGTCTGCTCACCTTCTCGGCCGCGTCGGCGACGGCGGCCGACTCGGTCCACCACCCCGTGGCCGACTTCAACGGCGACGGCTTCGGCGACGTCGCGTACTCGGTGGGTGGAGCCACGGTCAGCGGCAAGAGCGGCGCCGGACAGATCGTCGCCCTGTACGGATCCGCGACCGGCGTGACGGCGACCAAGCGCACGACCATCAGCCAGAACACCACCGGCGTGCCCGGTGACGCCGAGACGGGCGACTGGTTCGGCTGGTCCAGCGCGTACGGCGACTTCAACGGCGACGGCTTCGACGACCTCGCCGTGTCCGCGCCCACCGAGGACGTGTCCGGCGACACCGACGGCGGCACCGTCCTCATCGTGTGGGGCTCGGTCAAGGGCCTCTCCGGCGCCACCACCGTCAAGGACCTGGCGCCCTCGTCCCACGACCAGTGGGGCAAGTCGCTGGCCGCCGGCGACTTCGACGGCGACGACACCGAGGACCTGGCGATCGGCCGCTCGTCGAACCTCGTGTACGTCATCGGCGACGGCATCACCAAGTCCGGTTCCTACGGCGACGAGTACGGCATCAAGCTGGACCTCCGCTCCGGCAAGAACTCGGGCGTGATCATGCTCACCGCCGGGGACGCCAACGGCGACAAGCGCACCGACCTGGTGGCCGACGGCTTCGAGACCGACGGCGACTACGGCTACAACACCAACTGGTACGTGCCGGGCGCGGCCGGCGGCCTGGGCGCGGACGGCGGTGTGCGGGAGCTGAGGCGCGGTGTCATCACCGGCATCGGCGACGTCAACGGCGACGGCTTCGGCGACGTGGTCACCGGTCAGGACTGGGACCCGTCCAAGGACGGCAGCGAGCCAAGCGTGCCCGGATCGTCCACCGGCGGCAAGGTGCACATCCTCTACGGCTCTGCCGACGGCCCGACCACCACGGTCGCTGTGACGCAGAATAGCGGCAACGTGCCCGGCTCGTCCGAGCGCGGCGACTTCTTCGGCAGTGAGCTGTCGCTCGGCGACATCAACGGTGACGGGAAGGCCGACCTGGTCGTCGGCGCACCGGGCGAGAACCTCGGCGGTGTCGTCGACGCCGGTGCGGTGACCGTTCTGTACGGCTCGGCCTCCGGTGTGAACACCACCTCCGGCCTTCAGTACTTCGCCCAGTCCACGGCCGGTGTCCCCGGCTCGGACGAGAAGGACGACCTGCTCGGCGGCGAGGTGAAGCTCACCGACGTCACCGGTGACGGCCGGGCGGACCTGACGGTCGGCGCGTACGGCGAGAACGACTACAACGGCTCGTTGCTCTACCTGCCCTCCAACGGCACGAAGATCACCACCACCGGCGCCCGCTCCATCGCCCCGTCCGCGGTCGACGACCGGGCAACCGATGTTCGGCGCGAATGCGGCCAACTGATATCCAACTTCCGTATCGTTGGGCCCGTCCTCCGATCGCCGGGGCGCGGGCCCTCCCCGACCCTGGAGCCCTCCCCTTGCGCAAGCCCACCCTCCTCCTGGCGGCCGCTCTCACCACCGGCCCGCTGACGCCGCTCCCGGCGACGTCTGCCTCCGCCGCTCCCGCCAAGTACGCGGACGACTTCAACGGCGACGGCTACCGCGATGTCGCGATCGGTGCCGCCAACGCCACGGTGGCCGGCAGGATCACCGCCGGTGCGGTGGTCGTGCTCTACGGCTCGCCCTCCGGGCTGTCCGCGGCCAAGCGGTCGGTGATCACGCAGAACTCGCCCGGCGTCCCGGGCGCGGCCGAGGAACTCGACCAGTTCGGCGCCGCCCTGGCCTCGGGCGACCTCGACCGCGACGGCTACGCGGACCTCGTCGTCAGCGCCCCGAACGAGGGTCTCGGCGACCGGGACGGCGTCGGTACCGCCACGGTCCTGTGGGGCGGCAAGTCCGGTCTGTCCGGCGGCGCGCGCGTGCCGCAGCCTGACTGGGTCTCCGAGGGGGGCGGCTATGCCATCGGCCTCGCGGCGGCCGACTTCGACGGCGACGGCGACACCGACCTGACGGTCACCAGCCGGCCGACCACCCGCGTCTTCGACGGCCCCTGGAAGCGCACGGGCGTCCCGGCCGGCGAGTACGACATCGATGAACTCGGCTCCACGCAGACCGTCATCGCGGGCGACGTGAGCGGCGACGGCGCGGCCGAGCGGCTCTACCCGTTCGGCGTGGACGACGACGAGGGCGGTGCGATCTCCTACCTCCGCTGGACCGGCACGGGATACGACCAGACCGACCTGCCCACCGCCGACGGCGACCCGGGCGCGATCGGTGACATCAACGGCGACGGCTACGGCGACTTGGTCCTCGGCGACATCTCCAAGGGCGCTCACCGCGGCGGCGAGATCAACGTCTGGTACGGCGGCCCGACCGGACCCGACCCGGCGCAGACGCCGACCACCGTCCACCAGGACACGGCCGGGGCGCCCGGCGCGGGGGAGGCCGACGACTGCTTCGGCTGCGCGGTGAGCGTCGGTGACATCAACGGCGACCGTTACGCGGACGTCGTGGTCGGCGCCCAGAACGAGGACGTCGGCGGCAAGCGGAACACGGGCTCGGTGACCGTCCTCTACGGCTCCGCCGACGGCCTGACCACGACCGGCGCCACCTCGTACACCCAGGCAACGGCCGGGGTGCCCGGCGCCGCCGAGTCCCAGGACTGGTTCGGCACGGCGGTCCGCCTGGTCGACCTCGACAAGAACGGCAAGGCCGAGCTGGTGGCGACCGCCGGGGGCGAGAACGACGCCAAGGGCGCCGTCTGGGTCCTGCGCGGCACCGTCACGGGCCTGACCACGAAGGGCGCGAAGAGCATCTCGGCGGGCGACGTCGGCCTCGGCGGTCAGCCCAATCTCGGCTGGACCATCGCCCAGTAACTCTCCTGCATCCGCGACCACATGAAGAACTGAAGACTTGAGGACCGCTACGCGACGGCTACCGCGACCTCGCCTTCGACTTGTCGGCCACCATGGTGGCCGAC
>NZ_JBSFCF010000070.1:0-21619 GCF_053593335.1 Streptomyces sp. NPDC002324
GCCGATGGTACTGCAGGGGGGACCCTGTGGGAGAGTAGGACGCCGCCGAACAAATATTGAGAAAGGCCCACACCTTATGGTGTGGGCCTTTCTGCGTTTCCGGACCGTTCACCGTTCACCGTTCACCGCTCTCGGACAAGAAACCAGATGAGCCGTGCGGTGACCCGGTACTACCGTGGCCCGCATGAATCTGCTGGTGAGGGCCGTTCGGGCCGATGAGTGGCGGGCTGTGCGGGAGTTGCGGTTGGCGGCGCTGCGGGATCCGGTGGCGCATCTCGCGTTCCTGGAGACGTACGAAGAGGCCTCGGCGCGGCCGGACGCCTTCTGGAAGGAGCGGACCGAAAGTGCTGCTGAGGGTGCTCTGGAGCGGCAGCAGTTCGTTGTGGAGGGCGAGGACGGCGGATGGGCCGGGACGGTGACCGTACTGGTGGAGGAGGCCGGCGCGCGGGACTTCTTCGGAGGGATCGTCGAGCGGCGGCAGGCGCATCTGGTGGGGGTGTTCGTGCGGGACGGGCTTCGCGGGCAGGGCGTGGGTGAGGCGATGTTCGCGGCCGCCGTGGACTGGGCCCGGGGGGTCGGGGTGGAGCGGGTGCGGTTGTTCGTGAACGAGGGGAACGGGCGGGCCGCGGCGTTCTATCGACGGGTCGGCTTCGTGGACAGTGGGGTGACTGTCCAGGGGGATGAGGGGCTGGAGCTGGAGTACGTGCTGACGTCCGCATAGGGGGCGTCGGGCGGGCTGGTGTTAGCGTTCGGCGGCATGGACGACAGCGTGTATGTGGGCAATGCGGGCAAGGACGCGGCGCTGGACCGTGGCTGGCTGCTCGGGCACTTCAAGGCGGAGGGGGATCCTCGCCGCAGTGAGGCCGTGGAGATCAAGTGGGGGGTCCACCCGCGGGGCGACACGCGTGCGCAGTGGGTCCGGGGTGAGGAACGTACCGCCCTCCAGGTGCTGATCAGCGGCCGGTTCCGGGTCGATTTCCCCGGTCGTAGCGTCGTGCTGGAGCGCCAGGGCGACTACGTGGTGTGGGGGCGTGGCGTGGATCATTCCTGGGTCGCGGAGGAGGAGTCGGTCGTGCTGACCGTGCGGTGGCCGTCCGTCGCCGGGTACGCGGTGCCCTCGGGGGACGGGCGGCCCGCGGAGTGACAGAGACTCTGGCGTCGGTTGCGAACAGCCGCTACGGCAGCGGGAGTTCGTGGTTCGGCCAGCGGGATCTGGCCTGTTCGCGGGAGCGGAGGAGGGCCAGGGTGGGGAGGCCCTGGTCGGGGCCGGAGGTCAGCAGGGCGGGGAGCTGGGGGAGTGGGGCCACGGCTGCCACGTCGTCCAGGACCAGGGTGAGTGGTGGGTCGAGGCGGCCGGAGGATGACCGTTCGGCCATGCGCCGGCCGCGCTCGACCACGCTTGAGGCGAGGGCCGTCAGAAGGGGCATGGCGGAAGGGTTCGCCTTGGGGTCCTCGATGGGGTCGCCGACCACATAGAGCGTTCCCCCCTCGTGCACGAAGGAATCCAGGGCGAGGGAGTCGGCTCGGTTCGGGGTGCAGGATTCCCGGACGTTGACCGTGGAGAGGGCGGAGAGGGCGCGGGCCGTCAACTGCTGGGCGATGTCGCGGCGTTCGGGGTGCGAGGTGAGGGCCGACTCCAGTTCGCCCGCCGCGCCGGGGGCGGCCTTCTGGTTCGTGCGCAGGGTGCGTACCGCTTCCTGGACGTTGCTGCCCTGGGCCCAGCGGTGCAGATGGCGGATGGTGCGGTTGTCTATCGCGGCGGCGTGGAGGTAGCTGCGCAGGAGGGTTTCCGCCGTGTCCGCCATCGCCCGGTCGATCTTGGCGGTGGGGCGGATGGCGGCGAGCAGGGCGGTCGCCCTGGCCGCCGCTGTCGGCTTGTCCTCGCAGCCGGTGACGGGGGACCAGTGGAGGCGGGCCGGGGTGTCGCAGCGGTGGGCGGGGTCGTAGAGGAGGACCGGGCCCAGCTTGCCGCGGGCGTCCTTGGTCTCCGACCAGAGTGTGGGGTCGGAGGTGACCACCAGGGCGGGGCCTTCGGCGTCCCGTACGGCTTGGACGGCGGCGGGCCGGCGGGAGTCGGCGGTGCCCAGGACGACCGGGGGGATCGTGTGCGTCCAGCCGCCGTTGTGCGGGGCGCCCGTTGTCGAGGGCACGGGGATGGGGGGAAGCGGGCTGGTCGGCACGTCGGCCTCGGCCGGTGAGGCCGGTGGAGCGGGCGTCGAGGGCGTGGTGGGGAAGTCGGTGTGGGACGTCGGAGCCGCGTGGTGGTCCGGGCCGGCGCCGTGGGGCTGGGCCGGGGTCGTCTGTTCCACGGGGGCGTGCACGGGCGGTGTGACGTGACCGGGGGAGGCGGTGGGTGCCGCCGTCGGGGCGTCCGCCGGTCGGTGGTGCCGGGTTTCCCTCTCCCGGGCCCGTACGGCCCTCCAGCGGGCCAGGGTGCCCATCGTGAAGACGGTCAGGACGAGGAGGACCATGAGCTGGCTGATGACGAGGCCCCAGAAGAGGCCGTAGCCGGAGAGCTGGTCGGCGGGGGTGTCGGGCCAGGCGGCGGCGAGGTCCTGGGGGGCGGAGACCAGGTTGCGTACGGCGAGGGGGGTGCGGCCGAAGGTGACGGCGTCGGGCCAGGCGCCGTGGGCGAAGAGGCCGGCCAGGCCGGTGGCCGACCAGACCAGCAGGGTCAGGCCCACCAGGAAGCCGAGGAGGGCGATCAGCAGCCCGTCGGGGATGCCGCCTGTGCCCTGCTGAGGGCGTCCGTCGTCCGGTCTCATCGCATGCCGCCGTTCACGCTGTCACCCTGCCCTGGCCCGACTGTGTCCGTTTGCGCTGGTACCGGTGGCGCCTATGCCACCGTCGACTCGGAGGAGCCGTAGCCGTCGATCTCGCTCAGCCGGTGTTCGACGAACGCGGCCGCCCGTTCCTCCGCCTCCAGTTCGGCGGCGCGCAGGGCGTCGTCCTCGTCATGCAGGTGGTCGGCGGACGATTCGGTCATCGCGCGGTCGGTGAAGACCAGGGGGCGTTCGGTCTCGGTGATCAGGTGTTTGACCACCTGGACGTTGCCGTTGACGTCCCAGACGGCGATGCCCGGGGTGAGGGTGGGGATGATCTCCACCGCCCAGCGGGGCAGGCCCAGTACGCGGCCGGTCGCTCTCGCCTCGTCCGCCTTCTGGGCGTAGATCGTCCGTGTCGAGGCCATCTTGAGGATCGCCGACGCCTCCTTCGCCGCCGCGCCGTCGACGACGTCCGACAGGTGGTGGACGACCGCGACGAAGGACAGGCCGAGCCGTCGGCCGAACTTCAGCAGTCGCTGGAAGAGCTGGGCGACGAAGGGGCTGTTGATGATGTGCCAGGCCTCCTCGACCAGGAAGATGCGCTTCTTCCGGTCGGGGCGGATCCAGGTGTGCTCCAGCCAGACACCGACGATCGCCATGAGGATGGGCATGGCGATGGAGTTGCGGTCGATGTGGGACAGGTCGAAGACGATGAGGGGCGCGTCGAGGTCGATGCCCACGGTGGTGGGGCCGTCGAACATGCCGCGCAGGTCACCGTCGACCAGGCGGTCCAGGACCAGGGCCACGTCCAGGCCCCAGGCCCGTACGTCGTCTATGGCGACGTTCATCGCCTCCGCGGACTCCGGCTCGGGGTGGCGGAGCTGCTCGACGATGTCGGTGAGGACCGGCTGGCGTTCGACGATGGTCTCGTTGACGTAGGCGTGCGCGACCTTGAGGGCGAAGCCGGAGCGTTCGTCCAGGCCGTGGCCCATCGCGACCTCGATGATCGTGCGGAGCAGCGCGAGCTGGCCCGTCGTGGTGATCGAGGGGTCGAGGGGGTTGAGGCGGATGCCCATGTCGAGGGCGGCGGTCGGGTCCAGGCGGATGGGAGTTATGCCCAGCTCCTCCGCGATGAGGTTCCATTCGCCGACGCCGTCCTCGCCCTGGGCGTCGAGGACGACGACCTGGCGGTCGCGGAAGCGCAGCTGGCGCAGGACGTACGTCTTCTCCAGGGCCGATTTGCCGTTGCCGGACTCGCCGAGGACGAGCCAGTGCGGGGCGGGGAGCTGCTGGCCGTAGAGCTGGAAGGGGTCGTAGATGTAGCCCTTCCCGGAGTAGACCTCGCGGCCGATGATCACGCCGGAGTCGCCGAGGCCGGGGGCGGCGGTCGGGAGGTACACGGCCTGGGCCTGGCCCGTGGAGGTGCGCACGGGGAGGCGGGTCGTCTCGACCTTGCCGAAGAGGAAGGACGTGAAGGCGTCCGTGAGGGCGGACATGGGGTCTCGCATCAGCGCTTCACCTCCAGGTGCGGTTGGGTCGGGTGATCCCGCATCGCGGCAGCCCTACCTTCGGATTCCGGTGGCGAACGGGAGCGTGTTGACGAAGGCCCGGTGGTGTTCGCGGTCGCACCACTCCAGCTTGAGGTACGACTTGCCGGCCGAGGCCCTTATCGTCCGCTTGTCGCGAGCCAGGGCCTCCGGGGAGCGGGAGGAGACGGTGATCCAGCCGACGAGGTTGACGCCGGCCGCGCCGCTGGCGAGGTCTTCGCCGCGCTGGTCGAGGCGGGAGTGGGAGGCCACGTCACGGGGGTCGACGGTGCGGTTCATCTTGGCGGCGCGGGACGCCTCCGCCTCGTCGTTGGTCTTCTCCGTGAGCATGCGTTCGATGGCGACCTCGGTCGGTTCCAGGTCCATGGTGACGGCGACCGTGCGGATGACGTCCGGGGTGTGGACCAGGAGGGGCGCGAGGAAGTTGACGCCGACCGGGGTCATCGGCCATTCCTTCACCCAGGCCGTGGCGTGGCACCAGGGGGCGCGGGTGGAGGACTCGCGGGTCTTGGCCTGGAGGTAGTCCGGTTCCATCGCGTCGAGTTCGGCCGGCCAGGCGTTGCGCTTGGTCATGGCCTGGATGTGGTCGATGGGGTGGTCCGGGTCGTACATGGAGTGGATGAGGGAGGCGAGGCGGCCCTGGCCGAGCGGCTGCCGTACGCGGATGTCGGCCTCCTGGAGGCGCGAGCAGATGTCCGTCAGTTCGCGGGCCATGACGACGGCGAGGCCGGCGTCCTTGTCGAGCTTGCGGCCCTGCGGGCGGGCGGCGCGGGCCATGGCGTGGCCCTCGGCGGCGAGTTCGCGGGAGTAGTGCATGCAGGCGACGAGGTACGCGCGGTGCTGTTCGCTGCTGGTGGAGACCATGGACTGGAGTTGGTCGTACGACTGCTGGAGCCAGCCCGGGGCGCGGTCGTCGCCGCGCTGGGAGACGTCCTTGGCGTGGGCGTCCGGGTCGGCGGGCAGGGTGCGCGCGAGCATCTGGAGCCGGGTGACGAAGCCGTCGCCGTTGGCCACGTGCTTGAGGAGGGTGCCGAAGCGGTCGACGAGGGCTTCCTGGTCCTCGGAGTCGCGCAGGCCGACGCCGGGGCCCTCGATCTCGATGGCGGCGGTGACGGTCCGGCGGTCGGCGTGCAGGAGGACGGCGATCTCGTCGGGGCCGAAGGGGGCGGCCAGCCAGGTGATGCGGCCGATGCCCGGCGGGGGTCCGACCTCCACCTCGCGGCCGTCGAGTCGGGTGCCGGCCTCCATGTTGGTGGAGCGGTACGCCGTGCCGCGGCGCAGGCTGCGCTTGTAACTGCGGTTGATCTCGAACCACTTGTAGAACGTCCGGCGCTTGTACGGCACGTAGACCGCGGCCAGCGCGAGCATCGGGAAGCCGGTGAGCAGGGCGATGCGGGGGACGAGAACGGGGACGAGGAGGCCGCACATCATGCCGAGGAACGCGCCCGCGATGATGAGCGCGATCTCGCCGGACTCGCGGTTCCGGCCGATGATGGCGTTCGGCCGGGCGCGGCCGATCAGATAGGTACGGCGGGGCGTGACCGGATGGGACATATGGGCCGCGTGGGAATCAGTCGTCAACGCCCTTCACCTCCCGTGCGGTTGCTGTTGCGGGTGTTGCCGGCGTGGGGGGTGTTGACCGGGCTCGTGCGGGGCGGGGGTGCGGCGGGGAGATTTCCGCCGCCTCCGCCCGCGGGGCGCGAGCTGTGGGCGGCCACGCCGCCGGATGCGGGGTTGGCGGGGCGGGGGGTGTTGTTCCCACCGCCGTTGTTGTCGGCCCGGGAGCTGTGGGTCTTGATGCCCTGGGCGACGAGGCTGGCCGGGGAGCTGATCACGGCGGCGGCCTTGTTCTCGGCGCCGCGCATGATGCGGTTGTTGCGGGAGCCCGCGATCTCGTCGCCGAAGCCGGGGACGAAGCGGTAGATCATCGCCGAGGCGAAGATGGCGAGGAGGATGATGGCGAGGCCGGAGACGACGGCGGAGAAGGCGTTGGGGCCGTCGTCCGCGGACAGCGCGCCGGCGAGGCCGAGGACGATCACGATCACCGGTTTGATGAGGATGACCGCGATCATGATGCCCGCCCAGCGGCGGACGTGGCCCCAGAGGTTCTTGTCGACCAGGCCGGCGTAGACGACCGTGCCGAGGAGTGCGCCGACGTAGAGCAGGGCGGCGCGGATGACCAGCTCCAGCCAGAGGACGCCGGCGGCGAGGATGGAGACGAGGGAGACCACGATCAGCATGATCGGGCCGCCGCCGATGTCCTCGCCCTTCTTCAGGGCGCCGGAGAAGGTGCCGAAGAAGGTGTCCGTCTGGTCGCCGGTGGCTTTGGCGAGGACGTCGGTGACGCCGTCGGTGGCCGATACGACGGTGTAGAGGATCAGGGGGGTGAAGGCGGAGGCGAGGACGGTCAGCCAGAGGAAGCCGACGGCTTCCGAGAGGGCCGTGGTGAGGGGGACGCCCCGCACGGCGCGCTTCGCGACCGCGAGCAGCCACAGGACCAGGGTGAGGATGGTCGACGCCGCGAAGACGACGGCGTACTGCTGCAGGAACTTGGGGTTCGTGAAGTCGACGTTCGCGGTGTCGTTGACCGCGGCGGAGAGTTTGTCGATGGTCCAGGAGGCGGCGTCGGCGCAGCCTTGGGCGAGGGAGGAGAGGGGGTCGAGGGTGGTGGTTACGCCGTTGGGGAGGGTGCTGGTGTCGCCTTTTTCGCCGGCTCCGCGTTCGCAGTAGTCCTGAGCCGGGCCGCGGATGAGGTCACAGGGGTTGTTGCTGTCAGAAGGGCTGGGTGTGGGCGTGGGGGCAGCGAAGGCACGGGTGGCCAGCAGCACCGTGGTGGCCTGAACGGCCGTGACAGCGGCAGCGACCTTAAGCGCGCTGTGCTTAACGGGCATACGTGAACCCTCCGTACTCCTGGACGGCCTTGGTCATGTCCTCGGCGGTGGAGGCCTTCTGGTCCCGCCCGACCGGGACGGGGCCGTCCTTCTGAGTGAAGTCGGTGACCTTCCAGTCGCCGCCGACCCAGTGCAGTTCGTACGTGGTCGTGAACCAGCTTTCGGTCACCGGATTTGTGGAGCTTTCGCCGGAGAGGCCGAAAAGCGAGGTGTACCAGAGTTCGACAGAGGCGGCGCTGTCGCTGGAGGATGCGATCTTGGTGCCCACCGGGATGACACGCGAGATGAACGTTTGGCCGCTCGGCGCTGAGCCATCTTTGCTCAGGCCGATGTTGGCCAAGAAATTCTCGTCGGCATACACATCGTCGAGCTTGCCCTGACGGTTGGCCGCGACGTTGGGGGCGTAAACGGCGTTGACGATCTCGTGCCGCCGCTCGGTGTTGAACATGTCGGCCGAGCCCAGCGCAATCGCGTAGTTCGCCGCCGCGCTCTCCGCTCCCTGAGCGTTCTGTGCATAGCCGGTGGGAATCCCTGCTGACTTCGACTTGACCGGTTGCTCACCGGAAGCCGCCGTAGGGGCAGCCTCAGCCCTGTCGGAGCCTTCTGCGCCGTCGCCGCCGCTGTCGCCGCCTCGGTTCGCGAAGGCGATCGCGGCGATGAGGAGGACGACGACGCCGACGATGGTGACGAGGCTTCTGGAGGAGGAGCGGGGGCGGCGGGGGGCGCCGCCGTAGGGGTCGCCGCCGCCTTCGGGGAGGCGGGTTCGGGTCTGGCCGGTGCCGGCGTATCCCCCGTACGCGTCGTCACCGGAGCGTGAGGAGTCGCCGTACCCCTGCTCGTCGCCGAGACTCATGCCGCAGTCGCCCCTTCAACTTCGACGTCGTACGGAAAGGCGTAGCAGTACGACGGTAGCCGCGCTGGTTCCCGCGCGGGCGCGGTGTGGAGACTCGACATCAGGGAAACGCAACCTCAGCCGGTGGGCACGACGGACGGGTGGGGTGGGAGGGGGAACTGGGCGTGGCCGGCGGCCCGGCCGGGACGAGGGCGGGCCGCCGCGCTACACGGCCATGCCGTACACGATGGTGAAGAGGGTGCCCAGGGAGCCGATGATGAAGACGCCGGTGAGGCCGGCGATGATGAGGCCCTTGCCCTGTTCGGCGCTGAAGGTGTCGCGCAGGGCGGTCGCGCCGATGCGCTGTTTGGCCGCGCCCCAGATCGCGATGCCGAGGCAGAGGAGGATGGCGACCGCCATCACGACCTCGATCATCACGCGTGCCTCGTTGCCCAGGCTGCCGAAAGGCCCCCAGTCCGGGGCGATTCCGCCGATGATGGTGGTGATGTCGCCCTTGTCGGCCGCAACGAACATGTAAGTCACCGCCCCTAATGGGTAGTTCTGTTGTCTTCGGTGGTTGTGCGGGGCGTGCGCCTCGGCGTCCGCTCCGCACGCCTCCGCGCGGGTGCGCAGAGGTCGGGCCCATTCTCGCCGACAATGACGCTGACGTATGTCGACTTGGCGTCATTGATTGGCGGTTTTCGTACGGATCCCTTGCCGCCGGCCCGCGTGGGCCCCTAACGGGGGGTGCGGAACGGTAAACGAAGGGTCGTATCGTCACTCTGTGTATCACGGCAGGTCACGCCGGGCAACGAGGATGAAACGGAACCTGTGGTGTGGTTCCGTCGTTATTCCCCTTTCGTCGCCTCTGGGGGCTTGCCCGGCCCCGCTTCTGACGGGGTGTCGGGTCTGTTCTGTCGATCCGGTGTTCTCCGGGGTTCGAGTGTGCCTGATGTGGACGTAAGGGTCGTGTGTGGGGGCCCGGTGTCCCGGCGGGGCCGAGCTTTGGCCAGAACTGCATGGGATCGCGATCGCAACTTTGGTACAAATGATCGACTGGGTGCCCCTTTTTGTCCAAGCGTCAGGCGCGGGGGTGGGGAGCCGAGTTGATGTAACGAATCTGCGAGGGCGTCCACGGGGGTAGGCGTGAGCGAGGACAGGCCCGTTGTCTCGGCCGAGATACCGGAGTTCACGGGCAATCTGGAGCAGCTGGAGACGGACGCGGGGGACATCGCGTTCGACGGGATGGCGGTCGGTGCGGCGGGTCTGCTGATCGACGCCAACTTCAACCTGCTGGAACCTTTCTACAAGGCGCCCGAGGCCGACCAGCTCTTCGCGACGACCGCGCCGGTCGCGGCGGCCGGCAGTGATCTGCAGACCGAACTGAGCACGGTCTCCAAGGCGCTGCTCGACTACGCGGCCGAGGTCCGGCCCCTGGTCGACCGGCTCAACTCGCTCCGCGAGGAGGCGGCGGCGTTCGAACGGCGCGTCGCGGACGACGACGACTGGGTCGCGGACGGCGACCTCATCGACGAGAACACGGGCCGCCGCAACGCGGTGAACGCGGCGTGGGCGGCCTTCCAGGCCGCCGAACTGGCCTGTCACAACAAGATCGTCGCACTGGTCGGGGGCGAGCCGCTCGTCGTCAACGACGGCTCGAACAAAGAGAACATGTACGGCTACCGTGCCGAGGATCTCGACCACGCCGGCGGGCTGCCGTGGGGGGACGTGGTCGAGGAGTCCAACCCCTGGTACTACATCCACGAGCACGCCTGGGACTTCACCGTCGGCTTCTTCGTCGACGGCGTGTGGGGGACGATCCGGGGGCTCGGCACGCTGGTGGGCGTGGACGGCTGGGACGCGGCCGGCCAGGCGTGGACGGGGCTGGGCAAGCTTCTGACGGGCATTGTGATCACGGCCGTACCGGTCGTCGGCGCCGCGTACTGGCTGGCACCCGACGACAAGCTCCCCTCCTGGCTGCGTGACTCCCGTACGGCGGTCGTGGAGACCGGCAAGGCGCTGATCGCGTACGACGAGTGGGGCAAGAACCCGTCGCGGGCGGCCGGGGCGGTCACCTTCAACGTCCTGACCACGGTCTTCACGGGGGGTGCGGGCGGGGCGGTCGCCGGGACCGGCAAGGCGGGTGCGATCGCGAAGGCCATCTCCTTCGCGGGGAAGGCGGGGCGGATCGTCGACCCGATGACGTACATCGCGAAGGGGGTCGGCGGGGCCGCCGTCAGGATCAGTGACGTGATGGCCGGCCTGCGGGGGATCACGAACGGCACGCACATCAGGCTCGGCGAGGGCACCTACCGCATCGCCGACGTGCCGAACATCACCGACGACCTTCCCGCCGGGCTCACCCCCGAGAACTCCGTCCGGATGACGACCCCCGAAGGCGCGGTCGTCTACCTCGACACCAAGACGCTGGTGATGCACAACGCCGACGGGACCGTACGGGAGTCGCTGGACGGGATCCGGCACGAGGGGACGGCGGAGCAGCGGGCGGGGGAGAGCGGGACACCGAGGGCTGTCGACGAGCGCAACCTCGTGGGGGCCGGGGCCGGCACGCGGGTGGGGGACACCGCGGCGGTGGGTGGCCGTGGGGGCGACTCGGCGGCTGTCGGGGGGCGCGGGGGCGACAATCCGGGCGGCGTCGGGGGTCGTAGCGGCGAGGATCCGCCACTTGGGCGCGGTGGCTCGGGCGGCTCCGGTGGTGGTGGCCTGGACGACCTCGGGCGGGCTCGTGACGACGGGCTGGATGACGCGGGGCGTGCCGGGGACGACCCGTCGGGAGATGGGGCGGGCGCGGCGGCGAGGCCGGACGGCGACGGCCCCGGCGGGCGCCCTGCGGCCGAGCGGCCCAGTTTCATGCGGGAGGGGGATGACCCGTACGGGCCTCGTGGGTCGCTCACCGATGATCAGATCGCGGAGATCCAGGTGTACCGGGCCAATCATGAGCCTGGCTACTTCGAGAAGTACTACAAGATCAATGGTAACCGTGTGCGTCTCGACCGCTTCGACGAGAGCGACTTCACTCCGCCGCAGCTCACCCGGGAGTCGCCGAACCATCCATGGATACGCGTCACGGACGCCCCCGAGCCGATCAAGCCCCACTACCTGGGCGACTGGGAGAAGCAGGGGCGTGGTCACAAGACGACCCCCGACATGCTCAGGACGTTGGACGAGGTGGCGCTGGAGCGTCATCTCGCCGTCAGGAGCGACCAGTTGATGCAGAGCCTGCGGGACGGGGCCGAGGCGGTCTACAGACGGGACCTGACCGACGAGGCGCGTGGTCTCTGGGGAGAGAGCAAGGGCGCCTACAAGGACCAGCACAACTACATGGGTGTCGCCGCGGAGAAATTCGGCGAGTCCGTGGCGGAGCACCATTTCATCGCGGCCGAACACCCGGGCGCGGTGCGGCAGCCGCTGTCCGGGCCCAAGAACGGGAACGACCAGTTCGATCAGGTCTGGAAGGACGGCGACCGGTATGTCGTCGTCGAGGCCAAGAGCACGTCCACGACCGAATTGGGTGCCCGGAACCTGCCGAGCGGAAAGCGGGTCTCGCAGGGGACCAGGGAGTACTTCCTGGACATCATTCGTGAGATGCAGGAACGCGGCAGGAAGAATCCCTCCGAGCGGAGGCTGGCAGCCGAGCTGGCAGAGGCCCTGGACGACGGCAAACTGGACTACGTCGTGGTCAAGGGAGAGAAGAATGCCGGTCAGTACGCTGGCTACCGTGTGAGGAAGTTCGACATCGCCATGAGGAGCAATCCGTGACCGTGACCATTGCCAGGCATGGTGCGCCCGGGGCGGAGGGTGAGGCCTTCGCTCAAGGGCTGGCAGAAGATGTCGCCAGGGGTGTCGGGAGACTTGAGCGTTCGGTCGGCATGATCGACTTCACGTTCGGTACGGCGCTCCTTCACCTTCAGGCTCGCTGCGTGATCGATCCGCAGGCCGCGGAACTGGAGACGTGGGAGGCGAGTGTCTCCGCGATGCAGCTCGGGTCGGCGATGTTCGCCGTGACCGCGGCGACGGAAGGCGTGGTCGAATGCCGGATCGACCGCGAGGTACGGCACATCCCGGCTGCCGGTCCGCAGGCGTACGCCGATGCGGGCAACTGGCTGACGGCGTTCTGGCTGGCCGTCGTCTGCCGCGAGCAGAAGCGGATGACGCAGCTCTGTGAGATTCCGCTCGACCGCCTGCGCTCGCCCGACGGAGAGTACGACGAGTACGTCTATCGCTGGGTCGACACTCTGCAGACGTACTGGCTGCGGCGTCCGGGCCTGGTGGAGAAGCTGACCGCCACGCTCGAAGCCTCACACCCCGACGCGATCTCGGTGGCTCCCCGGGACCTGGTGCAGCACGTGCTCTATCCGCCGATCAACCTCTTCCACCGTTTCGTGCGGCAGGACCAGGAGGGCTTCAACGAGGCTCTGGTGGAGGCCGTCGAACTGCACAAGAGGTACTGGACGGCCGACGAGGACCGTGCCGATCGCACCGAGGGGTTTCTGGCCCTCGGTCCCCTTGCGTTGGCCTGCCTCGCCCATGACGGCGGGATTTCGGTGGAGGTCGAGTCGGAGTACTTGCCCAAGTACCTCCTCGAACATGGCTGGTTGGGCGAGTTTCCGACCTGAGGCATTGTCCGTGGGGCGGCTCCGGCTCGGAGAGGTCCTTCTGTCGTCTTCCCTCGGGCGTCCGCCCCCGGTCACTTCCCCCGTCCTCGGATGTGCGACTCGGCCCAAGCGCCGGCGAACAGCTCGTGCGGTGGTACCGGCGGCAGCAGGCGGGTGAACGGGCCGTGCAGGTGGGTCGCCGTGGCGGACGGTGCGTGGTGGGCGGCCAGTTTGGCGGTCTCCAGGGGGAGATGGGGCGCCTTGAGGTCGGTCCACGGGCCCGGGACGAACACCGTGCGCCCTGCTCGGGGGCGCTTGTCGTTCTCCACCACCCCCACGGCCGACAGCTCTGCCTGCGCGGTTCTGTGCCGGGCGGGCGTCCAGCCGTTCCAGCGGCGGACGTTCTGGTCGGTGGGGCGGGCGAGGGCGAGGAGCTGAAGGTACAGCGTGGCGGCGTCGGTGCCGACGCCCAGGGACGCGGCGGCCTCGGCGACGAGGCCGGGGGTGCTCAGGGCCGGGTTCAGCTCGTGGCCGCCCGGCGGGACCGGGGTCGTGGACACCCGCTCCGTCATCCGGAGGAGCCCGCCGACGCGCAGCTCCTGTAGCGCACGGATCTCGCCCAGAAGCCAGGACAGGGCCAGTTCGTCGCACAGGCGTTCCGCCCGCTCCAGCCGGTCCGGATCGGCGAGCGCGGACGACCGCAGGAAGACGTCGCCGTGGGGGACGGCGACCACGAAGAGGCCGTCGTCGTACGCCGTGGACGTCTCGGTCACGTTCTCCCGCAGGGGATGGGGGCAGGGCAGCACCGCCCCCTCGTAGGGTACGAAGCCCGGGGTGTCGGCCGCCGCCGCGGCGAGCGCCCGGTGCCGGCCCAGGGGGACGAGCGTGCCGGGGGCGTCCAGGAGTGTGCGCAGCCGGCCGTACAGCGCGACGGCGCCCGCGGTGGCGGGGTCGCCGACCGGGCGCTCGGTGAGGGCCCAGGCCACGACGGACAGCAGCTGCTGGTCCGGGAGGTCGGAGCGGGACACCCGGTCGCCCGCCGTTCCGTCGGGGCACGCCTGGTGGAGACTGAGTCCGCCGCTGACGCTGCCGACCAGGACGAATCCGTGCGGGCCCCCATCGGTTCCGGCGGGGGGCGCCTCGTCCGTGGTGAGGGCACGGGCCCAGGGGCCGGTGAGCCCCAGGTCGGCTTCCAGCGCGTCGGCCAGGCCGTCGTCCACGTACGCCGTGGCGCCGAGCAGGGCGACCCACACCTCGGCCATACGCTCCGCGGCCGCGACCGTCCCGCCATCCGTCCACAATTCGGCCGGGTCCTCCGGCATGCCCGCCGCGAGCACCGCACGCCGTCCCGCCGGGCCGAGCCGGTACCAGAAGGCGTGGTACTCGTCGGCGACGGGCTTGGTCGCCCTGTACGGCTTCGAGCGCAGCATCTTCCAGTCGTCGTCGTACCGCTGCCGTCGGGGCAGGCCGGCCAGGACCAGCGTCGCGATCGTGCCGCGCACCCCCGTGCGCCGGGAGAAGACCTCGACGGCTCGCGCGGTGACGGGCAGCGGGCCCCGGCTCGCCACCAGGTCCAGCAAGGCGGGCAGGCGGGCGGTGTCGTCCCGCTCGACGGTGAACGTCTCGTCGTCCTCCCCCTCGATCGCATCGGTCTCGGGCGCCGTACGGACCGGGGCCGGATCATCGGCCCACTGGACGAACCGTGCCGTGCCGCCGCGTTCGCCGACCGAGGCGATGACCTGCCCGGCGGCGCGGGACGCGGCCGGTGTCGCCACCGGTGCGCGGCCGGTACGCCACCGCCCTCCCCGCTCGGCGAACGGCTGGGCGCTCCAGGTGCGGAGCAGCGCCGCAAGGGCCGTCCGTTCCTCGTCGGAGGTGGTGTCCACCACGGCACGCCAGGCCGCCGCGTCGATACGGCCGAGCAGCGCGGCCCACTCCAGCGGTTCCGCGGGCAGCGCCAGCCGTCGGGTCTCGTCGTCGATCTCGCCGCGCAGATACCGGCCGTCCGCCGCGACCGCGATGAGGGTGGCGGGGCGGGGGCCGGGCACGTGGGCCTCGTAGGCGCGGAGTTCGGGCAGCAGGCCGTACAGGGCGGGGGACAGCGTGGTGTCGGGGATCTCGGCCGGGAGTGTCACCACCGGGCCCGACCGCATGATGGCCACGCGCCGGGACAGGTCCTCACGCCGCCGGAGCACCTCGGCGGCGAGCAGCGCGACTCGCACCACCCCGTCCGCGATCCGCGGTTCGGTCACCTCGGGCAGCAGACGGGCCAGTTCGGCGCGTACGGCCCGGGGCGTCGCGTCGTGGGCCGCGTCGAGCAGCGCGCGTACGACGTCGGAGGTGACCGAGCGCAGGGCCTTGGACCCGGACTCGTCGCGGGGGGTGAGGAAGTGCCAGTACGCGGGCGGGGGCAGCGGGCCGACGCTGTGGGCCGGGGGCTTGCGGCGGCCCAGGTGCCGGTCGCTGGCCGGGAAGCCGTGTGCCTCCCACAGGAGGGAGCCGTCGGACACGGCGTGGACCCGTACGTTGCCCGGGTCCACCAGCACCGCGTCCTCGCCGTCGGCGGGGAGCCGGAGGATGCCCCACGGCTGGCGTCCGGGCCGGGTGCTGACGAACCGTCCCTCACGGCCGTCGACGGACCGCAGCAGGAAGTCGGTGGGGGAGGGGCCCGCGTACGGCGTGCGGTACAGGACGTGGCAGCCGGTCAGCCGGCCGTCCTGGCCCAGCGGCGACGGCGGGGCGTCCTCGGGCAGGGCGGCCAGGGTGAGCGAGTCCATGAACATGGCTCGGCCCGGGGGCACTTCGGCGTCGCGGTGGAACTCGGGCAGGGCGCGGTCGCCGGTCCGTGCGCCGCTCGTGGGGTCGACGCGCTGCCAGTTGTCGCGGTAGGCGTCGGCGCTCCAGAACCGCTCGCCGTCGCTCATGTGGAGTTCGCGGCTGCCGATGCCGGTACGGTCGCCAGGCCGCAGCACCCGGTCCCCGTCGTGGCGGCCGGGCCCGGCTCCGCTGTCCGGGCTCGCGAACTGGAAGCCGAAGCCGCCGTCGATGATCCCGTCGTACGGGCGCAGTCCGATCCGCTGCTCCGGCTCGAACACCTCCTCGGGCCGGTCGGTCCAGAAGGCCTGCTCACCGAAGCGCGCGAGCACGGTGCGGCTCAGGGTGGTCGAGCTCACCAGGAACCGGCCGCCCGCGAAGTGCACGCTGTGACTCGTCGTGCCGTCGGGGAGTGTGAAAGCGCAGGAGCCGCGCCGGCCCGCGTGGTCCACGGCCACGGCCCGGTCGTCGCCGTAGACGGTCAGCACGGGCCATGTGCAGGTGACGCCCCGGACGCCGCCGCGTACGTCGTCGGGTCCGGCGGCGTCGCCGAACTCGGCCAGGACCGCCTCCAGCGCCGGCCAGCACAGCTCCTCCGGCAGCCCGGCGGTGAGGGCGCGGGTCAGCGGGCCGGTCAGGTCCAGTGCGGCCAGGGCTTCCTCGACGCCGTCCAGGGCCGTCGCCGTCGGGCGGTCGAGGAGCGCTGCCAGCTCGTCCACCGCCTCGTCGGCCGCCGCGATCCCTCCGCCCCGCAACTCACCGATCAGCTTCTCGATCCTGGTGTGCACCTCGGCGGCGATGCCCGCGTTCTCCGGCAGCCGGGTGATCGCCGAGCCGCCGCCGCGCAGCCCGGCGTGGACCGTGCCCTCCAGCCGGGGCCCGAAGACCGGGTCGTCCGCCAGGGCGGTGAGGTCCCGCCGCGATTTGCCGCCCCAGAACTTCAGCCGGATCGAGTCGCCCGGATCCTCGACCGCGACCCCCTCCGCGAGACAGGCGTCCAGCAGATCGGCGTCCAGCTCCGGCCACTGATAGCGGTCCTCGTGCAGCCGCACGGGCGCCCCGGCCGCGCGCAGCCGGGGCGCGAACAATGTCACCAGTTCGAACAGTTCCGGCGGCAGCTGCTGCGACCTCACACCCCCGCCCGCCACGCGCGCGTGCCGGTACATCCGTGTGTACTGCCCCAGCCACCCGGCGACCCCGCCCTCCGGAGTCACCCGCCCGGTCACCACCGCCTCCGCCGCGCCCGAGCGCAGCAGCAGCCGCAGCCAGGCCGCCGCGTCGCCCCGCGCGTCCGGGAACACGTCCACCAGCGCGGCGTTCACGTCGTCGTCCTGCGGGAACTCCGCCAGCAGCCCCGCGACCGCGTCCAACAGGGCATCCGGCACGGCCTTCCCCCGGGCCCCGCCCACCACCGCCGCCAGCACCCGCGCGTCCTCGTCCCGGCCCAGCCCCGCCGCCTTCGCGGACGCCCGCACCCGCCCGGCCAGCGTCGCCGGCAACTCGCCCGGCGACGCCGCCCACGCCGTCAGCACCCGCGTGTACTCGGCGTGCGCCTCCGCCGCGCTCAGCTCGTCGGCCAGCCGGCGCTGATGATCCGTCAACTCCTTGACCGGCAGTGCCCCGAGACCCGCGAACAGCCGTACGTTCGCCCGGTACCACTCCCCGTCCACCGGCAGCGCATGCTCCCGCTCCGCCTTCCGCGCCAGCGCGAACGCCTTCCCCGCGTACCGGACGCTCCAGCCGCTCAGACGGTGCCCCACCATGTCCCAGAACCACGGCAGATGCGGCGCCGGCAGCCGACTCGCCTGCCGCTCCATGCCCGTCAGGAAACGGCCCGGCTTCTCGTACGCCACCCGGATCTGCGCACGCACCGCCTCCAGCGCGTCCAGCGCGATCGGCTCGCCGGCCGGGTCGTGGGCTCTGACCCAGTCGACGTACACCGTCGACGTGTGCGGCTGCGTCGGAAACGGGACGTTGACCTTCATACCGAGATACTGGCACGCCCCACCGACAACGCCCCGGCCTACTTCTTCGTCGGCTCGAAACCTTCCACACCCTCCACGAAGTGGTCGAACTCCCCTGCCTGTACGCCCAGTACGAACGCGTCCCACTTCCGGCGGTTCGTCGTCACGACGTTGTCCGGGGCGCTGGTCTCGCGGATGTAGACGGGGGCCTCGGGGTCGTCCTCGCCCTGCCCCTCCCCGAAGGCGAGCTCGATCCAGGGGCCGGGTCCGGTCGCGTCCTCGGGGGCGGCGCGGATCCAGTCGAGGTCCGGGGGGATGTCAGACACGGGTGGGTTCCTTGTCGAGTTTGAGTACGTGGAGGAGGGCTCGGAAAGAGGAGGGGGTGGTGGTGAGGGTGGCTTGGGCGGGGTCGGCGGATTCGGTTATGCGGATGGTGGTGGGGCCGGTGGATATGTGGACGCAGGAGGCGCCCTCGGAGCAGTACGAGGACTTCTGCCAGCGCGGGGTCATGGGCGTTCCCTTCACAGCTCTCGCATCACGTTGTGGATGAGGTCTCGGGTCTTCTCGGGAGCGAGCGTGACGGCTTCGATCCGGTCGAACAGCGTGCGGTACTTGTGCAACTGCGCCTCGGCGTCGAGAAACGCGAGGCCGTGGGACTGGTCGAGATAGACGGTGTCCAGCTGTGGCACGTGGGCGAAGGCGTAGTGGATCGACTGCCCGGAACCCGGGTAGGCACCGGCGTCGAAGGTGATCGCGCGCAGGGTGATGTGGGCTCGGTCGCTCATGTCGAGCAGGTGCTGCAACTGCTGTCGGGCAACCGTGGGACCCCCGACCCGCATGCGCAGGGCGGCCTCGTGGATGACCGCCTCGTACGGAGTCGGGTCGTCCTCGCGGAAGAGAATCGCCTGCCGCTTGATGCGGAACGAGAGCCGGTGCTCGATGTCGGGCGGTGAGAGTTCGGTGACCGCTTGGCGGAAGATCTCAAGGGCGTACTCGCGGGTCTGGAGCAGGCCGGGGATGCGGGCTGTGATGGCGTCGCGCAACGACTTGGCGTGGTGCTCCAGTTCGGCCAGGTCGACCAGCGGCGTCGGGAGCAGCTCGCGGTACGCCTCCCACCAGCCTCGCTTCCGGTCCGACGTCATGGCCGCCATCGCCTCGACCAGGGCCTTGTCGGAGCAGCCGTAGTGGCAGGCGATCGTGCGCAGGCGCTCGGGGCTCACTCCCACTCGGCCGGCCTCCATGTTGCTGACCTGCGTCTGCTTGATACCCAGGAGTTGACCGGCCTCAGTGGCGCTCAGGCTCGCTCGCTCCCGGAGTTTGCGCAGCTCTGCGCCGAAGCGGAGTTGTCTGCCCGTCGGGTTGGTCCTCACGGGGCTGTCGACCTCCTTGCCGCCGCTGGTCACCCACACGGGTGGCAGTGAACGAAATTGCCGAGAATCAGTGAATGTATTAACTCTGTCTCGCTACTTTAGGGCTCAGGAGCCGTATCCAACCAACTCCCCTCAGTAATCGGAGACTTCCATGGCAACCGTATCCCCGTCCTGGAACTACACCCTGAGCCTCCCCCGTGATCCCCGGTCCCCCGGCGTCGGGCGGGCCACCCTGCGGGCCGTGCTCGCCGCCCATGACCTCTCCGAACTCGCCCCCACTGCCGAACTGTTGGCCGCCGAGCTGCTCACCAACGCTCATCGCCACACCGCGCAGGAGTACGCCCTGCGGGTGCTGGAGATCGGCGGGAGGCTGCGGGTGGGGGTGTGGGACCGCGACTGGCGGGTGCCGGTGGGGTTCGAGGAGGACGCCGGGCCCGTAGACCTCGAAGCGGAACGCGGGCGTGGGCTCCAGCTCGTACGCGCATGCGCCGAGGGCCGGGGTGTGTCCGTGTTGCGGGACCTCGGCGTCTCACAGGGTGGGAAGCTGCTGTGGGTCGACTGCGGGGCCGCCGAGTGATCATTCCGCCGGGGCGGGGCCCGCTCTACACTTGCCGTCGGCGGACTGGCGCGCGGTGAGGGGCGGTTGACGGTGCGTAAGGCGTGGATCGTGGTGATCGCTGCCGGCAGCGTTGGGCTCAGCTTCGTGTTGCTGCTGGTCGTGGGTGTCTACATGGTCGCCGGGAACCTCGCGGGCGGCATCGGCGGGAAGTCCGTCGGACTGGCCAAGGGGGCCGTGCCCGCCGCATATCAGACGCTCGTGCAGAAGTGGGGCAATCTGTGCGACGCCATCAATCCGGCGTTGCTGGCCGCACAGCTGTACCAGGAGAGCGGGTTCAATCCGAAGGCGCAGAGCCCCGCCGCCGCGCAGGGGATCGCGCAGTTCATCCCGGGGACCTGGGCCACGCACGGGCTCGACGGGGACGGGGACGGGGATCGTGACGTCTGGGACCCGAATGACGCGATTCCGTCGGCCGCCTCGTACGACTGCTCGCTCGCGAAGTACGTGAAGGACGTACCCGGTGATCCGACGGCGAACATGCTCGCTTCCTACAACGCGGGGGCGTACGCCGTCATCAAATACGGGGGCGTGCCGCCGTACAAGGAGACGCAGAACTACGTCAAGACGATCACCACGCTGTCGGAGAGTTTCGCCGCGCCCACGTCGCGGGTCGATCCGAGCGAGCAGGCGGCCGGGGCCATCGCGTACGCGCAGAAGAAGCTCGGGACGCTGTATCTGTGGGGTGGCACCGGTACCGCTGAGCAGGGCGGACGCTTCGACTGCTCGGGGCTGACGCAGGCCGCGTACAAGACCGTGGGGATCACGCTGCCGCGGGTCGCCAACGATCAGTACAACGCCGGTCCGCATCCCTCGCGGGACGAGCTGCTGCCCGGGGATCTGGTGTTCTTCTCCGACGACCTCACCAACTCCCGCGCCATTCGGCACGTCGGAATTTATGTCGGGGGCGGATATATGATCGACGCTCCGCGCACGGGGGCCGTCATCCGTTTCGACCCGATTGACACCCCCGACTACTTCGGTGCCACCCGGGTCACCGAAGATGGCGCGAAAGCATTGCCCACAACGGTCTGACAGCGCCGTAATTGCCTGTGAACCCCTGCCCTGAGCTGCAGAGATGTGTCTCTCTTCGATAACGTCTGCGTGATCATTCGGTGGAGGGTGGAACGCATTGAAGGGGAGTGTGCGTTCCTGATTGACGTAGCCCGTTGACGCTCACGCGGAAGCACTACGTACACCACGGGGGTGGCAGAGCGCGGCGCACGTAAGGGTGCGGTCGCGAGAACGATGACGAAAGGGCCGCAGCACGATGGCTGGACTCGCCGCGCATGCCGCAATCGCCGCTGAATCCGGATCGAATCCCGACGTCGAGCTGCTGTACGAGATCAACGGACTCGCGAAGGACGCGCCCACCTGGCTCGACCGGGTCATGGAGTTCGTGGGTGAGTACGGGCTGCTCTTCGCGATGGTGCTGCTGATCGTTTGGTGCTGGTGGGGGGTGCGGAAGCGGGGCGGGGAGGATGCCGCCTCGTCCGTGGCCGCGTTGGTGTGGGCGCCGCTCGCCGCCGGGGTCGCCGTGCTGGTGAACGTGCCGATACGCGGGTTCGTGGAGCGGCCTCGGCCCTTTCTCGATCATGAGGGGCTGGAGGTGCTGGTCTCCGGCAAGACCGACTACTCGTTCGTGAGCGATCACGCGACGCTGATCATGGCCATGGCGGTGGGGTTGTTCGTCGCCAACCGGAAGTTCGGGATGGTCGGGCTGGTGATCGGGCTGCTGGGCGGGTTCATCCGGGTGTACATGGGGGTGCACTATCCGACCGACGTGATCGGTGGGTTCGCGTTGGGGACCGCTGTCGTGTTGCTGCTGTCACCGCTCGCCATGGCTCTGCTGACGCCGTTGACGAAGGCGGTGGAGCGGTCGCCTCGGGTGGGGTGGGTCGTGCGGGCTCGGGGGCGGGACGGGGGGCGTGCGGTGATTCCCGGGGCTCGGGTGGGTGGGGCTTCCGCGGAGGAGCGGGATCTGGCTGCCTGAGCCGGCTGAGGGGTCGGCTGCGCCGGGGCTTGCTGGCTGGCCTGGGGGTGTTCTCGCCCCCGCCGCCCCTACCCGTCCCATCCCAACCAGGGGCTGTGCCCCTTCGACCCCCTTGAGCGCCTAGATGAATGAGTCCAAGGGATGGCCTGCGGACAGAGCGCGAGGGCGTCCAATGTCGATGTGTGACGAACGACCTGAACACCCTCGCAAC
>NZ_JBSFCF010000071.1:0-20612 GCF_053593335.1 Streptomyces sp. NPDC002324
GGGAACTGCGCGACCAGCCCCCACCCACCCGCACCCGACATCGCACTGACCACCCCCCCCGAACCCCCCACCCCCCGAACCCCCCGATCCAAAGGTGATCCATGCCCACCCCCGAGTTGATCTCCCCGCGTTCCGCCCGCGTCTCCGCGGCGCGCCGGCTCGCGAAGCGGAACTTCCGGGGGAAGGACCGGCTGTTCCTGGCGGAGGGCCCGCAGGCCGTGCGCGAGGCCGCCGGACACGCGGACACCCTGGTCGAACTGTTCGCCACCCCCGACGCCGCGGAGCGGTACGCCGACATCGTCGGCGAGGCCCACGCGGCCGGCGCCCGCGTGCACCTCGCCGACGAGGCGGTCATCGCCGACATCTCCACCACCGTCACCCCGCAGGGCCTCGTCGGGGTCTGCCGCTTCCTCGACACCCCGTTCGCGGAGATCCTGGAAAGCCGCCCCAAGCTCGTCGCCGTACTCGCCCACGTCCGCGACCCCGGCAACGCCGGCACCGTACTGCGCTGCGCCGACGCCGCCGGGGCCGAGGCGGTCGTGCTCACCGACGCGTCCGTGGACCTCTACAACCCCAAGGCCGTGCGCGCCTCCGTCGGGTCGCTGTTCCATCTGCCCGTCGCCGTCGGCGTGCCCGTGGAGGAGGCCGTGGCGGGGCTCCGGCAGGCCGGGGTGCGGATCCTCGCCGCCGACGGCGCGGGCGAGGACGACCTCGACGCCGAGCTGGACAAGGGGACGATGGGCGGCCCCACGGCGTGGGTGTTCGGGAACGAGGCGTGGGGGCTGCCCGAGGAGACGCGGGAGCTGGCCGACGCCGTCGTACGCGTGCCGATCCACGGAAAGGCGGAAAGCCTGAACCTGGCGACCGCCGCCGCCGTATGTCTCTACGCGTCCGCCCGTGCACAGCGCGCCTTCGGAGGGTGCCGCACCGTCACGCCCAGCTAGTAGGGTGACGGGCTCGGGGGCCCACTGCACAACGCGAGAGGTGGGATACGGGGATGAGGGTCGGCACGAGCGGCACACGGGGAGCACGGGACGTGCTCGCCCCATCGGCGGCCCGGCACGATGATCTCGCCGAGCTCGGCATCGACCCCGACGACCTCCCCGACGGACTGGTCGTGGCCGACGGCAACGGCCGCGTGATCTGTTTCAACGCCGCCGCCGCCCGGATCACCGCCACCCCGGCCGCCGACGCCCTCGGCCGCCCGCTGGAACGGGCCCTCCCCCTGGAAGATCTCGAAGGCCGCCGCTGGTGGCAGCTGACCGACCCGTACGGGGGGCTCGCCATCCGCGTCGGGCAGCCCGAGCGGAACCTGCTGCTGCCCGGGGCACGCGAGATCCTCGTGTCGGCCCGCTACATCCGCACGGAGCCCACAGGACCCGTCCGCCGTGTCGTGGTCTCCCTGCGCGACACCGAGGCCCGGCGCCGCACCGAGCGCAGCCACGCCGAACTGATCGCCACCGTGGCCCACGAGCTGCGCTCGCCGCTGACGTCGGTCAAGGGGTTCACGGCGACGCTGCTCGCGAAGTGGGAGCGGTTCACGGACGACCAGAAAAAACTGATGCTGGAGACCGTGGACGCCGACGCCAACCGGGTCACGCGGCTCATCGCCGAGCTGCTGGACATCTCGCGGATCGACTCCGGGCGGCTCGAAGTGCGCAGGCAGCCCGTCGACATCGGCGCGGCCGTCGGACGGCACATCCAGGCGTACGTCGCCGCGGGGCAGCCCGCCGACCGGTTCCTGCTCCGGATCGGGCAGCCGCTCCCCGATCTGTGGGCCGACCCGGACAAGATCGACCAGGTGCTGAGCAACCTGCTGGAAAATGCGGTGCGGCACGGCGAGGGAACCGTCACGATTGACGTCACGCCCACGGCGTCCCCCCGTGAGGGGGAGGACACCGGTACGTCGGTCACGGTGAGCGACGAGGGCAGTGGCATCCCGGAGGAGTCCATGAACCGCGTCTTCACCCGCTTCTGGCGGGGCAGCAAGCGCGGCGGCACCGGCCTCGGGCTGTACATCGTCAAGGGCATCGTCGAAGCCCACGGCGGCACCATCACCGTCGGACGCGCCCCCCTCGGCGGCGCCGAGTTCCGATTTACGTTGCCCGTGAGCGCTCCGGCCTACCTGGCCTGAGCAGCTTGCGGGCGCATCCGTTCACCACCACCCCGTTAGACTCGGCCTTTGGCACCTTTGTGTCCTGCACACGGCCCTGGGCGCCGGGCACGGGGACATTCAGCCTGGGGGCACCTCCCAGCGGTAGCTGGGGGACAATCGGAAGCACGGGAAGAGATGTCGGCACCGAATAAGTCGTACGACCCTGTAGAGGTCGAGGCCTTGAAACCGGAAGAGATCGAGCGCATGCGGGACGAGGCGCTCGCCGCCTTCGCCGCCGCGGACTCCCTCGACGCGCTCCAGGAGGCAAAGGTCGCCCACACCGGCGGCACCTCCCCGCTGGCCCTCGCCAACCGCGAGATCGGCGCACTGCCCCCGCAGGCCAAGGCCGCCGCAGGCAAGCTGGTCGGCCAGGCGCGGGGCGCGGTGAACAAGGGCCTCACCGCCCGCCAGAGCGAGCTGGAGGCCGAGCGGGACGCCCGGGTACTGGTCGAGGAGGCGGTGGACGTCACACTGCCGTACGACCGCGTACCGGCCGGCGCCCGCCACCCCCTCACCACCCTGTCGGAGCGCATCGAGGACGTCTTCGTGGCCATGGGCTACGAGGTCGCCGAGGGCCCTCAGGTCGAGGCCGAGTGGTTCAACTTCGACGCTCTGAACATCGGCCCGGACCACCCGGCCCGCGGCGAGGCCGACACCTTCTTCGTGCAGGGCCCCGAGGGCGGCACCGAGTCCGGCGTCGTGCTGCGCACCCACACCTCGCCCGTGCAGATCCGCTCGCTGCTCGACCGTGAGCTGCCGGTGTACGTGATCTGCCCCGGCGTCGTGTACCGCACCGACGAGCTCGACGCCACGCACACCCCGGTCTTCCGCCAGGTCGAGCTGCTGGCCGTCGACGAGGGCCTCACCATGGCCGACCTCAAGGGCACCATGGACCACATGGTCCAGGCGCTGTTCGGCGAGGGCATGAAGACCCGGCTGCGGCCGAACTTCTTCCCGTTCACCGAGCCGTCCGCCGAGATGGACATGGTGTGCTACGTCTGCCGCGGCGAGTCCGTCGGCAACCCCGACCGCCCCTGCCGCACCTGCTCCAGCGAGGGCTGGATCGAGCTCGGTGGCTGCGGCATGGTCAACCCCAAGGTGCTCACCGCGTGCGGTGTCGACCCGGAGAAGTACAGCGGCTTCGCCTTCGGGTTCGGTATCGAGCGGATGCTGATGTTCCGCCACAACGTCGAAGACATGCGAGACATGGTCGAGGGTGACGTCCGGTTCACCCGGCCGTTCGGGATGGAGATCTGATGCGGGTCCCGCTTTCCTGGCTGCGGGAGTACGTCGACCTGCCGGCCACCCAGACCGGCCGTGACGTCCAGGCCAAGCTCATCTCGGCCGGACTGGAGGTCGAGACGGTCGAGCAGCTCGGCGACGGCCTCAAGGGCCCCCTCGTCGTCGGTCAGGTGCTGACCGTCGAGGAGCTGACGGAGTTCAAGAAGCCCATCCGCTTCTGCACCGTCGACGTCGGCACCGCCAACGGCACCGGCGAGCCGCAGGAGATCGTCTGCGGCGCCCGCAACTTCGCCGTCGGCGACAAGGTCGTGGTCGTCCTCCCCGGCGCCGAACTGCCCGGCGGCTTCGCCATCTCCGCCCGCAAGACCTACGGCCGCAACTCGCACGGCATGATCTGCTCCAGCGACGAGCTGGGCATGGGCGACGACGGCACCAAGGGCATCATCGTGCTGCCGCCGGAGACCGAGGTCGGCAAGGACGCGATCGAGCTGCTGGAACTCGTCGACGAGGTCCTCGACATCGCCGTCACCGCCAACCGCGGCGACTGCCTGTCGATCCGGGGCGTCGCCCGCGAGACCGCCATCGCCTACGGCCTGCCGCTGCGCGACCCGGCGCTCCTCGACGTCCCCGGCCCGAACGCGTTCGGGCACCCCGTCCAGGTCTCCGACCCGCTCGGCTGCGACCGCTTCACCGCCCGCACCGTCACCGGTCTCGACCCCGAGGCGCGCTCCCCGATCTGGCTCAAGCGCCGGCTGCAGAAGGTCGGCATGCGCCCGATCTCGCTCGCCGTCGACATCACCAACTACGTGATGATGGAGCTGGGCCAGCCGCTGCACGCCTACGACCGCTCCCTCGTCCAGGGCACGATCGGTGTGCGCCGGGCCGAGGAGGGCGAGAAGATCGTCACCCTGGACGGCACCACGCGCACCCTGCACGCCGAGGACCTGGTGATCACCGACGAGCGCGGCCCCATCGGCCTCGCCGGGGTCATGGGCGGCGCCGACACCGAGATCGCCGACCACGACGATCTGGAGAACGCCTCCAGCGACGTCGTCATCGAAGCCGCCCACTTCGACCAGGTCGCCATCGCGCGCACGGCCCGCCGGCACAAGCTGTCGTCGGAGGCGTCCCGCCGTTTCGAGCGCGGCGTCGACCCGCTGGCCGCGGCGGCCGCCGCCCAGCGCACCGTCGACCTGCTCGTGCTCCTCGCGGGCGGCACCGCCGACGCGGGCGTCACCGAGGTGATCGCCCCGTCCGCGCCGCACACGATCAGCATGCCGGCGGACCACCCGGACCGGGTCGCGGGCGTCGAGTACGGCCGCGAGATCGTCGTACGCCGCCTCCAGGAGGTCGGCTGCGACGTCTACGGCCAGGACGACCTGATCGTCACCGTGCCGTCCTGGCGGCCCGACCTCACCGAGGTCAACGACCTCGCCGAGGAGGTCATCCGCCTGGAGGGCTACGAGAACCTGCCCTCCACCCTCCCCAAGCCGCCCTCGGGCCGGGGCCTGACCCACCGTCAGCGGCTGCACCGCCGCGTCGGCCGCGCGCTGGCCGGCGCCGGGTACGTCGAGGCGCCGAACTACCCGTTCATCGGCGAGCAGGTCTTCGACCAGCTCGGCCTGGACGCCGACGACCCGGCCCGCCGTGTCGTCAGGCTGACCAACCCGCTCAACGACGAGGAGCCCGCGCTCCGCACGTCGCTGCTGCCGGGTCTGCTGGGCGCGCTGCGGCGCAACGACGGCCGGGGCACGCACGACCTGGCCCTGTTCGAGACCGGGCTGGTGTTCCTCCCGCGTGCCGAGCAGCGCGTCGCCGTCGCGCTGCCGGTCGACCGCCGGCCCACCGACGAGGAGATCGCGTCGCTGAACGCCGCGCTGCCCGAGCAGCCGCGCCACGTCGCCGTCGTCGTCGCCGGGGCCCGTGAGCAGGCCGGCTGGTGGGGCCGGGGCCGTCCGGCCGACTGGGCCGACACCGTCGAGGCGGGCCGCGCCGTCGCCCGCGAGGCCGGTGCCGAACTGATCGTCCGCAAGGGCCAGTACGGTCCCTGGCACCCGGGCCGGTGCGCCGAGTTCGTGATCGTGGCGGACGGCGTCGAGCGGGTCGTCGGTCACGCCGGTGAGCTGCATCCGCGGGTGCTCAAGGCGCTCGGGCTGCCGGCCCGTACCGCCGCGATGGAGATCGACGTGGACGCCCTGGAGCAGGTGGGGGACAGCACCCCGCAGGCGCCGCGCATCTCCTCGTTCCCGGTCGCCACGCAGGACGTCGCCCTCGTGGTCGACGCGTTCGTGCCGCACGCCGACGTGGAGGCCGCGCTGCGCGAGGGGGCGGGCGAACTGCTGGAGGGCATCCGGCTGTTCGACGTCTACGAGAACGCGGAGCAGCTCGGTGACGGGCGGAAGTCGCTGGCGTACGCGCTGCGGTTCCGTGCCGAGGACCGGACGCTGACCGTGGACGAGGCCTCGGCGGCCCGGGACGCGGCGGTCGCCCTCGCGGGCGAGCGCACCGGCGCGGTGCTGCGGAGCTAGGACGCCTTCCCCGCGCCCCTGGACGAGTGCTCGGCCACCCGTCCGGGGGCGCGGAGGGTCACCTCACTCGTTCGGGTGACAATCTCGGGCGGACTCGCCTGACGGGGCGGCTGGTGGACAGAATCGGACCGGCCTCTCTGGGGCCTACGCGCTGTCCGGGCCTGATGGGGGGCCAACGGCATGATTCGAGTCAGGGCTGGGCTTCCTCGTAGGACATGGTCCCGGGGACGCGGGCTGTTCGGTCGGCGGTCCGCCCGTGTCGGGGCCCGGATCGCCGGTGGTGCCGTGTGCCTCGCGGCCGGCACCGGGCTGCTGCTGCACGCCAGGCAGGTGATGCTGCGGGAAGTGCGGCAGGCACGCGAGGCCGCGGGCGCCGCGCGGAGCGTGCTGCTGAGGCCCCTGCCCGCGCGGATCGACGGACTGGCCACCGCCGCCGCGCAGCTCCCCGCCGACCGGGGCGCGAGGGTCGGCGGCGACCTGTACGAGGTGATCGCCACCGAGCACGGCGTCCGCGTGGTGATGGGCGACGTACGGGGGCACGGCATCGCCGCGGTCGGCACCGTCGCCGCCGTGCTGGGCTGCTTCCGCGAGGCCGTCCACGACGAGGCCGAACTCACCGGGGTCCTTGCCCGCCTCGACCGCGCCCTCGCCCGGCACCTGCGCGACCGCGACCGCGCCCGCATCGAGGACACCGGGGACACCGAGGACACCGAGGACTTCGTCACCGTCCTCCTCCTGGAGATCACCCCGGACGGCGCACTCCGTGCCCTGAACTGCGGTCATCCCTGGCCGTACCTGCTCGGCGTCGGCCGGGCGACACCGGTCGCCCGCGCCGACCCCATGCCCCCGCTCGGGCTCTTCCCGCTGCCCGCCGAACTCCCGGTCACCGCCTGCGGCCGGCTCCTGCCGGGCGAGGCCCTGTTCCTGCACACGGACGGCGTGGAGGACGCGAGGGACAGCCAGGGCCGCTTCTTTCCCCTGGCGGCCACGCTGAGGGAAGCCGTACGTGGCCGGCCCATCTCCCCTCGGGCCGTGCTGCGGGCCGTGTTCTGGCAACTGCTGCGCCACACGGGAGGAAGGCCCAAGGACGACGTCGCGATACTGCTCCTACGCAACGAACGCCCAGTGATCCTCAGGGGCGCGGGGCTGCACGGATCTGCGGCTCCGCCGCGGGGCGCGATCAGCCACGACGCACCCGCAGTCGACAACCCGCCGGTCGCCCCCATTCCGTAGTCGCCCCCGTCCCGCCCGGCCAGGGCCACCGCACTGTACGAGGGGGAGCCGGCGGCCCCGCCGGCCTCTTGCGAGGCATTTCAGTCAACCGGCCGGGAACTCTCCGCGACAGCGCGCACACAGCCCGAATCCGGGCATTCCCTTCACACCCCGTGTGAAAGGGGAGGCGCTACGCTGCGATTCGCCGGCACCGAGCCACCGGAGGGCCTCCATGCAGCCCAACACCCTGCTCGACGCGATCCTCGACGAGGCCGGTGTCTCCCATGCCGGTCTCGCCGCGCATGTCAACCAGGCGGGGCGGGCCCGGGGGCTCGCGCTGAGATATGAACACACCGCCGTGGCCCGGTGGTTGAAGGGGCAGCGGCCGCGAGGGCAGGTGCCCGACCTGATCTGCGAGGTGCTCGCCGGGCGGCTGCACCGGACGGTCACCCTCGACGACATCGGGCTCGGCGTGCCCGGCGAGCTGATCTCCCAGCACGGCGCCGGCCTCTCCGGTTTCGTGGAGCGCGCCACCGCCCTGTGGCGCTCCGACGAGCAGCAGCGCCCCCATGTCCTCGGGGCCCCCGCCGTCACCGGCACACCCGCCGTGATGCCGGTCTGGGAGTGGGAGAACCCGCCGGAGGACGTCGACGTGTCCCGCGGCGGACGGCACCGCGTCAGCATGGCCGACATCGAGATGCTGCGTGCGGCCCGGACGCACTACGAGCAGATGTACCGCAAGGCCGGGGGTGTCGCCACGCGCACCCGGATCGTCGGGTTCCTCAACGCGGAGGCGGCGCCGCTGCTGCGGGGCAGCTACACCGACGCCACCGGGCGCCAACTGCACCGGGCCACCGGGGGGTTGGTGGCGATCGCCGGGATCTGCGCGTACGACTCCGACGCCCACGGGCTGGCCCAGCGGTACTTCCACCAGGCGCTGCGGCTGGCGAAGGCCAGCGGGGACCGGGGGCTCGGCGCCTATGTCATCGCGCTCCTCGTCAACCAGTCGCTGTTCATGCGGGAGCACCGGCAGGCCGTCGCCTTCGCCGAGGCGGCGCTGCGGACCGCGGGCCGGCACATCACCCCGGCGCTCTCCTCCGACCTCTACGCGATGCAGGCGAAGGCGTACGCGCACCTGGGCGACGGTACGAGCGCCCTGTCCTGCATCCGGCGGGCCGAGCAGGCCGCCGAGCACATCCGGCCCGGGCACGAGCCGGATGAGACCGGCTATGTCCAACCCGGTCTGGTGAACGTACAGGTGGCGGAGGCGCTGCTCAGTCTCGGGGAGCTGACGGCCGCGGCGGAGCACGCGACGGCGGCCGTCGACACCCCGGCGCACGACCGGGGCCGGGTGCACCGGCTCGCGATGCTCAGCCAGATCGAGCTGCGGCAGGGCAACGCGGACAAGGCGGTGGCCACCGCCGTGGAAATGGCCGAACGAGCACGGGGAATGGAGTCCATGCGCCTGCGGGACAGACTGCGGGCGGTGCGCGAACACCTTGTGCGCAGCGGCTGCGCGGGGACCTCGGAGGCCGCCGAACTCATCGACGGAGCACTGCGCGTACCGCTCTGACACCGCGCGCGGGGCGCGGCCGTGCCCCGTCTGTGCGCCTGCTGTCACTTAGCTCCTGCTGCGATATTGCCACTTACTCGGCGGAAGGTGGCAGAACCATGCAGTGGGCGAAACAGAGCGAACAAACTGTGTACTCGAACCGCTGGTTCAGCGTCAATCTCGCGGATGTCGCGTTGCCGGACGGGCGGCGCCTGGACCACTTCCTGATACGGCTGCGGCCCGTGGCCGTGGCCACCGTGATCAACGAGGCCAACGAGGTGCTGCTGCTGTGGCGGCACCGCTTCATCACCGACAGCTGGGGGTGGGAACTCGCGGCGGGCGTCGTCGAGGACGGCGAGGCCGTGGCCGAGGCCGCCGCCCGCGAACTGGAGGAGGAGACCGGATGGCGGCCGGGACCCCTGCGCCACCTGATGAGCGTCGAGCCCTCCAACGGGCTCACCGACGCGCGGCACCACATCTACTGGGCCGACGAGGGCGCGTACGTCGGTCATCCGGTGGACGACTTCGAGTCGGACCGCAGGGAATGGGTTCCCCTCAAGCTCGTTCCCGACATGGTCGCCCGCGGCGAGGTCCCGGCCGCCAACATGGCGGCCGCCCTGCTCCTGCTGCACCACCTGCGTCTCGGGCAGGACGCCAGGCCCTAGCGGCCCAGCGCCTGCCAGATGGACACCACCAGGGCGCCCAGTGCCGTGAGGGCCGCCACCGCGGGCAGGGGCCAGCGGGCGTGCTCCAGGGTGACGACCCGGGTGTTCAGGTCGTCCAGTTCCTTGGCGCTCTGTTCGGCGCGGTGGCTCAGCAGGGTCAGCCCTCCTTCGACGCGTGTGTGCGCCACATCCAGGCGGCGGCGTAACTCTGCGAGTTCGCCGTGGTGCACGGGATGCTCGGGGTCGATGGCCACGAGTCCGCTCCTTTCTGTAGTCGTCCTCGTCCCTTGCGTGCGCAACGGAAGTCAACTCGCCAGGTGGGCGCGTGGGGAGAGTGTGCGAACGGCATATGCGTGTCCGCCGCGCACACGGTGTGTGAATACGACGGGCCCGGCACCTTTCCCGGTGCCGGGCCCGTCGGGGACGAGATGACTGACCGTCCGTAGTCAGGCGTACGAGTAGAAGCCCGATCCCGACTTCCGGCCGAGCCTGCCCGCGTCCACCATGCGCTGGAGCAGCGGGGGAGCGGCGTACAGCGGCTCCTTGTACTCCTCGTACATCGAGTTGGCGATGGAGACGATGGTGTCCAGGCCGATCAGGTCGGAGAGCCTCAGCGGCCCCATCGGGTGGGCGCAGCCCAGCTCCATGCCGTTGTCGATGTCCTCACGGCCCGCGATGCCCGACTCGAACATCCGGATCGCGGAGAGCAGATACGGCACGAGCAGCGCGTTGACGACGAAGCCCGAGCGGTCCTGGGCGCGCACGGCGTGCTTGCCGAGCACCTTCTCGGCGAACAGCTGCGCCCGGCTGAGGGTGCCCTCGGAGGTGGTGAGCGCCGGGATCAGCTCGACGAGCTTCTGCACGGGGGCCGGGTTGAAGAAGTGGATACCGATGACGTGGTCGGGCCGCGAGGTGGCGACCGCGAGCTTCACCAGCGGGATGGAGGAGGTGTTGGAGGCGAGGATCGCGTCCGGGCGGGTCACCACCTGGTCGAGCACCTGGAAGATCTCCGTCTTCACCTGCTCGTTCTCCACGACCGCCTCGATGACGAGGTCACGGTCGGCGAACTCGCCGAGGTCGGTGGTGAAACTGAGGCGCGCCTGCGTCCCGTCCCGATCCGCCTCGGTGATCTTGCCGCGCTCGGCCGCCTTGGACAGGGAGTTGAACAGCCGGGTACGACCGATCTCCAGGGCCTCGCCGCTGGTCTCGGCGACCTTCACGTCCAGTCCGGCGCGGGCGCACACCTCGGCGATGCCCGCTCCCATCTGGCCGCAGCCCACGACTCCGACTCGTGCGAGATCTGCCGTCGGGAAGTCCGTCACATCGTCCCTTTCACTGGTCCACGTGCTTGGCAGATACCTCCGGTGCGGTCCTGCGCCACACCCGCACGTTACCCGTGACGGCTACCGATCAGTATTCCGGGTGTCCCATGGAAGGCTGGCCGGGGACCGGTCCGCGACGGTGCGGACACCCGGGAAGCGGTACGCGGAGGTGGGCGATGCATCGGAAGCCACGCATGTCACGACGGGCGTTCTGGGCGACCGCGGCGGCGACGCTCGTGGCGGCCGGGGGCGCGGCTGCCGGTACCGCCATCGCCGGGGGGTCCGGCCCCCGCCGCAGGGCGGCCGAGGGCGAGATGCGCGGGATGTGGCTGGCGACCGTCGCGGGCCGGGACTGGCCCTCCGCACCCGGCCTGACCGCCGGCCGACAGCGCGCCGAACTCCTCACCCACCTCGACACCGCCGTGGCCCGCCGCCTCAACACGGTGATGTTCCAGGTCCGCCCCACCGCCGACGCGTTCTGGCCCTCCCCGCACGAGCCCTGGTCGCAGTACCTCACCGGTACCCAGGGGAAGGACCCCGGCTGGGACCCGCTCGGCACGGCGGTCGAGGAGGCCCACGCCCGGGGCCTGGAACTGCACGCCTGGTTCAACCCCTACCGGATCGCCCTGCACGCCGACCCGACCCGTCTCGTCGCCTCGCATCCGGCCCGCCGGAACCCGAGCTGGGTCGTCCCCTACGGCGGCAGGCTGCACTACAACCCCGGCATCCCCGCCGTCCGCGCCTTCGTGCGCACGGCCATGCTCGACGCCGTACGGAAGTACCCGGTCGACGCCGTGCACTTCGACGACTACTTCTACCCGTACCCGGTGGCCGGCCAGGTTTTCGACGACGACGAGGCGTACGACCGGTACGGCGGGAGCTTCCCCAACCGGGCCGCCTGGCGGCGCGACAACGTCGACCGGCTGGTCCGGGAGACGGCGGCGGAGATCAAGGTCATCCGCCCCGGCACCCAGTTCGGGATCAGCCCCTTCGGGGTGTGGCGCAACGCCGAGACCGACGAGCGGGGCTCGGACACCCGGGCCGGCGTGCAGACGTACGACGACCTGCACGCGGACACACGGACCTGGGTCCGGGAGAACTGGATCGACTACGTCGTGCCACAGCTGTACTGGAACATCGGCTTCGCCCCGGCCGACTACGCCGAGCTGCTGCCCTGGTGGGCGGAGACCGCCCGGGACAGCGGGACACGCCTGTACATCGGGGAGGCCCTGTACAAGGCGGGCGACCCCGCGCAGCCCGCGGCCTGGCAGGATCCGGCCGAGCTGTCCGAGCACCTCGCCCTCGCCCGTGACGTCCCGGAGGCACGCGGTCACGTCTTCTTCTCGGCCAGGGAGGTCAAGACCGACACGATCGGCGCGATGGCACGCGTGGTCGCCGACCACTACCAGCGGCCGGCGGAGCCACCGCGCTGACGCGTGCGGACGGGTGTGATCGCTACCTCGGGTCCCCGGGGTGCCGGACGACCGTGTCCGGGCCCGGGGACATCAGTGCCTCGTGCCCGTCGTCCTCGAACCGGACCCGGTAGGGCGGGTTCCCGTCATGGCCGAGCACCTCCAGGACCTCGGCGGTCCGGTCGTGGTGCCCGACGGTCCTGCCGTGCACCAGCAGGGTGTCGCCTACAGCTGCCTGCATCGGGGGGCCTCCTCGTCTCGCACGGGAGTGGCTGTCCGTGACCGCAGTCTATTGCGGGCGGCGCCGGTGGGACCGGTGTGCGCGACGGACTCTCAGACGCCCTCAGGCGGAGGAACGCTGGGTGACCGCGATGCAGACCAGCACGGCGGCGGCCGTCAGGGGCGCGGCCGGGTTGAGCTGCTCACCGAGGAGCAGCACCGACCACACCAGTGTGAGCAGCGGCTGCGCGAGCTGCAACTGGCTGGCCTTCGGTATGCCGATCGCCGCCATGCCCCGGTACCAGACGACCAGCCCCAGGAACTGGGATCCGGCCGCCACCCACACCAGCCCGGCCACACTGTGCCCGGTCAGCAGGACCGGCTCGTGGGACAGGGCCAGCAGGGCGCCCGGCACGCTCAGTGGCAGACACAGCACCAGGGCCCAGCCGATGACCTGCCAGCCGGGCATCACCCGGGCCAGCCGGCCGCCCTCGGTGTAGCCCGCCGCGCAGACCAGCAGGGCGCCGAAGAGATAGAGGTCGGCGGATGTCAGCGCGCCGCCGCTCTGCGTCACGGTGAAGGCGATGACGGCGCCGGCCCCGGCGAGGGCGGCGGTCCAGAAGGTGCGGGAGGGGCGCGTCCCCATGCGCAGCGCCGAGAGCAGGGCCGTCGTCAACGGGAGCAGGCCGACCACCACGGCGGCGTGCGCGGTGGTGGAGGTCCGCAGCGCGAGCGTCGTCAGCAGCGGGAAGCCCAGCACGACACCGGCGGCCACGACCGCGAGCCCCGCCCAGTGCCGGCGGGCGGGCGGCCGCACCCGCAGAGCCAAAAGACAGCTTCCCGCGATGACGGCGGCGAGGACGCTGCGCACGGCCACGAGGGACCAGGGGCCGAAGCCCTCCAGGCCCCAGGCGGTGGCCGGGAAGGTGAGGGAGAAGGCGGTGACGCCGAGGGCGGCCTGGAGGGTGCCGCCGGTCCGTGGGCGAGGGCCGGTCGCGGCGGACCGGGTCGCGATGCGGGCCGCCGGTCGTGGACCGGTGGGTCCCGGCTGTGGCTCACCGGGTGCCGGACTGCCGTCCACCGCTACTGAACCCTGGGCGATAGCGCTACTCTCTACTCTCATGCAAGAGCGTAGCAGTGGTGCGGAACTGGCGGAACAGCTACGTAAGGAGCTTGACCGCTACTCGCCCGGTGGAAAGCTGCCGTCGAGCCGGGCGCTCGTCGAGCGCTTCCGGGTGAGCCCGGTGACCGTCTCGCGGGCCCTGGCACACCTGGCCGCCGAGGGGCTCGTGGTGACCCGGCCGGGGGCGGGGGCCTTCCGGGCGTGGCCGCGCGAGGGCCGGGCGGCGACCGTGGGGGACACCTCCTGGCAGGAGGTCGCGCTGAGCGCGGACGGCAGCGCCGAGCCGTCGCCCCGCACGGTGGACGCCTCCGGCGTGCTGGTCTCCCTCGCCTCCCCGCCGCCCGGCGTGATCGAGTTCAACAGCGGCTATCTGCACCCGTCCCTGCAGCCGGAGCAGGCCATGGGCGCCGCCCTGTCGAGAGCGGGACGCAGGCCCGGAGTGTGGGCCCGCCCGCCGGTCGAGGGTGTGCCGGAGCTGCGGGAATGGTTCGCTCGGAGCATCGGCGGAGCGATCACCGCGGCCGAGGTGATCGTCGCGGCGGGCGGCCAGTCCGCCCTGACCACCGCCCTGCGCGCCCTCGCCCCGCCCGGAGCGCCGGTCCTCGTCGAATCGCCCACCTATCCGGGCATGCTGGCGATCGCGCGGGCGGCCGGACTCAGGCCCGTGCCGGTGCCGGTGGACGCGGACGGGGTCAGACCCGCCCTGCTCGCCGACGCGTTCAAGGCGTCCGGCGCCCGGGTCTTCGTCTGCCAGCCGCTCTTCCAGAACCCCACCGGCGCCGCCCTCGCGGTGGACCGCAGGGGCGAGGTGCTGCGGATCGCCCGGGAGGCGGGGGCCTTCGTCGTGGAGGACGACTTCGTACGCCGGCTGGTGCACGAGGACGCCGGGCCCCTGCCCGAGCCACTGGCGGCCGACGACCCCGACGGCGTGGTCGTGCACGTCTCCTCGCTGACCAAGGCCACCTCGCCCAGCTTCCGGGTGGGCGCCCTGGCCGCCCGGGGGCCGGTTTTGGAACGGCTGCGCGCCATCCAGGTCGTCGACACCTTCTTCGTCCCGCGCCCCCTCCAGGAGGCAGCCCTCGAACTCGTCGGCTCACCGGCCTGGCCCCGCCATCTGCGGGCGGTCTCCCGGGAGTTGCGCAACCGGCGGGACACGCTGACCACCGAGCTGCGGATGAGGCTGCCCGAACTCGCCCTGCCCCACATCCCCTCCGGCGGCTACCACCTGTGGCTGCGCCTGCCCGACGGCACCGACGAGCCCGCCCTGGTCGCCGCGGCCCTCCGTGCGGGCGTCGCCGTCACCCCCGGACGCCCCTATTTCAGCGCCGAACCCCCGGCCGGACACCTGCGGTTGAGCTTCGCGGGTGTCGCGGGGGCGGGGGAGATCACGGAAGGGGTGCGGCGGCTGAGGGCGGCCGTAAACGGTTCGACAGCGGGCCTCTGACCTGCGAACGTCCAGCCATGAGCGACGAGCCGGCCCTCCCCGAGGGCTACGAGATGTCCGACGACCCCGACCGTATCGACGTCGGACGGGTCCACCGGTGGCTGTCCACCGACGCGTACTGGGCCCTCGGCCGCCCCCGCGAGAAGCAGGACAGCGCGATGCGGGGATCCCTCAACTTCGGGGTGTACGACACGGGTTCGGGGGAGCAGGTCGCGTACGCGCGGGTGGTGACCGACCGGGCCACCTTCGCGTGGCTCTGCGATGTGTACGTCGACCCCGCGGTGCGCGGGAAGGGGCTGGGCACCGCCCTGGTCGCGGCCGTGCGCGACCACCTGCTGCCGTACGGACTGCGGCGCGTCCTGCTCGCCACGCACGACGCGCACGGTGTCTACGCGAAGCTCGGGTTCGAGCCGCTCGCCCAGCCCGACCGGTGGATGGCGCTGGTGCTCGAGTGAGGTCCGGATGCGGTGACGACTGCTCGGGGTGTGCGGCGAAATACCCCGGGTAACTCCTGAGTAACGCCTCTTGACCTGCGCAGTCTCCCGTTCCACCATCGCCGCATGCCACTTCGGGTCACGTTCGTCGCCGCCGCGCGCTGTTCCTCGCTGCTCGCGGAACGTTTCGAGGACGACCGGCCGCTGGACCAGGCCGGCTGGGACGAAGTGCAGCGCGCCGCCCATGAGCTGGTGCCCTGGCGGCGGCCGAGCTGCGCTACTGCTCGCCGACACCACGCAGCCGGGCCACCGGGGATGCCCTCGGCTACGCCCCGCTGGCCCAGCCCGCGCTGCGGGACTGCGACATGGGCCGCTGGCGCGGCTTCACGCTCGGCGAGGCCATGGCGCGGGAGCCCTCGGCCGTGGACGCCTGGCTCGCCGACCCGCGTTCCACGCCGCACGGCGGGGAGTCGCTGATCACCTTCATCTCCCGCATCGGCGGCTGGCTCGAAACCCGGCCGGCCGACGAGGGCTGCCGTATCGTCGCGGTGGCCGAGCCGTCCGTGCTGCGCGCCGCCCTGGTCTACGCGCTCAAGGCCCCGCCGTCGTCGTACTGGAACATGGACATCGGTCCCCTGTCGACGGTCACGGTCGCGGGCCACGCGGGCCGCTGGAACCTGCGCCTGGGCGCCGCGCGGTAGGAGTACCTCTCACGGTGTGCGTTCGCGGGTGAGATCGGTGACCAGGAGCTGCTGCTTCGCGGGGCCGCCGACCCGCCAGACCGTCCGCCGGCGGTCCTCGTCGTGGACCTCGAACGCGCCCCGGTAGAGATCGGCGACGCACGGGTGGTCCGTTGTGCCAGTGGCCGGACGTCAGGTCCAGGTCGTGGAAAGGCCGGCCGTCGGCGAAGCGGACGTCCGCCGTGCCGGGGACGGGGCTCGGCAGGAAGCGCAGCGTGCGCTCGGCGGGACGGGGGACGCCCTGCCACACGAAAGTACCGGTCTCGCGGTGGAGCAGCCCGCCGTCGTTCAGCGGGCTGAAAACGGTCCTGCCGGTGAACTCCCCTTCCGCACCGCTCGTCAGGTCCCGCACGGATCGCCGGACCCGCCAGCTTCCGGCGAGATACGCCAGGGCATCGCGAACTGGCAGGAAATCGCCCATCCGTCCCTTCACTTCCGGCCCTTCCGACACTTTCGGTGCTGTGCGACCCGTTGACGCTGATCAGTTGACCTCCCTATCTTGCCGTTCGATGTGCTGATCATTGTCTGATATTTCGAACCACTCCATGCCCCCACCCCGAGCCGCGGAGTATCCATGTCACGCAGCACCCGCCCCCGTTGGAGACTCGGCCTGACCGCCACCGCCTTCCTGGTGGCCGCCGCCTCCGTCACGGCGCCCGCGCACGCCGAGGACGTCACCGACTACGCGATCACCGTCGACCCGTCCGCCCAGGGCGCGACGATCGACGACACGATGTACGGCGTCTTCTTCGAGGACATCAACCGGGCCGCCGACGGCGGTCTCTACGCCGAACTGGTGCAGAACCGGTCCTTCGAGTACTCGACCGCCGACAACCGCGCCTACACCCCTCTCACCTCCTGGGCCGTGGACGGCACCGCCCAGGTCGTGAACGACGCCGGCCGGCTCAACGAGCGCAACCGCAACTACCTCTCCCTGGGCGCCGATTCGTCCGTCACCAACGCCGGCTACAACACCGGCGTCCGCGTCGAGGAGGGCGAGAGGTACGACTTCTCTGTGTGGGCGCGCGCCGAGGGCCGTACGGCGCTGACCGTCACCCTCCAGGACGCCGAAGGCCCCCTCGCCGAGGCCGACCAGGTCACGGTCAAGGGCGGCTGGGCCAAGTACAAGCTCCGTCTCAGGGCGACGCGGACCAGCTCCGCCGGCCGGCTGACCGTCGCCACCGCCGGGGCCGCCGCCCTCGACGAGGTCTCCCTCTTCCCGCGCGACACCTACAAGGGCCACAAGAACGGCCTGCGCGAGGATCTCGCCGAGAAGATCGCCGCACTGAAGCCCGGCTTCGTCCGCTTCCCCGGCGGCTGCCTCGTCAACACCGGCTCCATGCAGGACTACAGCGCGGCCTCGAACTGGGAGCGCAAGCGCGCGTACCAGTGGAAGGACACCATCGGCCCCGTCGAGCAGCGCGCCACCAACTCCAACTTCTGGGGCTACAACCAGAGTTACGGACTCGGCTACTACGAGTACTTCCAGTTCTCCGAGGACATCGGCGCGATGCCGCTGCCCGTGGTCCCCGCCCTGGTCACCGGCTGCGGCCAGAACCGGGCCACCGAGGACGAGGCCCTGCTCCAGCGGCACATCCAGGACACCCTCGACCTCATCGAGTTCGCCAACGGCCCCGTGACCAGCCAGTGGGGCGGCGAACGGGCACGGATGGGCCACCCCGAGCCCTTCCACCTCACCCACCTCGCCGTCGGCAACGAGGAGAACCTGCCGAACGAGTACTTCGCCCGCTTCAGCGAGTTCCGGGCCGCCATCGCGGCGAAGTACCCCGACATCAAGGTGATCTCGAACTCCGGCCCCGACGACACGGGCACCGTCTTCGACACCGCGTGGAAGCTGAACCGCGAGGCGGACGTCGACATGGTCGACGAGCACTACTACAACAGCCCGCAGTGGTTCCTCCAGAACAACGACCGCTACGACTCCTACGACCGCGGCGGCCCGAAGGTCTTCCTCGGCGAGTACGCCTCCCAGGGCAACGCCTTCAAGAACGCCCTCTCCGAGGCCGCGTTCATGACCGGCCTGGAGCGCAACGCCGACATCGTGAAGCTCGCCTCCTACGCACCGCTCCTCGCCAACGAGGACTACGTGCAGTGGAGCCCCGACATGATCTGGTTCAACAACCACGCGTCCTGGAACTCCGCCAACTACGAGACCCAGAAGCTGTTCATGAACAACGTCGGCGACCGCGTGGTGCCGTCGACGGCCACCGGCACGCCGGCGCTCTCCGGCCCCATCACCGGCGCCGTGGGCCTGTCGACCTGGGCGACGACAGCGGCGTACGACGACGTGAAGGTGACCTCGGCCGACGGCGCGACCCTGTTCACCGACGACTTCGGCGGTGACGCCTCGCGGTGGACCCACAGCGGCGGGGGCAGCTGGAGCATCCAGGACGGCCGGTACACCCAGACCGACGTGGCCGCCGAGAACACCATGGTCTCGGCCGGGGACACCGCCTGGCACGACTACGACCTGAAGGTGAAGGCCACCAAGAAGGCGGGCAAGGAGGGCTTCCTCGTCGCCTTCGGCGTCAAGGACACCGGCAACTACTACTGGTGGAACCTCGGCGGCTGGAACAACACCACCAGCGCCGTCGAGCAGGCCGTGGACGGCGGCAAGTCCTCGCTGATCTCCAAGCCGGGCACGATCGAGACGGGCCGTACGTATGACGTCGAGGTCGAGGTGCGGGGGCGGCAGGTGACCCTGCTGCTCGACGGCAAGGAGTGGGGCAGCTTCACCGACGACAAGCCGGCGGAGCCGTTCCGGCAGGTGGTGACCCGTGACGCGAAGACCGGCGAACTGATCGTCAAGGTCGTCAACGCACAGCCGACCGCGGCGCGTACGGCCATCGACCTCGGGGGTGCACGGGTGCGCTCCACCGCTCACGTGACCACGCTGACGGCCGCGCCGGACGCGGTGAACACGGAGACGGCCACCCCGGTCGCGCCGGTGAGGTCCACGTTCGGCGGGGTGGCGGAGAAGTTCGGCTACACGTTTCCGGCGAACTCCGTGACATTCCTGCGGATCAAGGAGCGGTGAGGGTGGGCCCGGGCCCGGCTCTGTGAGCCGGGTGCGGGTGCCGGTGCGGGTGCGCGGGGGCTGGTCGCGAGGTTCCCCGCGTCCCTGATCCGGGCCCGGGGTCCATCCAGGGCGTCTACGAGCGGCGGCGGGGCTTTCCGGGCCTGCCGCCGCTCTTGGTGCCTCTGCCGCCGGACGAGCCGCCCCGGGGGTTACGGGCGGTCGGCTTGCCCGTGCCCGTGCCGGTGCGCTTGGGCTTCTGCTGCGGCTTCTTCTCCTCCGGGGGCTTCGCGCGGCCCCGTGAGCTGTTGACCGTCCGGCCCCGGACGATGCCGATGAAGTCCTCGACCAGGCCGGTCGTCGCGTCCTGCGGCCAGGACAGCGCGACGCGGGACTCGGGGGCGTCCGTCACCGGGCGGTAGGTGAGGTCCTTGCGGTGGTGGAGCCGGGCCAGCGACTGGGGGACGACGAGCAGCCCGATCCCGGCCGCCACCAGCTCGATCGCGTCCGCCGTGGTGGCGGGACGCTCGAACGCCGGCTCTCCCGGCGGCCGCTCCCAGCCGAGGGTGTCGTCGAGAGGGTGCAGCACGACCTCGTCCGTCAGGTCGCCGGTGGTCACCTCGTCGACCGCCGCGACGACGTGGTCCTTGGGGACCACGACGACGGTGGTCTCGGCGTAGAGAGGGATCGCGCTGAGGTCGTCACGGTCCACCGGCAGCCGTACGAACCCGGCGTCCGCGCCGCCGTCCCGCAGCAGGCCGAACGCCTCGGCGGGGGACACCTGGAGAAGGGTCAGGGGGACGTCGGGCAACCGCTCGTTCCAGATCCGCACCCATTTGGTGGGCGTCACTCCCGGGACGTACGCGAGCCGGAACGAAGGGGATGCTTCCGAGCCTGTCACGGGACCAGGCTAACGGGCGGGGACCCCGCCCCGGCACCGGCCGTGGTCGGAGGTCGGGCACACGGTCGATACCCTTGACCCATGACGTCGCACCAGACCACCCAGACCATGAAGCCCGCCACCGCGGCGAAGAAGCTGGGTGTGTACCTCCAGGCCACGCCCGCCGAGTTCCAGGAGGGCGTCGTCACCCGCGCCGAGCTGACCGCGCTCCAGACGAACCCGCCCGCCTGGCTGGAGGAGCTGCGCCGCAACGGCCCCCACCCCCGCCCCGTGGTCGCCGAGCGGCTGGGTGTCTCCATCGCGGGGCTCGCCCGCGGCGGAGTCACCGAGGCCCTCACCACCGAGCAGATCGAGGCCCTCCGGCAGGACAGCCCCGAGTGGCTCAAGAAGGAGCGCGCCACCCAGGCCGAGGTCCGCAAGGAAGGCGCCCGCCTGAAGAAGCGCAACGCGGAGCGGGCGGCCCGGTCGGACGACCGTCGTTCCTGACCCGCTCGCCGCTCGCCCCACGTCGGTGGCCGCTCGCCGCCGGCTCTAGGGCCTGTGTGATGTTGTGATCAGCCAGTTGCCTTCAGCAGGTCGTTGATCCAGATCATCGAGGCACGGAGGTGGAGGCCGGCGAGGTAGCT
>NZ_JBSFCF010000072.1:0-20554 GCF_053593335.1 Streptomyces sp. NPDC002324
CTGGTACAACGACCGCACCGGGCAGCCGGTCAAACGGTCACTGATCGCCTACGACCACTGACCGTGACGAAAGCCCCTTGGACTCATTCATCTAGGTCCGGTACGGGTTGTACGACGGGTACGCGGCCACCCCGTGGGCCACCGGCCGTGGGTGGGCGGGCCCGTATCCGCCGTATCCGCCGTATCCGTAGGCGTACCCGTGTCCGGGCCCGGCGTCCCGGCCCGCGTACCCCATGGCCGGGCGGGCCACCTCCCGCCGCCGCCACAGCTCGAACAGCAGCTCCCGCTCCCGCAGCGCGAAGTCACCGCCGGCCCACCCCCGCAGCCCCCGACGCCGCAGGAACGCCAACCGCGTCGCGTACGACTCGTACTCCGCGATCGTCCGGGCCCCGGCCTTCCCGAAGTGATGCGCCGCGTACTCCCGCGCCACCCGCCGCGCCCGCATCGACCCCAGGACGTACGGCTCGGCCGGGGTCAGCCACCCCGCGGCCGCGTACGCCGGCAAGGCCTCCCGCACGGTCCGCAACTCCCGCTGCCGGGCCCAGATCACCCACCACGTCAGCAACCCGAACGCCGGCACCATGAACCCCGCGTACACCGCGAAGAACCCGTACTCCCCGAACGTCGCCGACCCGTTCCACACCGAGTGCATCCCCATGGCGAGCAGCAGCCCGCTCAGCGGTACGAGGACGCGCCGCCCCCGCTGCCACTCGGCGGAGACCGCCGCGATCCCGAATCCGATGCCCGTCAGCACGGTGAACAGCGGATGCGCGAACGGCGACATGATCACCCGTACGAAGAAGGTGGCCGCGGTGACCGATGCCAGCCCGCTCCCGCCGCTGAGCTGGTCCGTCCCGAAGGCGGTGCCCAGATACAGGATGTTCTCGGTGAACGCGAAGCCGGTCGCGGTGAACCCCGCGATCACCACCCCGTCCACGATCCCGGTGAAATCCCGCCTCCTGAACAGGAAGACGAGCAGGACGGCCGCGGCCTTGGCGATCTCCTCGACCACGGGCGCTATGACCGTGGCACCCAGGGTGTCCGCGTGCGAGGGATCGGCGGTGGCCGTCGCTATCCAGCGCGTCGCGAAGCTGTTCGCCACGATGGCTATCAGCGCCGCCGCGCACGCCCCCCAGGCGAACGCGAACACCAGGTTCCGCCAGGGCCCCGGCTCCACCCGGTCCAGCCACCGGAACGCGGTCATGAGCAACGGCACCGGCAGCACGGCCAGCCCCAGCCCGACGAGGAAGCCCTCCGTGCCGGTCTGTTCGCGCACGAGCGCGAGGATGACGAGTCCGGAGACCGCGAGCAGCGCCGTCAGCGCGCTGTATCTGACGCTTTTCCGCTGCCACCAGCGCGTGGGCCTGAACGCGTGGCCGTCGGCGAAGCCGGGGGGACGCGTCGGGTAGGGGGGACTGGTGGCCATTGCATTGACCCTAACGAGGGAGGGGCGCCGCCCGCGACGGCGCGTGGTGCGGCCCGCCGGACCGCGCCCGCCGAACCGGCCGCCAAGTGCTGGGCGCCAGCCTTCAGACGCCTGTGGTGGGGGGTTGTTCGGGGTGTTCGGACTTCCGCGTCCGCTGTCGCTCCTGCTGCTGTTCACGCTGCTGTACGCGACGGAAGAGCAGATCGTTCACCACATGACCCTTGTCCAGTCCCTGCCCCTCGAAACGGGTCAGCGGCCGGAAGTCGGGACGTGGCGCGAAGCCGCCGTCGGCCCGGGTGTTCTCGAAGTCGGGGTGCGCGGTCAGGACGTCCAGCATCTGCTCGGCGTAGGGCTCCCAGTCCGTCGCGCAGTGCACGAGCGCCCCGGGCGCGAGCCGTGACGCGACCAGCGTGAGGAATTCCGGCTGGATCAGCCGCCGCTTGTGGTGCCGCTTCTTCGGCCAGGGGTCGGGGAAGTACACCCGGAGTCCGGCCAGCGAGCCGGGCGTGAGCATCTCCCGCAGCAGGATGATCGCGTCGCCGTTCGCGACCCGGACATGGGAGAGGCCGTACTGGTCCGCGAGGTTCAGCAGGTTCCCCTGGCCCGGTGTGTGCACGTCCACCGCGAGCACGTTGGTCTCCGGATCGGCGGCGGCCATCAGCGCGGTCGCCTCGCCCATCCCGAACCCGATCTCCAGCACGACGGGCTTCTCGTCGCCGAACAGCTCGACGAGATCCAGCGCCCGACCGTCGATGTCGAGCCCCCACTGGGGCCACAGCCGCTGCAGGGCGTCCGCCTGCCCGGCCGTCACCCGACTGCGCCGCGGCTGGAAACTCCTGATCCGCCGCTCGAAGTGCGACCCGGCGGGATCCGGCCTGGGGCCGTCGGGAAAGCGCGGCTCACCCTTGACCCGGGTGTGCCGGAGGGAGGCACCGGAGGTGCGGGGCTCGGGGGCATCGGCGGAGTCAGACACAGTGAGACGATTTTACGGCGCCCCGAAGCGCCCCGGCCTCCCCCACCCCTTGGGGCGGGCCTCCCGGGCGGCGGAACGCCACCACGGGGCGCGGTCCCGGCGGACCCCACCACGGGGCCCGGTCCCCGGGGGGAACCCCTCAGACCTCGGCCAGTGCCGCCAGGGCTCTCCTCCCGACCTCCCGGCCGATCGGCAGGGACGCGGTCGCCGCGGGCGAGGGCGCGTTCAGCACGTGCACGGCCCGCGCTCCCTCCCGGATCATGAAGTCGTCCACGAGCGTCCCGTCCCGGAGCACGGCCTGGGCCCGCACCCCCGCGGCCGTGGGCACGAGGTCCCGCTCCGAGACCGCGGGCAACAACCGCCGCACCGCCCCGGTGAACGCCCTCTTCGACACCGAGCGCCGAAGCTCCCCCGCCCCGTACCGCCAGTGCCGCCGGGCTATCCGCCAGGAGCCGGGCCACGCCAGCGTCGCCCCCAGCTCACGCATCCGTACGGTCCCCCACGCGTACCCCTCGCGGGCCAGCGCCGGCACCGCGTTGGGTCCGACGTGGACGCCTCCGTCGATCCCCCGGGTCAGATGCACCCCGAGGAACGGGAACGCCGGATCGGGCACCGGATACACGAGTCCACGGACCAGCTCGGGCCGCGCCAGCTCGAAGTACTCGCCCCGGAACGGCACGATCCGCATCCCGGGGTCGTCCCCGGTCATCCGGGCCACCTCGTCGCAGTGCAGCCCGGCGCAGTTCACCAGCACCCGGCCCCGTACGACATCGCCGCCCCGGATCCGGACGGCGACCCCCAGCGAGGCCCGCCGGTCGATCCGCTCGACCTCGGCGCCGTACCGGATCTCGGCGCCGGACGCCCGCGCGAACTGCCGGGCGACCTCCACGTAGTCGCAGATCCCGGTGGTGCCGACGTGTATGGCCGCGAGGCCGCGCACCTCCGGCTCGTACTCGGCGATCTGGGCGGCGCCCAGCTCCCGCACCGGGATTCCGTTCTCCCGGCCGCGCTGTACGAGGGCGTGCAGCCGGGGCAGCTCCGACTTCTCGGTGGCGACGATCAGCTTTCCGGTGACGGCGTGGTCGATGCCGTACTCGGCGCAGAACTTGACCATCTCGGCGGCGCCCCTGACGGCGTACCGCGCTTTCAGGGAGTCGGGCCGGTAGTAGATCCCGCTGTGGATGACGCCGCTGTTCCGCCCGGTCTGATGCCGGGCCGGGCCCGGCTCCTTCTCCAGCACGGTGACCCGCGTGCCCGGCGCGGCCCGCGTGATCGCGTACGCCGTCGACAGCCCGACGATCCCGCCGCCGACCACGAGCACATCGCAGTCGTACGCGCCCTGCCTCCGCACGCGCCCCACCTCCCGACTCCGATAGTGCACTGCACCACTGACAATGCCCTCAAACCCGGAAGCCGTCTTCATGGCGCTGGTCACGTTCTCGACCCGGGCGCCCCGAGGTGGGCGGAGCGCTCACGCCGGTGTCATCAGCAAGGGCCGCGCCCTCTCCCGCAGCTCGATCACCCGCGGCTCGTCCCCGTACGGCTCCAGCCGGTGCAGCAGATCCTTCACGTACTCGGTGGTGCGCGCCGAGGAGATGCGCCCCGCGACCTCCACCGCCCGTACCCCCTGCTCGCATGCCGCGTCCAGGTTGCCGGACTCCAGCTCGGCGACCGCCGACACGACGAGCCGCAGCCCGTGCGAGCGTACGAACTCCTCCGTCGGCCGCGACAGCGCCTGCTCCGTGAACCGGCGCACCTGACGTGGCGCCTTGAGGTCCCGGTAGCACTCGGCCGCGTCCGCGGCGAACCGGTCGTAGCCGTAGAAGCCCAGCCAGGTGGGGTCGTTGTCGCCGTCGCGGGCCCGCTCCAGCCAGCCCTCGGCGGCCTTGAGGGCCGCACCGGCGGCCACCGCGTCGCTCGCCCGCGCGTGCGCCCTCGCCTCGACGAGCCGGAAGAAGCTCATCGTGCGCGCGGTGGCCAGCCCACGGTTGCGTTCGAGCGCGGCCTGGGCGAGGTCGACGCCCTCGTCGCCGAAGCCGCGGTAGGTCGCCTGCAGGGACATCGTGGCGAGCACGTACCCGCCGAGCGGCACGTCGGCGGCGGCCCGCGCGAGCCGCAGCGCCTGGATGTAGTACCGCTGCGCGGCCTCCTGCTGACCCGTGTCAAAGGCCATCCAGCCGGCGAGGCGGGTGAGTTCCGCGGACGCTCCGAACAGCGCGCGGCCCACCTCGTCGGAGTAGGAGCCGAGCAGCAGCGGCGCGGCCTCGACCCGCAGGCACTCCGGCACCATGGACGAACGCCAGTCGCCGCCCCCGTACTTGGAGTCCCAGCGCCTGGCGTCCTCGGCGGCCTCGCGCAGTTTCTGCACATCGCTGTGGCCGACTTTCAGCGGCGACCCGGAGCCCTCCGCGGAGCCCGCCTCGCGCGCCACCGAACTGTCGGCCGGGGTTATCAGCCAGCGTGAGGCGGGTGTGGCGTACGCGCTGACCGCGAACGATCCGGCGAGGGACTGCCAGATGCCGCCGGTGCCCGCGCGGCGGCCGGCGAGGTCGAGGCGGTACAGCTCCGTGGCCGCGCGCACCGCCTGTCCGACGTCACGGGGGAAGGCGAGGCCCACCTCGGGAGCGGGATCCGCGTCCGCCAGTCCGATCTCGTGGAGCGGCACCGGACGGCCGAGCTTCTGCCCGATCGCGGCCGCGATGAGGTGCGGCGCGGCGCCCTGGGGGACCATGCCCTTGGAGACCCACCGCGCCACCGAGGTCTTGTCGTAGCGAAGTGTCAGCCCGCGTTGAGCGCCAAGGTCGTTGACGCGACGCGCGAGTCCTGCGTTGCTGATTCCCGCGAGGGCGAGAACGGCGCCGAGTTTTTCGTTCGGCCCGCGTTGCTCCCTGGACATTGCGCCACCCCTCGAACAGACGGCTGCCGCGGCGGCATAGGCACGCGGCATTCGTAAACCCAGCGTAGTTCGCCGCATCCCAAGCGTTAAGGGGCGTAAATCCGGATGGCGGGATTGTGGTCCGTACGAAAGTGCGGGCGCAGCACGGAGGGTGGTGATGTGCTCCCGCTGTGTGGCCGTGCGCCTGCCCGTGCGCTCTACTCCGGCCACCGGGGGAGCGGTTCCATGGTGGTGCGTGGGTCGGCCCGCTGTACTGGATCCAGTGGGCTGGGGGACACCGCCGCCTACATCCCCGCGGGCGGCGGACCGGTCCGGGGGGCGAACTCCGCCTCCCGGACTGTGCGTTGACGCTGTGTCGTCATCGGGGGTGGTACGGCGGGTGCGCCGACTTCGCCCTTCGGGGACGATTTGGCCGAAAATCGACGGTGGTCGTCGAGGGTGAATACCGCTCCGACCACGTCTGTTGAGGGCGCGTTAGGTGTTTTGGGGGAGCGTACCGGGGGCGCATTCACGTCGTAGACCCGGGGTCCACCTTTGTCGACCACCCCTCGTCCGAGGCGACTTGAGGGGGCGACGGGGGAGCGTTCAGGGCTCCCCAGGGGCGCACTCACCGGTGCGCAAGCCGGACCACACGCCCTCCGGTACGCCTCCTTCGTGGCAGCATGGGTGCCGTTCGTACGGTGCACCGGTTGTCCACAGCCTGTGGAGGCGTCGATGCGGTGGTTGGTGGGATGGAGCAGTACCGCCGCTGGCGCGCCCGCCTTCGGTACCGCCGGCGCGACCGGACTCGACGGCGAGACCGTCCACCCGGTCGGCTCCCACCTCCTGTGGGGCGACCCCGACCCGCTGTGGGCCGTCGGCGACTGGCGCCCCGACGAGGTGCGCGTGGTGTCGGCCGACGCCCAGACGAGGATCGCCGTGCTCGGCATCTGCGGAGCCTCCGACGAGCAGCTGCGCGTGGGCCTGTTCGCGGCCCGGGGCGGCGCCCTGCGCCACCTCACCGCCTGGCCCGGCAGCTACACCGCCGTCGTCCAGGTCGGCCGCCGGGTGACCGTCTGCGGCGACCTCGCGGGCGCCCGTCCGGTCTTCCACACCCCGTGGGCGGGCGGCACGGCGTACGCGACCGCCGCCCTCCCCCTCGCCGACCTCGTCGAGGCCAACCTCGACTTCGGGCACCTGGCGGCCCTGCTGGCCGCCCCCGACGTACCGGACGCCCTCCAGGACTCCACTCCGTACGACGGCGTGCGCCGCATTCCTCCGGGGCACGCACTGATCCTGCGCGCCGGGGCGCGAGAGATCGCCGGCTACGAGCCGGTCGCCTCCCTCGCCGTCGCCGCGCCCGCCGCCGACCCGGACAGCGCGGTGGACGCCGTCCGCGACGCCCTCGTGGAGTCCGTACGGGTCCGCCTCGCCGCCCCCCGGCACGTGCCCGACGTCGATCCCGGCCCGGTCCCCGGCATGGGCCCCGCCGAGCGCCGCGCCGCCCGCGGCATGCCCGTACCCGGCATCGGCGCCGACGTCTCCGGCGGCCCCGCCTCCGGCACCCTCGCCCTGCTCGCCGCCGGTCTGCCCGGCGCCCCCGGCACGGTCCTCGGCCACGGCACGGGCGCCGGCGAACGCCTCCTCGCCGTCACGTTCAACGACCTGGTCACATCGGGCCGCGAGACCGAGCTGGAACGCGCGGGCACGCTCGCCGCCAACCCCCGCCTCCACCATGTCATCGTCACCGGCGGCGAGGAGATGCTTCCCTACGCCGACCTCGAAGTCCCCCTGACCGACGAGCCCGGCCCCTCCCTGGTGACGGCCGCCCGCCACCGCGCCCGCCTCGCCTCCGGCAGCGCGGACCACTTCACCGGCTACGGCGCCCGCCAGGTCCTGGACGCCCACCCCGCCCGCCTCGCCGACCTCCTGATGGACCGTAAACGCCGCCACCTCGTCCGGCCGGTCGCCGCCCTCGCCAAGGCCGACGGCTCGGTGATGGTCCCCGCGCGCGTGTACAGCGCGGCGCGGAAGCTGGCCCGCACCCCGTACCGCGTCGGCGTCGAGGTCCTCGCCGACCGCCTGATGCAGCGCCGCTTCGAGGAGCCCGGGGGCGCGGTGGGCGCCTCCCTGGCCGCGCTCACCTGGGCCAGACCCGGCCCCGCCGCCCGCTGGCTCACGGGCGAGGCCCTGGCAGAAGTATCGATTCGTCTGGGTGCGACGACGGGCCGCTCCACCGTCGGCCCCGGCCAGCGCCCCGGCGACGTCCGCGCCCGCGCGGCCCTGGCCCGGCACGCGGCGGACGTCCGCATCCTCGAACAGGCGGCGGAGATCCGCTCGCAGCGCCTCCACACCCCCTTCCTCGACAACCAGGTCGTCCGCGCCTGCCGCACCCTCCCCGAGGCCCTGCGCGTCCAGCCGGGCGCCCGCGCCGCGATCCTCCGTACGGTCCTGGAGGGCGCCGGCGTCACCGACCTCCCGCCCGGCTGGGGCGCCCCCTCCCACGCCACCTCGCACGCCGCCGCCCGCACCGGCCTGCGCGTGGCCGCCGACACCCTGATCACCCTCTTCGACACGCCCCTGCTCGCCCAGGCGGGCCTCGTCGAAGCCCGAGTCGTCCGCAAGGCCCTCCGCGCCGCCGCCGAGGGCGAACCCCTCCCCCTCGACGGCCTGGCCGACCTGGTCGCCCTCGAACTCTGGCTGCGCCGCCTCCTCTCCCGCAGAGGCACCTGCTGGACGGGCACCCCCGCCAGACAACGCGCGGTACCGGCCGGCATCACCCCCCAAAGAGGCGCCCTGGGCACGGGGGCGACAGCGAGACAGGCATGACCTCCTAGGGGGACCACGACGCTCCGGCACGTACGAGCGCGGTCCGGCCCGTCCCACCCAGGGGCGCGGGGAACTGCGCGACAGACCACGACGCTCCGGCACGTACGAGCGCGGTCCGGCCCCCGCCTACCCAGGGGCGCGGGGAACTGCGCGACATGCCCCGACGCGCCCGCACCTACGAACGTCCGTCAGCACCCCTCCCACCCCACCCACCCCGCGGAGCGCAGTGCCCGGGGTCGAAGGGGCAGCGCCCCTGGAGGATGGGACGGGTAGGGGCGGCGGGGGCGAGAAAAACCTGCCCGGCACAGCCGACGACCAGGGCACCCCCACCCCCCCTCCCACCCTCATGCCGGACGGACCCCCGCCCCTGACCCCCGGCCGCCCCCGCTCCCCGGCGGACCACCGACCGCTCACCCGCAGCTGAACCGCGACTGCGCCCAGTCCGCCGGCACCGGCAGCTCGTAGGGGCCGTGCGGTTCCACCACCAGCCGTACCGTCTCCCGCCCGCCGAGATCCACATGCACCGGGACCGCCGGCCCCCCGCCCCGCACCGGCCCGGACCGCCACAGCCGGACCCCGTCTCCGTAGACCGAGAAGCGGACCTCGCCGAGGCCGTGCGTCAGATCGTCGACGCCGGCGAACGCGTCGTACGCGGCGCAGCGGCGGTTGAGATCGATGGTCACGGAGGAGCGGCCGTGCACGGTCACCCCGTCGCCGTACCGTTTCCCGGCGATCGACATCCCGTACCGCTGCCAGACCCAGCTGCTCTCCTCGAGCCGCATCTCCGGCTCGGTGCCGTCGCCGAGGATGCCGTACCGCAGCTCGTTCCACGGGTAGACGGCGGGCGGAGCCGGGGGAGGGGGCGTCGGGGTCGGTGTGGGGGACGGCTTCGGGGGCGCGGGAGTCGGGGTCGGGTCCGGCGTGGGAGGGGGCGTCCGCTGCGTGGTCGGTGCCGGGGGCACGGCCCGTGACGGCGAAGGCGAAGGCGAGGGCGACGGCTTCGGTGCCGGCAACGGCCTGGACATCGGCACCACCACCGCGGGCGCGCCCCGCGCGGGCCCGTCCCGCGGTGTCGACGGCTCCGGCTCCGGCGCGACCTCGACCGGCCGGGAGGCGGACGGCCTGGCCAGCGGCTCCTCGGGCCGCACGTCGTCGCCCGTCAGCGCGAGCGCCACCGCCGCGGCGACCATCCCGGCCACACTCACCGCGATCCCGGCCTTCGCGGTCGCGCCGAGCCCCTCCGCGGCGGCCCCGCCGCCCGCACCCTCCGCGGCGGCCCCGCCGCCCGCACCCGCCGGGCCGGCGGCACCGGCCGCCCCGACCGCCCCGACCGCCCCGGCCCCCGCGCCCCCGGCGACGAGCGCGGCGACCTTCGCGTAGCCGGCGGCGCCGAACCAGCCGATGACCGCGACCGGTACGACTGCCGGGATCCCGCTCGCGACGTCCTTGATCTGCCCGGCGGCCAGCCGGCACGCGGCGCACTCCGCCAGATGCGCGCGCAGACCCCGCTCGGCCCGCGTCCGCAGGCCGCCCCGGGCGTAGGCTCCGAGCCGGTCGGCGTAGCGCCCGCACTCGCCGGGGTCGCCGGAGAGCGTGGCGCTCACATGGGCCTGCAGATACGCCTGCTTGAGCCCCTCGCGTGCCCGGCTGGCCAGCACCCGGGTCCCGTTGGCGTCGAGCCCGAAGAGCGTGGCGACCTCGCTCGGCGACTCGTCCTCGACCTCGGTGTGCCACAGCACGGCCTGCCACCGCTCCGGCAGCGAACGGAACGCCCGCATCGCCATCGACTGCTCGGCCTCGTGCATCGCCCGCACGTCCGCGCCGAGGTCGAGCGTGTCCGTGTCCGACGCGTCGGCCCCGCGCGAGGCCTGCGCCGCGAACACCGCGAAGTCGTCGACCAGCTGCTCCCGCCCGGCGCTACTCGTCCACGTCGCGGCGACCCGTCGCACGGAGGTCAGCAGATAGGCCCGTACGGCGTGCTCCGGTCCGGAGCCGCCCCTGACCGCCTGCAGCATCCGGGCGAAGACCTCGGCCGTCAGGTCGTCGGCGGTATGGGTGTCCCGGCAACAGGTGCGCGCGTACCTGCGTACGGCCTGCGCGTGGCGCCGGTACAGCTCCTCGTACGCCGAGTCGTCCCCCGACCGCATCCAGTCGATCAGGTCGGCGTCGGCGGGCGCCCGCGGTGGCAGCACCCCGGAGTCCAGCCGGTCCCACGGCGCCGGAACCCCGCGCCCCCCTTGCGCGGGCACCTGAGGCTCCGCCTCCGCCTCGGCCGCCGTCTCCGACTTCGGCTCGTCCCGCCCGTCAACGCCCATCGCGGAAGCCCCCGCCGCCGGCCGACCCAGTCCCCAACACCAGGGCAGAGTGCCATATTGGCTTTTGTTCAGTCCCTGGGACTACGGGCATACCACTCGTCCGAGGGGGCTTCCCAGACCCCGGTACGACCATTCACCCATATGAGTAACCCACGCCCCGAAACCTCTGCGCGGCGAGGCCGAAGGTGCAGCCGAACAGACAGGGGAACGGACAGGGGAACGGACGGCGAAACAGGCAGGGGCGGTGCGGGGTGGAGAAACCACCCCGGACCGCCCCTGAGGAGCAACGTCACCCGGCCACGATCACGACGGCCGGGACCGCAGCCCTTCCAGCAGAATGTCGAGCAGTCGAGCCGACGCGGCAGCCTGCTGCGCCGCGTCCGGCAGCGCCGGCGCACCCGTGGCGATCACCAACAGCACATCCGCCACGGTCACGTCCTCGCGCAGCTCACCGGCGCCCCGGGCCCGCTCCACCAACTGCCCCACGACCTCGAGCAGCGCCGAAGCCCCGGCATCGTCCGCGAGCCCACCGGGACCGGCGGCGCCCACGGCACCGCCCGCACCCGGATCCGCCGGGACCAGCCGGAGCTCGGTCGTCGGCTGCGCCCGCTGCTGCGGCACCCGCGCCTCGTCGGCGAGGATCCCGCCGATGTCGTCGGACCCGTCCTCGGCGACCCCGACCCGCAGCACCTGCGGCGGCAGCAGCCGCCCGGCGCCGGAGGCCACGGACGTCCGCAGGAACCGCGACAGCGCCTGCCACGGGTCCTCCTCCTGCCCGAGCGCCACCCTGGCCTGTTCGGTGAGCCGAGACGTCTCCTCCTCGGCTATCCGGCGGACCAGGACGTCCTTGCTCGGGAAGCGCCGGTACACCGTGCCGACACCGACCCGCGCGCGGCGGGCCACGTCCTCCATCGGCGCGCCGTACCCCAGCTCGCCGAACACCTCGCGCGCCGCGCGCAGCACGTGCTCGAGGTTGCGCTGTGCGTCCACGCGGAGCGGAGTGGACCTCACTCCGTCACCGCGTCCGTTGCCGCCCGCCGAGCCGATCGCACCACCGGGTGCGATGGTGGAGGCGGACGACCAATGGGACTCCTGAATATGCATACGTGTTCCCCCGGTAATGACGTCTCCCCCCGGAGACTCTCCCCGTCATCGGAAGCCGGAGCGGCGGAACGAGCGTCCAAGGTCCTCGGTGGTCACCGATTTCCTTCGTCGGCAACCCGGTCCCCGCGCAGGCCCGCCCGTCGCGGACCGCCCGGAAAGCGGACCCGAACCCGAGATCCACGAACTCGACCCCGGACCCGACCGAACCTCTTGAACGCATCCCCCCTACACCCCGTCGACACACGAACATAGTTGAGAGGGAGTCAATTCAGAAGGGGCACGTTCCGCACGGAGCGCCCCCCGATCGGAGTACGGGCCGTATACGTCCGTTTTATGCCCCCGCCTGCCACCCGTCTCACATCACTTGACCTGCGCATCTGCCGCACGCATCGGCGAATCGGCCATCCCCGCGCGGTTGTGGAGACCGGTCACACAAATTGCCGGGCCTGTGGACAAACCAGCGAGCAAGGTGCGTCATGGGATGGTGAAGGAACCGATGCGCATTCTCATCGTCGGCGGCGGATACGTCGGGCTGTACACAGCGCTGCGTCTGCAGCGACAGCTGAAACCGGAACTCGGACGCGGCGACGTCGAGATCGTCGTCGTGTCCCCCGACCCTTATATGACGTATCAACCCTTCCTTCCGGAGGCGGCGGCGGGCTCCATCTCGCCCCGCCATGTCGTCGTGCCGCTGCGCCGCGTCCTGGACCGGTGCAAGGTCGTCATCGGCGAGGCCACCGCGATCAACCACGCCAAACGCATCGCGACCCTCGACACCCTCGCCACCGAGGAGGAGGGCACGGAGGCCGAGCAGCTGGCGTACGACGAACTCGTCCTCGCCCCCGGCTCCGTCTCGCGCACCCTGCCCGTCCCCGGGCTCGCGGACTACGCCATCGGCTTCAAGACCGTCGAAGAGGCCATCGGCCTGCGCAACCACGTCATCGAACAGATGGACATCGCCTCCTCCACCCGCGACCCCGCGATCCGCGACGCCGCCCTGACCTTCGTCTTCGTGGGCGGCGGCTACGCCGGCGTGGAGGCCCTCGGCGAGCTGGAGGACATGGCCCGCTACACCGCGCGGTACTACCACAACGTGAAGCCCGAGGACATGAAGTGGATCCTCGTGGAGGCCTCCGACCGTATCCTCCCGGAGGTCGGCGAGGAGATGGGCCGCTACACGGTCACCGAACTGCGCCGCCGCAACATCGACGTACGCCTGCACACCCGCCTGGAGTCGTGCGCCGACCGGGTCGCCGTCCTCAGCGACGGCGCCCGCTTCCCGACCCGTACGGTCGTCTGGACGGCCGGCGTGAAGCCGCACCCGGTCCTGGCCGCCACCGACCTCCCGCTGAACGAGCGGGGCCGGCTGAAGTGCACCGCCGAGCTGACCGTGGAGGGCGTCGCGCACGCCTGGGCCGCGGGCGACGCGGCCGCCGTCCCCGACGTCACCGCCGAACCCGGCAAGGAGACCGCCCCCAACGCCCAGCACGCCGTACGCCAGGCCCGCACCCTCGGCGACAACATCACCCGCTCGCTGCGCGGCCAGCCCCTGGAGAAGTACGCCCACAAGTACGTGGGCTCGGTCGCCTCCCTGGGCCTGCACAAGGGCGTCGCACACGTCTACGGGCGGAAGCTCAAGGGCTACCCCGCCTGGTTCATGCACCGCGTCTACCACCTGAGCCGGGTGCCGACCTTCAACCGCAAGGCCCGCGTCCTCGCCGAATGGACCCTCTCCGGCCTCTTCAAACGGGAGATCGTCTCGCTCGGCTCACTCGAACACCCCCGTGCGGAGTTCGAACTCGCGGCCGGTGGAAGGCCCCCGGAGGACCCGAAGGGGTCGTCCTGACCGGATCCAGGAACTCCACCACCCGGGCCGACGTCTGACGGATGTCGGCCCGGTCGGCCAGACTGGTCCGCGACGTGATCCATGATCCCGGGCGGGGCATCCCCTCGCCCACACGTACCCACGACCAGGCGTCCCCCACCGCCGCACCCGGGGCAACCCCGGGCCACGGCCGGATCCGGAGCCGGCCACAGACGACAACACGAGGCACGAGGCAAGGATTCGGTGAACTTCACGCGCTGGAGCGCCCGGCTCCCCGGTACGCAGCGCCGCGCCGCAGCGCGGACCGAACACACGGTCACCCCGGACCGGCGGGGGGACGGCTCCGTGCCCGCGGCCCGCGTCGAACGGCAGACCGACGACCCCCCGGACGACCCACCCGCCGTACCCGCCGTCGACGACCTCCCGACCCGCGAGATCCTCGACCGCATCCCGGCCCTCGTCGCCCTCGTCCACGGCCCGGACCACCGCACGGCCTACGTCAACGACGCCTATGCCGCGGCCTTCGGCGCCCGCCCGCTCGGCGAACCGGCCCGCGAGGCCCTGCCGGAGCTGGACGCCCTCGGCCTCCTCCCGCTCCTGGACCAGGTCCTGCGCAGCTCCAAGCCCCGCACGGTCAAGTCCCGCAAGGCCCCCGGCGGCCGCAGCTACACGATCACCTGCACCCCCGTCGCCGTCCCCGGCGGAGCCGGACAGAGCGACGGCGGCGTCCTGATCTTCGCCGCCGACGTCACCGACCACGCCGAGGCCGCCGAACGCCTCCGCGCCAGTGAACGCCGCCAGCGCGAGACCGCCGTCACCCTCCAGCGCTCCCTCCTCCCCCAGGAACTGGAGGAGCCCGACGACCTGCGCATCGCCGCCGTCTACCACCCCGGCGGCACCGAGACCGCCGTCGGCGGCGACTGGTACGACGTCATCACCCTCGGCGGCGGCCGCACGGCCCTCGTCATCGGCGACGTCATGGGCCGGGGCGTGCGCGCGGCGGCCGTCATGGGCCAGCTCCGCACGGCCGTCCGCGCCTACGCCCGCCTCGACCTGCCCCCGCACGAGGTGCTCCAGCTGCTGGACGGTCTCGCGACCGAGATCGACCCCAACCAGATCGCCACCTGCGCCTACGCCGTCCACGACCCCAACGAGGGCCGCCTGGTCTACGCCTCCGCGGGCCACCTCCCCATCCTCGTCCGCGACGAGAGCGGCACGGTCCTGCGCGCCGACGAACCGACCGGCCCTCCGCTCGGCACCGGCGGCTGGACCCACGCGTCCGGTTCGATCCCCCTCGGCCCCGGCGCCACCGCCGTCTTCTACACCGACGGGCTCGTGGAGCGGCGCAACGAGGACCTTGACGAGGGCATCGCCGCCCTGGAGCGCACCCTGTCGGGTGCCACGGGCACCCCGCAGGTCGTCTGCGACCGCCTGGTCCGCTCGACCGGAGTCACCGCCGACCACGACGACGACGTGGCCGTCCTCGTCCTCCAGCACCCCGCCCGTGTCGGCCCCGACGGCGAACTCTTCCGCAACGCCGCCCTGGAGCTCCTCGGCGGTGTCGAAGCGGCCCCCCGCGCCCGGGCGTTCGCCTCCGGCGTCCTGACCAGCTGGCGCTTCCCCCCGGAACTCCACGACCTGGGCGTCCTGGCCGCCAGCGAACTCGTCGCCAACTCCCTCCAGCACGGCACCCCGCCGATGCGCCTGCGCCTGCGCCGCACCGACCGCCGCCTGATCGTCGAAGTCACCGACGGCAACGACCACCTCCCCCGCCGCCGCAGAGCCGACCCCGCCGACGAGTCCGGCCGGGGCCTCGCCATCATCGGATCCATCGCCTCCGACTGGGGCAGCCGCCGCACGCCCGGCGGCGGCAAGGCGGTGTGGTGCGAGTTCGCCCTGCCGCGCGCGACCTGAGCGGCGGCAGGGGTCCTCGGCTGTCCTGCCCCGGGGGTCCGGGGGCGGTACGTCAGGACAGCGGGGTGCCGTACTGGAGTCCGCGGCCGTTGGTGCCGACGTAGACGCGGCCGAAGGTGTCGGGGTCACCGGTGATGACGCCGGTGCCGCCGATGCTGCCCCACTGATGGGCGTCGTCGTTGACGCGGAGCCAGGTGGCGCCCTTGTCGGTGGAGCGGAAGACTCCGGTGACGTTCTTGACGGTCCCGATCAGGTACAGCGCCTGGTAGCCAACGCCGGGCGCGGCCTTGCCGAAGCCGAGGGCGGAGGCGGACTGCACGGATTTCAGCGTGGCGAACGTGCGGCCGCCGTCGGTGGAATGCAGCAGCCCCTTGTCGCCGGCGGCTATCCACAGGTCTCCGGCGATGCCGGGGACGGCCAAGAGCCGGCCGTCGGGCAGGTTGCCGGCCCGCGCACGGAAGGTCGCGCCGCCGTCGGTGGCGGCATGGAGCGTCCCACCGGACAGCGAGTAGAAGGTTTTGGCCGAGGAACGGTCGGCGACCACCACGGCACCACTGCCCAGACCACCGACCCGTGACCAGCTCGCTCCCTTGTCCGTCGAGCGGTACGGGGCCTCACCGGCCTCGGTCCACACCATGGTGGAGCCGTCCGCGGCGAGCGCGATGTGGCCTCCGGCGGCGCCGCTCACAGGCTCCGCCTTGAAGCCGCGCCAGGTCCGGCCGCCGTCGGTGGAGTAACCGCCGTCCTGCTCACCACCCTTGCCGACCCGGACCATCATCGACGGCTCGGCCTCGGCGAAGTCGATGTCGGAGCTGTGCAGGATCCCCGGGTTGGTCAGCCGCCCGGCGGGCACCTCGGTCAGGTCGTCGTGACGGAATCCGCCCTGGTCACCCATGGAGGTGATGACGGTGGCGCCGCCCGGCGGGGCGATGGCGTCCGCCAGTGCGGTCTCCTCGATGCCGCGTGCCCCGATGGTCCAGTTGCTGGTACGGCCGCTGTCGGCGGCGGTGACGTCCTTGCTGCGCCAGATGCCGTTGCCGGTGCCGTACAGCACATGCCCGGAGTCGAAGGGGTCGATGGCCAGGGCGGTCATCCAGTGCCCGACGCCGGTACCGAGGTAGGGGGCGGCGGAGGCGTCCCGCTTCGACTTGTCGGCCAGCGCCTTCCAGGACGTACCGCCGTCGGTGGACCGGTACACCTCGTCCTCCGGCCACCAGCGGTCGAGGGTGGTGACCATCACCGTGGACGGCTTGCGCGGGTCGACGGCCAGACCGGAGAACCCGTAACCGCCCTGGGACGGGGAGATGTTCTTCCACGTCCCGCGAGCCGGCGCGTACTTCCACACCGAGCCCCCCGTCACACCGTTGGGGCCGAGGGCGTCGGTGTACGTCACGTACAGCGAGCCGTCACCGGAGATCACGCCGTGCTGCGGCAGCTGGCCGGCGGGCTGCCCGGGAACCGCCTGCCAGGTGCCGCCGCCGTCGGTGGAGCGGTACAGGGAGGTGGACTTGTCGCCGACACCGACGTAGACCGTCCTGCTGTCGGCCGGGCCGTACGTCACGAAGGAGATGCCGGCGCCGCTGCCCGCCCCGTCCTTGACCGGGAACGAGGAGACCTGCTTCCAGTTCGCGCCGTGGTCGGTGCTGCGCCACAGGCCGTTCCTGCGGGTGCCCAGCAGCAGGGTGCCGTGGTCCGACGGGCCGATCACGAGCCGTTCGCCCGCCCCGCGGCCGTCCTCGTTGCCACCCAGCTTGAAGGGGAGTTCGGCGCGCTTGAAGGTGCGGCCCCGGTCGGTGGAGCGCAGGATCGCGCCGTTGCCGGCCCAGTCGTTGGTGTAGGTGCCCGCGCCGAGGTAGAGCCGCTCGGGGGCGGTGGGGTCGGTGGCCAGGGAGTCGATGCCCAGGAGGTTCCAGTCCTTCTCGCCGACCCAGTCGGTCAACGGGATCCACTGCTCGGCCCCGGTGTCCCAGCGGTAGGCGCCACCCATGTCGGTGCGCGCGTACAGCAGGCCCTTCTCCTTCTGGTTGAACACCAGACCGGTGACGTAACCGCCGCCCACCACCTGGGCGTTCTTCCACGCGTACGGTCCGGCGGCGGAGCCGGCCTGGGTGCCGCCGCTCCCGGACGCCTTGCTGTCGGCGGTCTTCACCAGCTTCCACTGCTGGTTGGTGCCGCCCCGGCCGGGATACTGGATGACCGCCGCCCCCTGGGCCGTGGAGCCACCGGAGACGTCCAGGACCAGGCCGCTCCTGCGGGACGTGAGGGTGACGGCGTCGGAACCGCTCACGTCGTCGACCCGCCACTCCTGGGAGGTGGAGGAGTTGTCGGTCTGCTGCTCGGCGGCGGCCGACCTGGCGGTCGAGTCACCGGCTATGCCCAGGACCTTGCCGCTGTTGCGGTTCACCAGCTCGTAGTAGCCGCCCCCGGCGGGCTTCAGCTTCCACTGCTGGTTGGAGGTGTTCTGATCGGTCCACTGCTGGATACGGGTGCCGTCGGCCGTGGAGTACCCGTTGACGTCCAGCACCTTGCCGCTGCGCACCGACACCAGCCGGTAGAAGGCGTCGTGCTCGACCGTCGCCGCCTGCGAGTCCTCCTGCGCGAACAGCAGATACGGCACCAGGACGGCCGGCACACCGAGCACCAGACCGGTCGCGGTCCACCGCCGACGGTGCCGCCCGCGCCGTCCGCCGTTCGTGGGGTTGTTCATGGGAAGGGGTGCTCCTTGCAGCCATTGACCAGAGGTAGAGCGAATCCGGTCACCGCTATGACCAAATCCGCTTCCTTGTGGTCACAGCTCTGCACAGGGTTGCCAAAAGATCCGAAACTTCTTGTCCTCGTCATCTCCGGCGCCCTCCCACCCGGCTGATCGCCGTGGACGTCACCCACACCGGGCCCGCCGGCTGCGCTCCACCGGGCCCGCCGTCCTCAGCACGGCGGGCACACCCTCAGGACCGGCCCCTCAAGCCCGAGCCGCCACCGGCTCCGCGACGGCGCCACTCCCGGCGACCACCCGGCTGTCCCCGAGCGAAGGCTGGTCCTGTATGTCGGTCAGACGCCGCCCGAGCCGCAGTGCCAGCACACTGATGCCCAGCGAGAACAGCAGGAACGTCACGATGTACGGGGCGTGCAGCGAGGCCCCCATGGGCCCACCCACCGCCGGCCCGACCGCCAGTGCGAGCTGCTTCACCAGCGCGAACGCGGAGTTGTACTGCCCGGCCATCCCTGCCGGCGCCAGATCGGCCACCAGCGGCGCGACGGTCGGCGACAGCATGGCCTCCCCCAGACCGAACAGCGCGTAGGTCGAGACGAACGCGGCGGTCGCCATCGTCTCGCTCGTCTGCCCCAGCCCGGCGAACCCGGCCACGCCCCACGCGACGGCCCAGATCAGCCCCACGGCGGCGATCACCCGAGACCGCCGGCGCCGCTCCACGAACCGCAGCACGGCGAACTGCGCGATCACGATCACCGCCGTGTTGGCGGCGAGCGCCGTGCCGAGCGCGGACGTCGATATCCCGGCCGCCTCGACCCCGTACGCACTCAGACCCGACTCGAACTGCCCGTAGCAGGCGAAGAACAGCACGAAGCCCAGCACGCACAGCTGCACCATGGCCCGATTGCCGAGCAGCTGCTTCCAGCTTCCCTTGACCGCAGCGGTGGGCACACCTTCCACCTGGGGGGTCCGGGGCGCCCGCACGGTCGCCATCACACCCACGAGCAGCAGGAACATCGCCGCCTGTATGGAGAACAGCAGGACGAACGACCCCGCGCGCGTGGCATCGACGAGATGCCCGCCTATCAGCCCGCCGACCCCGAGCCCGAGGTTCTGCAGGAAGAACTGCGTGGCGAAGGCCCGGGACCGGTTCTCCGCACGTGAGAAGTCGACGATCATCGTCGCGAGCGCCGGCTGTGTCACGGCCTGCCCCGCGCCGAGCGCCGCCGCGGACAGCAGCACGGTCGTCGCGCCGGCGGCCAGCCCCAGACTCAGCGATCCGACGGCAGCGGTGACCAGGGCGGTGAGCAGTACCGGAAGCGGACCGTGCCGGACTATGGCCCGCCCCGCGAAGGGCAGCACCACCAGCGCGGCCACGGCGAAGACCGCCAGCACCAGCCCCGCTGTCGTCGCACCGAGATCCCGCACCTGCGCCACGTAGACGTACAGATACGGGACGGTGAAGCCGAGTCCGAACGCGCCGAGTGCGCTGCCCATGTGAATCCGGCGCATCGCTGCGCCCGTCCCCCTGGTCACGTTCACCTGCCTAGGTAGGGGAAGCCCTCAGCTCGACAGTGAGAGTTGAAGACTTCGAAGCTAAAACTTAGAAGCTAAACAGTACACCTCGAAGGACTTCGATGCCAAGCAGCGTCGTGCCATACTTCGCCCATGGGCGACACCCCCGGCACCTCCGGCAGCACCGAGCCGACACTCGAAGAGCAGATCGCCGCGTACCAGCGCGAGTTCCAGGACCTGGACCCCCAGGTCGAGAAGATCGTCTCGGCGCTCTCCCGCCTCAACCGCCGTATGAACGTCGCCTACGGCCGCCAGACCTCGGCGCTCGACATCAGCAACGCCGACTGGGAGGTACTCAAGGCCCTCGTCCTCTCCGGCGCCCCGTACCGCATGGGCCCGAGCGAACTCGCCAAACGGCTCGGTCTCACCCCGGCCGCGATGACCCACCGCATCGACCGCATGGTCGCGGAGGGCCTGGTGACCAGGGAACGCGACGAGAACAACCGGGTACGCGTCATCGTCGAGCTCACCCCCGAGGGTCGCGAGAAGTGGCTGGAGGTCATGCGCCTCGCCTCGGTCTTCGAGGAGGACCTCCTCCAGGACCTCTCCCCTCTGGAGCGCAACGTCCTCGGCGAGGTCCTGACCCGGCTCCTGCGCCGCGTCGAGCACGCCCAGCCGGACGCCGGCGGCCGCCTCACCGACCTCGACTGAGGAGTACGGTCGAGCGGTGGCCGAGGTTTGCCCGCGGATCACCGGGGGGAGGCTTGACAGTCCACCCCGCGATCCGTAAAGTTCTTCGGGTTGCCACGGAGCCTTAACGGTTCTGCGACAGCACCTCCGCCGCTTCGAGCGGCACACAAACCAACCAGTGCGATCTCCCAGTCGGGGTGAATTCGGCGTGCCCGAATGCAATTCGATTTGGGTTCGACAGCCCCGATTGGGAACTGCCGAGCGGATCCGCTAAGGTTTGGAACGTCGGAACGGCCCAACAGCCGCGAGGACAACACCCGCTGACTGGGAATCAGGCCCGAAAGGATCTGATAGAGTCGGAACCGCCGGAAAGGGAAA
>NZ_JBSFCF010000073.1:0-20114 GCF_053593335.1 Streptomyces sp. NPDC002324
CGTGGTCTCGCCGAGGAACAGCTTCCCCGCGATCTCCGCGTTGTTCAGCCCACGGGCCACCAGACCGAGCACCTCCCGCTCCCGCTCGGAAAGCACATCGAGGCGTTTCCCGGCGAGAGGAGCGACGGCTCCCCTGACATACCGGTCGATCAGCCGCCGCGTCACCGACGGAGCAACCACCACGTCACCGCGCAGCACACCGCGCACGGCGACGAGCAACTCAGCGGCCGGCGTGTAGTGATCGGCCGCCTGCCTGGCCCGTGACCGTCCGGGACCGGAGCAGCCGGCATCGGCGTCAGAGCGCGCCGGACGGCGGCTCGCCATGCCAGTCGCCGACCGGCTCGTTGCCCGGCTGAGCCCTTATGCGGGCAGAGCCCTCACCATCAGCTGGTCGTCCCCGCAGCCGCCCAGTCGCGGATGAGCCGGATCGTGCGCTCGGGCCGCTCCTCGTGCAGATAGTGGCCGGTGTGGGGCCAGTGTTCGACGCGTGAGCCGGGCACCCGCAGCGTGCCGCGCTCCCACTCGGCAGCGCCGGCGGACGTCCACACGGTCAGCGCGGGCTGCGGGCGGTGGCGCAGATACGCCTCACTGTGCGGGCGGGCGCCCACCGCGCCGGTATCGGTGTACATGCCGGCGTAGGCCTGGGCGACGACGTGGTCCGGTGTGCCGAGCATGGTGCGGATGTGCCCCGTACGCAGGCCGGGCGGGGCCTGCGGTGAGAAGGCGCCGGCCACGAAGGAGGCGGCGGCGCGGGCGCCGTGCTTCCGGTACTCGGCGAGCCGGGCGGGGATCTGCGCGACCTCGGCTTCGTGCGCGCCGTGGGCGGGGTCGAGGGCGATGACCGACCGTACCGTCCGCGGGTGGCGGACGGCGAGCAGGTTGACGACCTGGACGCCCATGGAGTGGCCGACGGCGACGACCGGCCCGGCACCCAGGGCATCGATCAGCGCGGCCAGGTCCTCCGCCATCTCCGCCGGTGTGTTGCCCTCGTCCGGTACCTCGGAGCGGCCGTGGCCGCGCAGGTCGGGGACCAGGACGCGGAACCGGTCGGCCAGCGCCTCGGCGTGCGGCGACCACTCCCGTCCGTCGCCGCCCCAGCCGTGCACCAGCAGCAGCGCCGGGGCGGCGTCCGGGCCGATGGAGGTGCAGAAGATACGGATGCGGCCGAGGTCGAGAAGTGTCATGAGGGGTCGTCCGGGGTGGTGCGGTAGGTGGCGCGGGTGAAGTCCGCGTGGACGCCCGAGCCGTCGAGGTCCTGGACCCAGAGTCCCAGCATCGCGCCGGTGAAGCCGAGGACTCTCAGCTGTCCGTCGTGGAATTCGTCGGCGTGCTCGTCCGACAGGACGGTGGCGTCGAGGTGGAGCCGCAGTGCCTGGGGACCGTTGCCGCCGGTGCCGTACGAGAAGTGCAGGCAGGGGCCGTCGAGTTCGGCACGCAGCACGACCGGACGCCCGGGGGTAAGCGGAATCCTCGGCGGGTGCGCGATGAGCCTCCCGGCCTCGCAGCTCAGCGCCCGCAGCACCGGTGAGCCGTCGTCCTCGGCGGTGACGTACAGGTAGTGCCAGTTGCGGGTGTTGTAGTAGGCGGTGAGCCCGGCCATGTGGTCAGGGGTGCGGGGCGCGAAGGTCAGCTCGGTCTCGAAGGAGCAGCGCCGTGCCGTCACCCGCCGGGCGACCAGGCTGGGCGTCCGGCGGCCCACCGGGGACTGACCGCCCCGGACGCGCAGCCGCCCGGGCATCGGCTCCACCCACTCCGGGTCGGCCGGGCGGCGCAGCGTGGACCAGTCGGGGCCGAGCGCCGGGGCCTCGAAGCGGTCCGTGACGGGCGGCTCCGGCACCGGGGCGGGCGGGAGGTCCGGCGCCGGTACCGTGACGGCGGGGATCGCGCCCGCGATACGCGGCCAGCCGTCCTCGGTCCAGGTCACCGGTTGCAGGGCGGTCTCCCGGCCCAGTACGCACCGGCCGCGCTCGGTGAAGGGGCGGGCGGTGATGTGGGCCGCGTACCACTGGCCGGCCGAGGTCTCGACGAGCGAGCAGTGCCCGGCCTTCTGGAGCTCAAGGGTGGGATCGTGCCGGGCGGTGAGCAGCGGTCCGGCCGGGTCGGGCTCGTACGGGCCGAACAGATCCCGGGAGCGGGCGACCGCCGCCCCGTGCTCGTAGCCGGTGCCTCCCTCGGCGTGGACGAGGTAGTACCAGCCGTTCCGGCGGTACAGGTGCGGGCCCTCGGCGACCCCGGCGGCGGTGCCCACGGAGATCCTCCGGGGCTCACCGAGCAGCTTCCGCGCGGCACGGTCGTACTCCTGGAGCTCGATCCCGGCGAACGACTCCCGCTCCGGCCGCCAGTCGAAGCGCATGTTGACCAGCCAGCTGCGGCCGTCTCCGCCACCGTCATCGTCGTGGAACAGGGATACGTCGAAGCCCCGGCCGTGCAGGAGCACCGGGTCGGACCACGGGCCCTCGATGGACGGTGCCGTGGTCACGTAGTTGGGGAGGTCCTTCCACCCCTCCGCGTAGGTGTCGACCACGGTGAAGACGAGGTGGAACAACCCGTCCGCGTACGACAGACCGGGCGCCCAGATCCCGCCGGAGTCGGGGACACCGGTCAGGTCGAGCAGCCGCCTGCTGTCCAGAACCCCGCCCAGCGACCGCCAGTGCACCAGGTCCCGCGAGTGGTGGATCCGGACTCCCGGGTACCACTCGAAGGTGGACGTGGCGATGTAGAAGTCGTCGCCGACCCGGAGGATCACGGGGTCGGGTTCGAAGCCGCGCAGGACGGGGTTGAGGATCACGAATGCTCCGCCGGGTGAAGGATCAGAGGGTGAACAGCAGGGTGCCGAAGCCGACGTGGTCACACTGGAAGGCCGCGCCCTCCGGCCGGATCTGCTGGATGGCGGTGTAGGTCCAGGGTGTCGCGACGCTGCGGCGCTTGACGTAGTGGTTGTGCACCATCTCGTAGATGGGGCGCAGCTTGCCGCGCTCCGCGGTGGAGATGGAGTTGTACGTGGCCTGGCAGGAGCCCCAGACCGTGTACGGCACGTCGTTGCCGGTGTTGTACTTCGCCGTGTACTCGAAGCCGGCGAGGAGCCGGTTCGAGGAGGTGGCGTAGAGGTCCTGCCCCTGGATCCAGGCGATCTCGCAGGCCTCGGCCATGCTGCCCAGGATGAGCTGGGTGTGGGCCTGGTCGCGGCCGCTGTCCACGCACTGGCCGGTGCTGCTCAGCACCCGGGTGAGCTTGCAGCAGCTGTGCCCGTTGAAGGCGTTGACGGCGGCGTCGTAGACGGAGGTGTCGTTGCAGAACACGCCCATGGCCATCATGGCCTTGATGCAGTTGGTGCCCCAGCCCGCGTCACCGAAGGTGTTGATCAGCGGGATGAAGACGTTCTTGAACAGGTTCTCGGTCTGGGTGATCTCGGACGCGGACCAGGTGCCGGACGGGGCGGTGTAGCGCATCAGCTCCGCGGCCGCCGCCAGCTTGAAGCCGTAGATGGAGGCCGCGAGCTGGGCGTCCTTGCCGGTGATGGTGGTGAGCGTGGACGACCAGCCCTTGATGATCTGGAGTGCCTTGGTGGCGTGGGCGGTGGTTCCGGTGAGGTTCCACATCAGGGCGTTCTGGTAGGCCGCGTTGCAGTCGTTCCACAGCTCCCAGTTGCCGGATTCGGTGGTGCCGCGGTCGACGGTGACGCGCGGGCCCTTCATGGAGTACGTCGACTGCGAGTACTGGTCGGCCTTGAAGACGTTCCAGCCGCTGAGCCAGGGCTCGGTGTTCTCCGCGATCCGGGTCTTCATCCGCTGGATGTCGGAGAGCTTGTGCAGCACTCCGGGGTGGATGAAGGAGGTGATGGCGTGGGCCTCGGTCGTGAGGGCGGCTCCGGTGGCCGCCGCCGTGCCCACCGCGGTGATCTGGAGGAAGCGGCGCCGGCTGGGAGTGCCGGTGGACGTGGGTTGGGGGGACGCGGGGAACTGGTGCTCTGCCATGGGTTTTTCCTCTTTCACTCGGCGTTGAGTGCGGAAAGGGAGCGGGGAGGGAACCGGCGGACATGCCGGGTACGCCCTGGAGCCGGTGCGGTCCCCAGCGCCGCACCGGCTCCAGGGCGTGTCAGGGGGCCGCAGGGAGGCCCGGGGTGGAGCACGAAGGTGCTGAACGGATCCGGCGCGGGCGGTTCCCGGCGGGTCCGGGCCGGGAGCGGGGGCCGTTCGCGGCGGCGATCATGATCACTTGAGGCTGCCCATGAGGATTCCGCTGCGCCAGTACTTCTGGAGCGAGAACATGAAGACCGCCAGCGGAATGATCGACAGCAGGGACCCGGTGAGGACGAGGGTGTTCATGTCGCGCGCGCTCTGGGCCTGCTGGAGCCAGGAGTACAGGCCCAGGGTCACGGGGAAGGTGCGCTCGCCGGTGAGCATGAAGAGGGGGAGGAAGAAGTTGTTCCAGATGTTGACGAAGTCGAGCATGAAGATGGTGATGCCGCCGGTCCGCATCAGCCGCAGCGCGACCGAGAGGAAGATCCGGACCTCGCCGGCTCCGTCGATGCGGGCCGCCTCCATGAGTTCCGTGGGCACGGAGCTGTCGGCGTACACCTTGCCGAGGTAGACCCCGAACGGGTTGATGAAGTACGGGATGAGCACCGACCAGATGGTGTCGGTGAGGCCGATCTCGGCGAAGACCAGATAGAGCGGGAAGGCCAGCAGGGTGCTCGGCAGCAGGGAGGCGCCGACGATGACGGCGAAGAGCGCGCCCCGGCCGCGGAAGTCGAACTTCGACAGGCCGTACCCGGCGGCGAGCGAGACGAGGGTGGCGCCCGCCGCTCCGAGGGTGGAGTAGAGGACGGAGTTTCCCACCCACCGGAAGAACACACCGTCGTGGTAGGTCGAGATGGCCTGGAGGTTGTCGCCGAGGTGGTTGGAGGAGAACCACAGGCCGAACGTGGAGTAGAGATCGGTCTGGTTCTTGGTGGCGGAGACGAGCAGGAACCAGGTGGGGGCGAGCGAGTAGAGCAGGAAGAGGAGCAGCAGGCCGGTGGTGAGCGCCACCGCGCGGCGGGAGGGGCGCGCGCCGCCCCCCGAGGATTCCGTGACCTTCGTGACCCTGGTCGCCTTCGTGGCACGCACGGCCTGGGGGGCACTGCTCATGACATCTTCCTGTTCGTGACGCGGTAGAAGACGAAGGCGAGGATGCCGGTGACGACGGCCAGGACCAGGGACTCGGCGGCGGCGTACTGGTAGTCGCCGACCTTGAAGGCCTTGTCGTAGATCTCCATCATCGGCGTGAAGTCCGTGTTGATGGACTCCGGTGCGATCTGCCGCATGATCAGTGGCTCACCGAACAGCTGGAGCCGTCCGATCAGCGAGAACATGCCGGTCAGCACCAGGATCCCGGTGATGTTGGGCACCTTGATCGACCAGGCGATCCGCCACTCCCGCGCGCCGTCCAGCCGGGCCGCCTCGTACAGCTCACGGGGCAGTGCCTGCAGCGAGGCGGAGATCAGGATCATGTTGAAGCCGATCCCCTGCCAGGTGAGCAGATTGCCCAGCGAGAGGTAGGTGTTGAGGCCGCCGAAGAACGTGATCTCCGTGCCGGCCCGCTCCGCGATGTCCAGCAGCGGGCTGCCCGTCGGGCTGTAGAGGAACAGCCACATCAGGGTGGAGACCACGGCGGGGACGACGTACGGGATCAGGAGCGCCGCGCGGAAGAAGCGCACCGCCCTGGCCGCCACCCCGTCGAGCAGCAGGGCCAGCAGCAGGGCGATGCCCAGCATCACCGTGATCTGCACCGTGCCGAACAGCAGGGTGCGCCCCATGCTCGCCCAGAACGCGTTGTCGCCGAGGACCGAGGCGAAGTTGGCGAAGCCGGTGAAGACGACCCGTGTCGGGCCGAAGCCGAGGCCGCTGCTCTTCTTCTCGTGCAGGCTCTGGCTGAAGGCGTAGCCGATCGGCACGACGTAGGTGGCGAGGAAGCCCAGCAGGAAGGGGAGCATGAACAGCAGCCCCTTGTAGGCTCCTCGCCTCCCGGCCCGGCGGGGGGAGGGCCGCCGGGCCGGGGAGTCGGTCGCGACCTTCGCCGGTCGCGTCAGAGTGGACACGGGTGTCTCCAGGTGAGGTGAAGGGGGTGTCTCCCGGCGGGACTCAGCTGCCCGCGACGGCCTTGATGCCCTTGCTGTTCAGGTCGTCGACGGTCCACTTCTCGATGCTGGTCAGCATCTCCTCGACCGTGAGGTCCTTCTTCATGACCTTGCCCCACTGCTTCTGCATCTCGGAGTACATGGCCGCGTAGTTCGGGCCGTACTGCCACTGGTCACCGACCAGGGAGGCGGCGGTGGTGATCACCTTCGCGCCGTCGGACTCACCGTTGAACATCCCGGTGGGGATGATCTTGTCGACGTACGGGCTGACATCGGTGACCGCCGGGAAGAGGCCGGACTTGGAGGCGGGGTCGGTGAGCGTCGTCAGCGATTCCTTGCTGCTGGACAGCCAGGCGGCGAACTCGGTGGCGCGGTCCGGGTACCTGCAGCCCTTGAGTACACCCAGGGTGTCGAAGTTGCTTGAGGTCTGCGGCTTGGCCGGGTCGAACATCGGTGAGTCCGCGAGCTGCCACTTGCCCTTGGACTTGGGGAAGTTGGTGTCGTAGATCGGCAGCTGCCAGGTCGAGGTCGTCATCGCGATCGTCGTCCCGAGGTCCCAGGTCTTGAAGACGCCCGGGTCCGCGTAGGAGGCGTTGGAGGCGAGGTCGTTGTCGACCAGCCGCTGCACAATGTCGCCGGCCTTCAGCGCCTCGGGCGAGGTGAAGTCGACGACCCAGTGGTCGCCCTCCACCTTGTACCACTGGGCGCCCGCCTCCCAGGACAGGTCGACCAGGGTGGACGGGTCCTCACCGGCCATGTTGAAGATCTTGACCTTCTTGTTCTCCTTCTGGGCCTTCTCACCGGCGGCGATCAGGTCGTCCCAGGTCTTGGGCGCCTCGATGCCGTACTTCTCGAACAGGTCCGCGCGGTAGGCGGTGAACAGCGGCGAGGAGCCCATCGGGATGCCGAAGGTGGTGCCGCCGGGGCTGACCGCGTTCCACGCGGCGGCCGTGTACTTGTCCTTGTACGGCCCGGCGACCTTGCTGACATCGGTGAGCAGGCCGTCCGCGGCGAAGCTCGCCAGGTTCATCCCGTCCATCTTGGACAGACAGGGAGCGGTGCCGGCGTTCACCGCGGCGCGCAGCTTCTGGTAGGCGGTCTCGCCGGCCGCGTTGACGAACTTGATCTGGGTCTCGGGGTGCGCCTTGTTCCACACCTCGGTCTGCGCCTCGATGCCCTCTGTCCAGCTCCAGAACTCCAGGGTGACGTTGCCCTTGGTCGTCTTCGTGGGCTTGGCGGCGGAGTCGGAGTCGTCACCGGCCCCGCAGGCGGCCAGCAGGAGGGACAGGGACGCCGCTGCGGCCACCGGGGCGAGGGCTCTGGTACGGATCGGGGACATCGGTCCTCCACGTAAGGGAACGGGGACGGCGCTCGTGGTGGGGGAACCGGCGCGGTCGGCGGTGAGAGAGGGCTGGGATGCGGAGGCCGCTTCCCAGCGCGGTAACCGTTTGCTGTGGACCGTAGGACGAGAGGGGGCAGAACCGCAAGAGGTCAAGATGGGATTGTTTCGCCAAACTTTCCAGAACGTTACTCTCTACCTGATCCGACCTGCGCATTTCACGTCGAATACTACTCGGCGTAGCTGAATGTCTCGATCACGTGATCGCTGGTTGAATATTGACCTGCGTGCCGACGGCTCCGTAGCGTGGAATACGTTTACTCCATTCTTCGACCCGGCCGTTCCCGTGCCCGGAGCAGGAGCACCATGCCCACGTCACCGCTGCCCCCCGCCGTGTTCGCGATGAATCCGGTGCATCTGCCCGAGCTCTTCCCGCCGCACCTCATGGCCCGGCTGCGGGAGCTCGTGACGATCGATCCGGGCCTCGTCGTCCAGGACTTCACCGCTCCGGCGGCGGCCCTCGCGCTGGCGGAGACCGAAGTGCTGATCACGGGCTGGGGCTGTCCCCCCATCGACGCCGCCGTGCTGGACGCCACTCCCCGGCTGCGTACCGTCCTGCACACGGGCGGCAGTGTGCGCAGCATGATCGGGGACGCGTTCTGGGCACGTGGGCTCACCATCTCCAGTGCCGTGTACGCCAACGCGCTGCCCGTCGCGGAGTACACGCTCGCCGCGATCCTGTTCGCCGGAAAGGACGCCTTCGGGCTCAGGGAGCGTTTCCGGCGCGAGCACCTCTACCCCGCCCCCGACGAGTACACGGCGGTCGGCAACCTCGGCCGGCGCGTCGGTGTGATCGGCGCCTCCCACGTGGGCCGCCGCGTGCTGGAGCTGCTGCGGCCCTTCGACCTCTCGGTCGGCCTGTACGACCCGTACGTGGACGAGGTCGAGGCGACGGCGCTCGGTGCCGTACCGCTGCCCCTCGACGAACTGTTGCGCACCAGCGACATCGTCAGCGTGCACGCGCCCGACATCCCGGAGACCCACCGGATGCTCAGCCGTAAACGGCTTGCGCTGATCCCCGACGGAGGTGTACTCATCAACACCTCGCGCGGCGCCCTCGTCGATCCCGACGCCCTCACCGACGAGCTGGTCGGCGGCCGGATCAGCGCGGTGCTGGACGTCACCGAACCGGAGCCGCTGCCCGCGGACTCACCCCTGTACCGGCTGCCGAACGTCTTCCTCACCCCCCACATCGCCGGTTCCCTCGGCAATGAGCTGGCACGCCTCGGCGGCACCGTCGTCGAGGAGCTGGAACGTCTCGCCACGGGACTCCCGCCCGCCCACGGCGTCCGCCGCGCGGCGCTCGCGACCAGCGCTTGACCTTTGCCTCTGGCCGCCGCGAGGGCGGACAGACGGATCAGGACGCATGTGAAAGGAACCCGCTCATGTCCGAATCGCTCCAGCGTAGATCCCTCCTCAAACTGGCCGCCGGAACCTCGGCCGCCGTCACCGCCGGCTGGTGCTGGCAGGCCGGCCCGGCCCGCGCCGCGGAAGGTGCGGACTCCACCGACGATGCGGCGGGTGAGGCGGGTGCGCTCGACACCCTCGTCCTCGGCGACACACCGTCGGAGTCGGCGCACGGCCTGACCACCACGCTCTCCGACGTGGTCACCGGCGGTCTCGGCCAGTCGGCCCGGGTGCTGAACCCGAAGGAGACCGCGAGCTGCTGGGGCGGCGCCCTCGCCGTGACCATGGCCTGTCGGCCCAAGGGCACGACCTATGTGACGGTCAAGCTGTGGGGCTCGGACGCCGGCGAGGACCTGGGCCGACTGCAACTGTTCGCCGAGGGCAAGCAGGTCGGCCACTACCACCTGGGAGCCGTCGACCCTCTCGACATCGCCGGCGAGGAACCGCGTACTCCGGAGCGGTTCTACTTCCACACGATCCCGTTGCCCGCCGAGCTCACCAAGGACAGGGACACCGTCAACCTGGAGATCCGCTCCATGGGCCGGGTCGCCGGATACGCGCAGTCCGCCGCGGACTACTACAAGCCCATGGAACGCCCGAGCCGCGGCGTCTACCGCCTCTACACCCACGACAAGCCGCACTTCGAGCTCACCGACGACGACTCGGCCGGCGCCCTGCCCGCCCTTGAGGCACGCCCCTCTCCGGGCAGCGAGGTCGTGGACACGGTCAACGACCGGGTGGTGGCCCAGGCCGCGGCCGAGGCCTCCCGCACCGCGCCGCAGCTGGACCTGTGGTACCTGGAGTTCCTGGCCCGCGCCTACGCGATGCCGTCCACCGCCGCGTACCGCAACAGCGCCGTGCCCCTGCAGATCACCAGCAGTCTGGACGCCGTGTATGGGAGGTACCTCGCGGACCAGAAGGTGATGACGGACTCCAGCCAGCAGTGGATGGGGCTGGGCCGGATGGGGCTCGTCCTGCTCCAGATCGGCGACGCGCTGAAGCCGCTGCTGGACGAGCCGGTCATCGGCTCCCCCGGCACCATCGCCAACTCGGGGTTCGAGTTCGGCGGCGCCCTCCCCACCGGCTGGCGCGAGGTGACCTGGGCGGGCAAGGGCACCGTCACCCGCGACACCACCGTCGCGCGCGGCGGCGCGGCCTCGGCGAAGGTGACCATCCCCTCCTCGGGCACCGTGGGCCTCGCCCCGGGCGCCAGGGTCCCCTTGGAGCAGGGCACGTACACCTACGGTGCGTGGATCAAGACCGAGGGCGTGGGCAGCAACGGCGCCTACCTTGACGTGCTGTTCTTCAACTCCTCCGGCGGCCTGGTCGGCGGCGACAACAAGTTCTTCGCCTCTGCGGGCACCCACGACTGGGAGCACGTCACCGCCACCCTCACGACGCCCGCCACCGCGACCCAGGCCGAGGTGCAGGTGCGCCTCGCGACCGCGGGCACCGCCTGGTTCGACGACCTGACGCTCACGCCGCCCGCCACGGCGACCGCCAAGCCCGTCATACGTCGCGACGCGTGGACGAAGATGCTGCTGGACAGCCGCGAGTACTGGCGGCAGAGATTCCCGCAGTACACCAACCAGGCCATCATCTGCGCCCTCGGCCTCTACCTCGCCGACCGTGGTCTGAGCTTCCTCGGCTCCGCCGACGCCTGGGGCGAGACCAAGGCCCGCGACTACGTCCACCAGTCCGTGGGCCTGACCCCCTGGCTCGGCCCGGAGAAAGCCGACGGCACCCCGACGAAGCCCCTGGGCAGCGCGTACTACCAGGTCAGCCAGGCCGGCATCTCGAAGGAGCTCGGTTACGCCGGAAACTACGGAGAGCTCCAGGAGTGGCTCTCCCTCGTCTACGACGCGGTCATCGGCATCGGCGGCGTCGAGGACGACAAGCTGCGCGACCACCTGGTCAAGATGGCCAAGGCCCGTATGGTCTTCCGTCACCCGGCCCTGGACGCCGACGGCTACCGGACGATGCGTATCGAGGCTGTCGTCGGCTGGCGCGATCCCGAGTACCCCGGGAAGGTCGCCTACGACGAGGGCAACAAGTGGGACGGGCACCCGCTGCGGCTCGCCGCGCTGCTGAAGGACCCGGACCTCACGGCGTACGCGAAGCAGTCCATCGCCGACAACCAGTTCTTCCACGTGCTCCAGGAGACGTACGGCCTGGGGGGCTCCGCACGGACCAACCTCAACCTGTTGTCGACCGCCGACGACTACGCGTACATCAGCGGCGCCGCCGGCAGCGGAGCCCTCCTCCCCATGAGCCCGGGCCGGCCGGACTTCGTCTTCAGCGACGAGGACAACGGCCTGGTCGCGGTCAAGCACGGCGACGAGATCCTCTACGCCTCGCTGTACTGGCGGGCGCGCTGGGGCGTCAACCGGCTCGCCCGCGTCCACCACATCACCGCCGACGGCATCGAGCGCTCGGCGACCGTGTGGCAGGACGTGAAGTACGTCCCCGACGGCCGGGCCCACACCGAGCCCGACTGGGTCAACTTCGAGTTCGCCGTGGGCGACCTGAACATCCCCGACGGCGGCTTCCCGCCCCCCGGGGACACGCTGCACCAGGCGTGGGCCGGACAGGTGCTGCCGCTGGCCAAGGCACCCGACGCGGTGCCGGACGCCCCGCTCGGGACGGAGACCCCGTTCGCCGGCCGGGCCTCCTTCTACCGGTGCGAGTACGGCCCGTACCTGATCGCCATGAACACCACCAAGAACCGCGCCTACACCCTCACCACGAAGGGCTTCGGAGCGTCCGTGAACCTGGGCAACGGCGCCAAGGTGGGCGGCAACGCCGAGCTGTACGTGAAGCCGGGCACGACGGTGGTGCTGCGCAGGCGCTGACACTTTTTCCACGGCACGCGCGGCGCGGCGGCCGGTGCCCTCGCGGAGGGACGCTGTCGGTGGACTCGGGGCTGCGCGTGACGTCGGCCTTCAAGACCTGCTCGTGGCCTTGAAGGCCGACGTCGTTGTTCCGGGACACGGGTGCCGTAACGGCTCCGGCCCCGGCCGGATGCCCGGCGGACACGTTGCAGTAAAACCGGATGCCGGAGCTTGTTCCGGACCCGGCCGACGGCGTGGCCGGCCCTGCGGCACAGCTCCGGCACCGCACCATTCGCCGGCCGTCCGTACGTACCCGGCGACAGGCCCCCGATCCGGATCAGGCCGGCACGGCGAAATCCGCGCCGAAAGCAAGCAGCACCGCCGACCGCTCGGCCGGAAGACCCACCCGCAGGACGCGGCCCTGTCCGTCCCAGTCGTACGTCGGCTGCGGGCCGGCCGCGAACAGCACCTGCGGCCCGTCGACCCCGGTCACCCAGGACATGGGGACAGCGACCGTCTCCGGTGCGCCGTCGCGCCGCCACAGGGCCAGCAGCGTCGTGCCGTTCTCGGCGCTCAGCGCCAGTGCGATCCAGCCGTCGCGCCAGCCGGGAAGGCCCAGCGGCCAGCGGGGCAGGGCGCCCGGCAGCAGGGGACGGAACGTCTTGTACGTGTCCACTGCCCTGCGCACCAGGGCCGCCTGCTCCCCGGTCAGCAGGTCGGGGCGTCCGCTGAGGTGAACGCGGCCCAGCATCGCCGAGACCATCACCATGCCGAGCTCCGCGTCGCCGTGCTCCGGCAGCGGGTAGGCCCAGACGGCGCCCTGCTCCGGAGTGACCGCGGTGGGCGCGGCGGCCGCGATGGCGGGAAGCAGACGGAAGTCCTGCTGGTCGGTGACGGAGTGGATCGGCAGCCGGGAGAGGATCGCGTGGTCCGTGCGGCTGCCGCCGGCCGCGCAGCTCTCCAGGACCAGGGCGGGGTGCCGGTCGAGGACGCCGTCGAGCCAGTCGAGGTAGGCCCGGTTGTGGCCGAGAAGGCCGTCACCCGGGCCGTCACCCGGACCAGGTCCGTCGGTGCCGGGGCCGATGTCGATGTTGTAGTCGAGTTTGAGGTAGCCGACGCCGTGGTCGCGCACCAGTCGGTCCACCACCGTGTCGAGATGGGCGCGGGCGGCCGGGTGACGCAGGTCGAGCTGGTGACGGCCCCACTCCGCGAGCCGTACGCCGTCCCGCCGGAAGAACGCCTCATCCGGCAGGGCGGCGGCGACCGGGCTGCGTACGCCGACGACCTCCGGCTCGAGCCAGAGCCCGGGGACCATGCCCGTCGCGCGGATACGGTCGAGCACCTCGCTCAGTCCGCCGGGGAAGCGCGGGGCCGACTCCTCCCACTCGCCCACCGCGTCCCACCAGCCGGGCACCCCGCCAGGCCCGACGGTGCCGGGCGGCTCGTCGTCGTACCAGCCGGCGTCGATACAGAAGTACTCGGCGCCCGCCGCGGCCGCCGCGTCCACCAAGGGCAGCAGGGCTTTGGTGCTGGGCTCGCCCATCAGGCTGTTCATGAAGTCGTTGAAGACGACCGGCAGGCCCTGATGGTCGGGGTGCGGCCGCCGGGTGGCCCGGCGGTGCCGGGTCATCGCCGCGAGGGCGGCCTCGAACCCGCCCGACGCAACGAACGCCGCGGCGACCGGGACGCTGCGGAACGACTCGCCGGGGGCGAGGTGGCGGCGCCACTGGTGCTCGCGGTCGGTGGGGCCCGAGAGGGTGAGGTACACGTCGCCGAAGCGGTCGGCGACCTCGGCGTGCCAGGAGCCGTTGTGCTCGATCTGCCACATCAGGGCCCGGCCCGTCGCGGTCTCCTCCAGGCACCCCGAGGGCAGGTACTCGGAGGAGGACCAGGAGCCGGTGCTGGTCAGGGCGATGCGGTTCTTGGACCCGGTCTGGCCGAACGGGACCATGCCCACGTCGTACAGGCCGCGTTTGGCCAAGGTGGCCCGGGACCAGCGGAACTCACCGCTCCAGGGGTTGGCCGCCACCCAGAGTGCCAGGCCGTCCTCCCAGTTCTGGCCGTCGTCGAGATGGCGGGCGAGGTTGGACAGGGCGAAGGAGGAGACGTACTCCAGGGTGAGGGGGCGGTCACCGGTGTTCTCCACGTACGCCTCGGTACGCAGGACCGGCAGCCCCTCGCGCACCGTGCACACCGCGGTGACGCGCAGGCCGGTGGTCTCGTCGGCCATGTGCACCCGCAGGGTCCGCAGGTCCGCACCGCTTCCCCGCTCGTGATCCTCCTCGTGGCCGGTGTAGTGCAGAGCATGTGCGGCGGCGCCGTCCACATGGCGCTTGCCCGATGTACCCAGCCTTCCGCTGCCCGCGGTCTGAACCTCGACCAGAGGCAGGGCACGGTGTGCGAGCCGGGCGCACAGGTCCGGTTCACGCACGGGGTCGGGCAGTGTGGCGGCCTCGCCCACCGCCAGCAGTCTCACGGGTTCGGCGGGCTCGTGGGAGAGAAGCAGGGACAGGTCGTCGGTGCCCCAGCGCAGGTATGTGACGGACATGGCGGCGCACTCCGGAAGACGCAGTGATAGAAAACGATTACCAATGAGGGACACTAATTCTCGCTTGCCCTTCCTGCAAGAGGTGTCCGATGCAGTAACGTCGAGCTGTGACGGTCAACGGAAACGGTCCTCGAAAGACCAGTGAACCCAAAGGGGCCAGGCGGCGCCGGAGCAGCACCGACGGCGGCGACCGACCCAGCACGATTCGCGATGTCGCCGCGCAGGCGGGCGTGTCGGTAGCAACCGTTTCCCGCACTCTCGCCGGCAACTACCCGGTCTCCGCCGCCACGCGCGCCCGTGTCATGGCAGTCGTGGAGTCGCTGCACTACGCGGTGAACGTCCACGCCAAGGCGCTGTCCGGCCGCGTGGCGGGCCCGATCGGGCTGGTCATCCGGGACATCACCGGGTCGTCACTGGCCCATGTCGCCGCCGGGGTGGAGCAGGAGGCGGCGGACCGGGGCAGGCTGAGCCTTGTCTGCGCCACACATGGCGACCCGGACCGCGAGGGCGACCTGGTGCAGCTGATGCGCGAACAGCACGCGGGCGCGGTCGTCCTGGTCGGCGGAGCGGTGCAGGACGACGACTACCACAAGCGCATGGCCGAGTACGCCAGGGCCCTGGACGCCGCGGGCTCCCGGCTGGTGCTGGTGGGCCGTCCGCCGCTGCCCGACAACCTTCCGGTGACGGTGGTCGAGTACGACAACCGCGGGGGCGCCTTCCAAGCCGCCGACCATGTGCTCACCGCCGGGCACCGGCGCATCCTCTTCCTGGGCGGCACACCCCGGCTGAGCACCGCCGAGCAGCGCCGGGACGGCTATCTGCACGCGCTGCGCGCCCACGGTGTGCCCTACGCCGAGGAACTCGACGTCCCCGGCCCGTACACCCGCGTCTCCGGCTACCAGCGCACGCGGGAGGCACTGGACGTCGGCCTCGGCTTCACGGCGGTCCTCGCGGGCACCGACGTGGTGGCGACAGGCGCGCTGGCCGCCCTGCGCGAGGCCGGCCTCGACGTCCCCGGCGACATCTCGCTCGTGGGCTTCGACGACGTCCCCTTCGCCGCCGACCTCAGCCCCGCGCTCACCACGGTCCGCGTTCCCTACGAGGACCTGGGCCGCACCGCGGTCCGACTGGCACTGGAACGCGCCGAACGCCTGGCGGCCGACGACCACGTGGTACTGAGCACCCAGCTGGTGATCCGGCAGTCGGTGCGGAGACCGCGGTGACGAGGTACAAGCACTCCCCATTGATGTGACCGTCGTCGTGGCCGCTTTGCCCAGTCCCTCGCCGGAGTTGAGCATGCGAGAGGGCGGGCGGCGCGGACGGTGCCGGGGATCGGGGCGCGCGCCGGTGTTGCGCGCGATCTCGTGCAGGGCGAGCGTGGCAGTGGCGTCGTCGTAGTCGCGAAGGCGGGCGGCGGCGAGCTGCTGAAGGGAGGCCCAGATCATTGACAGCGAATGTCTGGAGAGCCGAGCAGCTCGGCTCCATCAGAATCGACTCATTTTGTCTCGGTAGGCGTTGCGACCGGATGCGTTCAGGCAGTGCCTTGCTGCCGCGATGAGTGTGAGGGCTGCGGCACTGGCTCCGCCGACGGGCGGGCTGACGTTGGTGGTGAAGGCCATGCCGACGGAGAACCGGGGATCGGCCAGCGCGAGCGAGCCGGCGTGCCCGTCATGCCCGTACGAGGCCGGTCCGAGGAGGGGTAGCCGAGCAGTAGGCCTTTGGACTCCGGACCCGAAGTGGGACGGCTCGCCGAGGACCTCGTCGAGCCCGATCGAGCGGGTGCGGGCGAGCGCGGAGCTGCTCTCGGTGTCCAGGAGGCGCACATCGTCAACCGGTCCGACGGTCGCGGCGTACAGCCGTGCCAGGTCGCGGGCACCGGCGACCAGGTTGGTCGCGGGCCAGGGTGCTGCGAGAACGTCCGGCTGGTTGAAGACCGAGGGGTCTTCGAGCAGTCCGAGGCCGACGGCGTCGAAGAGCAGCCCTGGGCGAGCGGACTGGAGCGGGGTGCGCATCGGGGGGCGTGTCCGCAGCGGCAGCACGTCGTGGTTGTCCCCTGGCGGGACCCCGAGAGCGAGGTCGAGGCCGAGCGGTTGCCGGATGTGTGCGTGAATGTACTCGGCGACGCTGGTGCCCAGGGCCCGCTGGAAGACTCCGTCGAGCAGGGCTCCGTAGGTGATGGCGTGGTAGCCGTGCTTGGTCCCCGGCTCCCAGTAGGGTTCCTGCCGCTCCAGGGCGGCCTCGAGCTTTCCGGCCACGTGGTCTTCCAGGGTGAGCTCCTGGTCGACCAGGGGCAGTCCCGCCTGGTGGCTGAGCACGTGGCGGGTGGTGATGCGGCGGGTCGTTGTCCGCCGCATGGCGGGCCAGACATCGCAGAGCGGGGCATCGAGGTCGAGCCGTCCGTCGGCATGCGCGTGCTGGGCGGCGATCGCCGAGACGCCCTTGGAGACGGAGAACAACAGGTACCGGGCGTCGCCAGGGCCTCCGTACGACAGATCCACGACAGGATGCCCGTCCAGGTAGACCGCCAGGGCGGCGGCACCGTCTCCCTGTTCCGCGACGACTCGCGCGAACACGTCGGCGAGGGCTTCGAACGGGGCCCGGGCCCAGCCTTCCACCCGCACGACATCGGCTCCGGTGCGGCCCTTTCCTCTCCCGTGCGGCTGGTGCGCCGGCTCTCGGGTGACTGAGGTGACCGGGTCGCCTGCGGCGACGGAACCGGTGGGGCCGTGGACCGGCGGTGTGGTCACCGCCGGCGCCGCCCGCCGGTCCCGGCTCATCAACGGGTGCCCTTCGCGGCGAACTGGGCGATCTGGTCGACGTTGGACTTGTCGACGAAGGCCGGGCCGGTCAGGATCGCCTGTTCACCGCCGCCCATGTAGTTGCCGTTGTTCTTGTACAGCCACAGCGAGTCGATCGCCAGGTAGCCCTGGAGGTAGGGCTGCTGGTCGACCGCGAACTGGATCGTGCCGTCGCTGATGGCGCCGGTGAGGTCCTTGTTCAGGTCGAAGGTGGCGATCTTGGCCTTGCTGCCCGCCTCGGACACGGACTGCACGGCGGTCAGCGCGTACGAGGCGCCGAGGCTGACGACGTAGTCGATGGAGCTGTCCTGCTTCAGCTTGGCGGTGATCGTTGCCTTCACGGACGGCATGTCGGTGCCGTTGACGTAGAGGTTCTCCGTCTTGCCCTGGAAGGTCTTCTTCACGCCGTCACAGCGCTGGGTGAGGCCGATGTTGCCCTGCTCGGTGATGACGCAGACGGCCTTCTTGGCGCCGACCTCGTTCAGCCTCTTACCGAACGCCTCGCCGGCCACGGTCTCGTCCTGCCCGAAGAACTCCATCAGGCCGAGCTTCTTCCACTCGCTCACACCGGAGTTGAGGCCGACGACGGGGATACCCGCTGCCGTGGCCTTGTGCAGGACGTCCTTCATCGCGTCGGGCTTGGCCAGCGTGATCGCGATGCCGTCGACCTTCTGATCAATGGCGTTCTGGACCAGGTTGGCCTGGTTGCCCGCGCTCGGATCGCTTGAGTAGACGAGCCGGACGTTGTCCTTCGCGGCAGCTGCCTGAGCGCCCTTGCGGACGATGTCCCAGAAGGTGTCGCCGGGCCCCTGGTGGGTGATCATCGCGACCGTCAGACGGGGAGTGGTCGCCTTGCCCGCGGACACGCCGCCGGCACTTTGCTCGGCCTGCTTCCCGCCCGAGCTGCTGGAGCAGCCGGCGAGGGCCAGTGCCATGGCCGTGGCCACGGCCACCAGGGAGGCGGATCTGCGCGGATGAGGAGAGCGGTGCATCTGTCCTGAACCTTACTGTGCGACAGGGAAAGGAAGAGGGGGAACCGTACGGGCTCAGAACCTGAGGTCCTGGAGATCGCGTGGCTCGAGCGGCGTCGCGGCGCCGGACAACGAACCTTCAGTTGGAGCGCTCCAATGACCTAAACTTTGGAGCGCTCCAACGAGTACGTCAATAGGTCCGGGAGGTTGCGTGTCGGTAACGCTGGAGGATGTCGCGGCCCGAGCCGGCGTATCGCGGTCCCTGGCCAGCCTGGTGATGCGTAACGACCCCCGCGTCTCCGCACGGCGCCGGGAGGCGGTACTGAAGGCGGCGGCCGAGCTGGGCTACCGCCCCAACGCCCATGCCGCCCAGCTCGCCAGCCGACGCACCATGACGGTGGGGGTCGTCCTGGTGGAGCTGAGCAATCCCGTCTACACGGAGATCTTCACCGGCGTCCAGGAACAGGCCGAGCAGGCCGGCTACGGAGTGCTCCTCACGGGAGGAGAGCTTCTGACCGCAGACATCGAGCGACGGGCTGTCGAAGGTTTGCTGGAGCACCGGGTGGACGGCATTGTCCTCGTCGGTCCCCGTCTGGCGTCGAAGGACCTGCGCGAGCTGGCCGACCGCGTGCCCCTGGTTGTCGTGGGCCGTCATGTACAGGGCGTCGACTCGGTCGCGGTGGACACCCGGCACGGAACCCGCCTCGCCGTCGAACATCTCGTCGGACTCGGCCATGAGGACATCGCCCACGTCGACGGCGGCAAGGGCCCGGGGTCCGAGAGTCACCGCCGGGCGTACCTCGACACCATGAAGCGGCACGGACTGTCCGCGCGCACCCGCGTCGTCCGCGGGGACTACACCGAGCACGGCGGTCGGCGAGCAGCGGAGACCCTGCTCTTGAGCACCCGCCCTCCCACCGCTGTTTTCGCAGCCAACGACCTGTCCGCCCTAGGTGTTCTAGCGGCCCTCAAACATCGAGGCATGAGCGCGCCGGAGGACCTGTCGCTGGTCGGCTTCGACAACACCGTTCTCGCCCAGTTCGGCTACATCGACCTGACCACCATCGACACGCCCCGCCAGGACATGGGAGCGACTGCGGTGACCATGCTGACCGCCCGAATCGAGGACACCGGCCGCCCTACCCGGCCCATGGCACACGCTCCACGGCTCATCGTGCGCTCCACCACAATGCCGCACACCGGGGTGTAGCCCGCGGTACGCAGGGCGGCCAGGATCTGGTGGGGCGGGGCCGGTGCGACCTGGCTCCAGAAAAGGCGCCTGGTCATCAGGGTGACCGCCGCCCAGGTGATGTGCGCCTCGGATGATGTGCGCCTCGGATGCCGGGGAAGCCGCTCGCAGTCGCAGACGTTGCGGCGCGCGCATGATCCACGACAAGGACAGGTGCTCTTGTGCCTGATCCATGTCCTGGTGAGGGGACAGGCCATGCTCGCGGGCCATGGCAAGCCGGGCACCCGGTGCCGCCGTGGCCTGCTTGACCACGCTTGGCCTGCCGAAACCGCCACGGAGGCTCCGTTCCCCTCATCCGGGGAACGGAGCCTCCGTGCGTTGCAAGGTGAATTCACTGCGTGCAGGTTCGAGGCCTACTCCCGAGCCGCAGGGCTCCGTCGTTCTCGCGGTCGGTGCGGAATGATCACGTGAGTCGAGGGCGGCCGGCGGCCGGGTCATGTCCCGTTGGGAAAGGCCCTCGGCGATGTTGTCCCATCCGGCCAGGCGGAGCGCGTCTGAGGTCCCGACGCGTCCGGTGACCTCCCGATCGGATCCAGGCCGGAGGTCATGGCCTGCGCGAGGGTGGGGAGCTAGCCGGAAGTGGTGGAGCCGGTGCGTCGGGGGCGGCGCAGGAACTCGCGCATGATCGACATACCCAGAACCTAGGCAGCGGCCATGTCGTCGGAAACCATCCCAGCCGCCCGACGAGGTCATCCACCAGGACGAACCAGTCCGCTCTCGTAGGCCAGGACGACAGCCCCAATCCGGTCACGAACGCGGAGCTTGGCAAGGATATGGGCCACGTGACTCTTGA
>NZ_JBSFCF010000074.1:0-18691 GCF_053593335.1 Streptomyces sp. NPDC002324
GGACCGCCGTTATGACATCCCTGTTCCGAATCCGCCAACATCAGCCAGCCATCGCCACCCAACCCGCCATAACCGACGCCCCCAGATAATTGCCGGCGTCGATGCCCTGGCTGGTCTCAGCGACATTTGCCGAGGTCTTCACGCTCTGCGCATCCACCACCGCCGCGGTCGGCTCCGCACGACGGCCATGAAATCGGCGGGCCTTGTCGCGTAACAGGTCGTGGACCTGCTGGGTGGTGCCGTCGGCTTCCCACTTCGCGAAGTAGTCATAGACGGTCTTGTACGGCGGGAAGTCGTGCGGCAGATACTCCCACGGGATGCCAGTGCGGTTGACATAGAGGATGGCGTTCACGATCTCCCGCAGATCATGCACCCGAGCCGAGGTGCCTGGACCGGTGCGAGCGGCCCGCCATGCCGCGAACACGGGCTCGATTAATGCCCAACGGGCATCGGAGACATCACTGCGATAAGGGCGTCGAGAACTCACGAGTCACGCAACGACTCACCGTTGCCGCAGTCACTTCGAACGCACCAAATCACCTGTAAACCAGATCAGTTGCCCTCTAACACCTTCCCCGGTCGCAGCCGTTCTCCGGCCCTTCCCCTCAGGACTGATCGTCCCCTCACCTGATCACGGGACACCCTCGGTAGTTCAGAGAAGAGTTCGCCGCCGTGCTGCACCTGCCCCACGGCTGCCGCGAAGTCCGCCTCGACCAGCTGACGCGGATGCTGCGCTCCCCGGTGGTCCTCCACGACGGCCAGGCCGTCGACGTCGCCGCCTCGGTCGGCGCCGCAGCCCTGGACGTGATCGGCACCCGCGACCTGTCCGTGGCGCAGCGCGCCGCCGACGCCGCACTCCACGACGGCAAGCACTCCGGCCGCGCCGTCCTCGCCACCAAGGGACATGCCACGGTGGCGTCCATCAACGGACGGCGTGTGGGCCGACCGGGCACCGCTGTGTGGGGGCGAGCCTCATGAGCCTCGCCACCCTGCCCGAGGGCGACTGGGTCCGCGGCATCACGATCCGCCAGCCCTTCGCGACCTGCATCCTCGCCGGGAAGAGCCCGGAGAACAGGCCGGTGCACTGGCCGTGGCGCGGTTGGGTCCTGATCCACGCCGGAAAGAAGAAGCCGGAGCCCGCCGTGCTGCGCGACCCGCTGGTCGCCACCGCGATCCGTGGCCGCGAGCTGCACCTGGGCGCCGTCATCGGCGTCGCCCGCCTCACCGACTGCCACCTGGACTTGGGGCCCAGGCGGTGCACCAGCCCGTGGGCGGAGCGCGACGCGCGCCACCTGGTCCTCGAAGACGTCCAGGAGCTCGCGCTGCCCGTGCCCGCCACGGGCGCGCTCCCGGCCTGGAAGCCCACACCGGACGTGGTGGCGCAGGTGTTCCAGCAGCTGCCCGCCTTCCGGCCGTGACAGGACGCCGTACCAAGAAGCCGCTGTTCGAGCCGGGTCTGATCCCGGTGCCTGGTGCCCTTCTCGACTGGCGCGACAGCCAGCATTTCGACCCGCTGGCAGGACCGCCCCTGCGCGCTGGGCGACAAACCCACGCCCATGCGCTCCCACTACGGGGAGCACGTCCACAAGGCGTGCGCCGAACGCTGGATCGCCGCGAACCCCACCGGGGCCCGCCTCGGACGGTTCGCCTCCGACGTCCAGCCCAAGCGCCGGCGCGACGACGACCACGCCTGAACCCCTCCACCTGGAGGCTCCCTTGAGCAGCACCCAACGCGACGTCGACCACGCCCTCGCCTACCCCGAGCCGCCCGCTTCCCCGCTCTGGCACCGCCACAGCGCGAAGGCCAGGCCGCTCACCGACGCCCAGAAGAAGCGCAACCGCGAGCTCCTGGACCTCGCGCAGCGCAGGCCCCGGACCACCGCCGCGTAGGAGGGCCGGTCATGTTCACCGACATGAAAGAGGCCCTCGAAGCGGAGTCCCTCGAACTCACCCCGCTCGGCAGCGGCCAGAGCGCCGCCGCCTCCCTGGTGGTCGCCCACCAGGCCCGCGACAAGGACGACCTCGCCAACCTGCTGGGCGCGCTTGGACTCCCCTGCGGCGAGGACGACCTCGTGACCCTGCTCCCGCACCTCACCAGCCCTGACACCCCAACGACTGGAGACCCGATGCCCGCCAACGCCTTCACCGCCACCGCCGCCTCCATGCTGAACAACGGCGACAGCCCCGAGCACGTCCGCGAGACTCTGGGACTGTCGGAGAGCGAACTGGCCGAAGCCCTCCAATTCACCGACCAGGACGCCCCCACCCCGGACACCGACACCGACGCCACGCAGACGGTCGGCCCCGCGTCCGACGGCCCGGTGGACAGCGACGGGATCGAGGCCCTGCTCTCCTGGGCGAAGAACCACCCGGCCGCCGTGATCCGCAACAAGGCCGCCCGGATCCGCAGCGACCTCTACGAGCTCACCGCACGCCGCGAGACCGACGACGCCCAGCGTGAGGCCGAAGAGCGCGTCGCCAAGCTCAAGGCGGAACTGGAGAAGGCGCAGGAGACGCTGCGCACGGTGAAGGCGGGCGGCCGTCCCACGGCGCCCGCCGATGCTCCCGCGCCGACCACCGGCACCAAGCGCAGCAAGGAGCAACTGGCCGCGATCCGGACGTGGGCGCGCGCCAACGGCCACCAGGTCGCCGACACGGGCAACCCGGCCAAGGCCGTCCTGGACGCGTACGACGCCGCCCATCGCACCACCAAGCTGGCGGTGGCGAGCTAATGGACACCAAGCCCCTCACCGTCGACGGCTTCCTCGACACCGTCCCCACGCCCGGCGACGGCCCGGGTACCGCCCGGTTCCAGTTGGTCGTCTCCCTCACCGACGACGTCGTGGACGACGTGGTCTGGTCCTGCACCACCAGCAACCCCCGGATCGCGCACGCGCTGCTCACCGAGATCCAGTCCGGTGACCTGCTGCACGTCTCCGGGTTCCTCACCCAGCTCGACAATCCGGCTCAGCCCGCCCGGCTCACCGTCGACGACCTCGAGGTCCTGGCCCCCGCACCGGCTCGGGCCCTGCAGGAGATGGTCCTCGACAGGTACGGCGACTACGTCGTGGTGTTCGACGCCGACACCGAGGCCGTCCCGGTCTTCACCGCCCTCGGGCAGTGGGTCGGCACGGCGGAAAGCCCCGACGCCATCGGCACGCTGATCGAGATTCACGAGCGCGTGAACGGCGGCGACGGATGAGGGACACGACCACCGCGCAATCTCGCACCGTCCTGGAGCGGTTCCCCGCCGGAGCTCACCGCGGTTCGTGACCGGCGGAAGAGTACGCCGCCGGCCAGCGTGACCAGGGCGTCGACGCCCGCGTCGTGATGGACCTCAAGAGCGACCAGTTCCTCGTGGTCGCCGACACCCTCTAACCCTCTCGTCACCCGAGCGCCGCGCCCCGCCTCCTCAGGCCGGGCGCGGCGCTCTTCTTTTCACCAAGGAGTTACGGATGCCCATCAGTCCACCGGCACCCGAACGAACCAAGCACCTGCTGACGCAGCTGGAGCGGTACGGATCCCGAGAGAACGGGCAGCTCGCCGTCGGCCGACGCCTCCTGGAGGACCACCCCGATCTGCCGCTGACCGGCTTCGCGATCTCCAGCAGCATGTGCCCCGAGCCGGGGCGCCCCCTGCACAGCCTGATCCTGCGCCTCGGTGAACACGACACCGACGGCATCACCGCCTGGGCGCACGCCCTGGGCACCGAGCCGGTCATCGACGGCGCCCGCTACCAACTGGACACCGCCCTGGACGGCATCGGGATCTGGGCGTCGGCCACGACCCCCGAGGCCGACTACGACACGGACGCGGCCGTCTTCGTCCCGACCGCCGACGACGTCAGCTTCACCCTGCGAGGCCTGCTCGTGACCGAGTTCGGGGAGGACGGCGACCTGGTCTTCGTCGGCCACCCGCCCGCCCGCGAGGTCCTCGCCGTCACGAGCGCCTACTACCGGCACATCTGCGGGCAGCGCCTGCGCGCGTTCGACGGCCACGTCCTCGCCGACAGCATCATCCGAGGCTGGGGCCGATTCGTCGCCTACCCCACCCGAACCGACTGGCGGCTCCGCAGCGTGCCGCAGGACACGCCCGGCGCTCTCCCCCTCACCTGGATGTACGCCCAGGAGGGCGACACCCAGGACCTCGGCACCCTGGTGAACTGCCCGGCCTGTGGGCGCTCCAGCCGCGGACTCGACTACCACCACGAGACCGGGCAGCGCGTACACCTCTGTCCCTCACCCCACTGCCGGCACCAGTGGCCCGTCGACGACTTCCCCACGTCCTCGGACCACACGGCGGACCAGCAAGCCCCCCTCGCGGCCCGCTGACCCAGCCCGGCCAGGCCGGGACACCCCTCATGCCTGCGGGGGCGGCCGTCGACACCGACTCCGGCCGCCCCGCAGCACCAGACCACGTTACGAAGGAACCCACCACATGCCCGAGCCCGCAACCGAACACGTCCTCGTGCTCACATCGTTTGGCTTCCTCCACCTCCCCAAGGACGCCACCGGCCGCCCCGTCCCGCCGCCGGCCGACCGCATCGAGGACGTCCGTGACCGCCTCCGCGACCCGGCCGCCGCCCGCGACATCCTCGAGCTGGACGGCCTCAACCCCCGGGTCCAGGACATCGTCCTCAACACTCCCGGCGCCCGCGAACTCATCGCCAGCCTCGCCGACTACGCCGACCTTCCTGCCGACCCCCGCCGCATCGCCATTGGATGCGCAGGCGGTCTCTAGCCACAAGCAACTGTTACACTCGTGCAGGTCCCAGCCGGTTCCCGGCCCGGCCAGCGTGGTGTGCTGGTTGAGCAGTGCGCGGGCCTGGCCGTAGGAGAGCCGGGCCAGCCCTGTGTCGGGGCACACGTCGCGCGCACCAAGTATCTTGCCGGGGCCGGGGCGGCGGTGGGTGACGAACACCGGGCCGCGGGTGCGGCCCCTGAGGAGGCGGGGCAGCAGGCGGGCGGTGCCAGCGTCCCAGAGCACCGTCACCAGCACGTATCGGCACGGGTGACACCGGATCGGCGCACCTGGACGCTGTGTGCGCGCTCGCCGGGTGTGAGGAGTTGGCGTACAGGAAGTAGCGCCGAGATTGATTGGTCGCTCAATGTGACGCATAGTCCGAAAGCATTGCGCCGACCCCGTTGGGTCCGTAGCTGCCTCGCTGCCCAAGGGCTGGACAAGAGCTCGAACCTGACCGTGTCTGCGTGTCGAGCGTGACATCACTGGGTCGAAGATCGTTGCCGTTGCATGAACAACACCAAGCGCGTACTTGCCGCTCTCGTGCTCGCGGGGGCTGCCCTCACGATGGTGAGCGAAGCCAGCGCAGCAGACGGACCGATCATCTACAAAGGCGACAATGGCTACGTCTGCATCAGGGTGCCCAACGGCAACGGAGGGTCCTACCGGGTGTGTGGGCCCCTGGACAATTTCAGGGAGTACCTGACTCCCCAGAGCAACCAGGAGGAAGACTAGACGGTGGGCGGCACAGCCCCGGGGCGCCTGCCCGACCTATATCCTCTGTGCGGGTGAGCCGCGCCCAGGTCTGTCAGCGGATGCCAGTCACTTCTCGCCGGCGTACTGCTGGATGTCCTCGTCCTCATCGGAATCCATCGCGGGCAGGCTCTCTCGCCCCGTGCCCGTCGCGGGAGCGCACTCATGGGGCAGGTACAGGGTGCGGTCGGGGGTGAGGATGACGGTGGCGTCGGTCAGGCCGTTCCAGTGGTGGCCGCTGCCGTTGTAGCGGGGGGTGAGGTAGGACCATTCGAGGTTTCCGGCGATCATCGCCTCCAGCGCGTCCAGGTAGGTGAGGAGGCCGCTGTCCTGACCAGTCTCGCCGGCGCGCAGTTCGGCGGTGAGGTGGTCGAACTCGGATTCGGCGTTGTGGACGGTCGCGGCGATGCGGTCGACGGCTGCCTGTAGGTCGCCGCCGTTCTCGGCGAGCGCGAGCTGGATCTCGTTCATCATGTCGCCGCTGTAGAGCTCCTTGCGGTAGGAGAAGACGTCGTTGACGCCGATCCAGTGGCGTGCCACCAGCATGTTGAGGCGCCGCAGTTCGGGCAGCTTTTGCAGGCGGTCGCTCAGGTCGATGCCGAGGCCGAATTCGAGGAGGGGGAAGCAGCACTCCCCGATCGAGCTGTTGCGGTACGTCTCGTAGGTGGGCAGATCCAGTGCCGCGAGGTCCTGAACGAGGTCACGCTCGGCGTGGCAGGCATCCAGGAACTCATACAGGGTGCGCGCGTAGCGCTGCCACACCCGCTCAGAAGCCAGGGGAAGGGTCTGCTCCCGCAGATGCCCGAAGGCTCGGGTGAAGGCGGTGTCTACTGCGGGCGGTCTGCCGTCGAGGACGGCAGGCAGTTGGTGGATGCCCAGCTGCCGGATCCGGGACGGCGGTGCCTGGGCGAAGACGTCGTCGATGCTGAACAGGACGTCGATCCAGGCGCAGACCAGTTCGATGCGGTCCTCGCGGGCGTCGGCATAGGTGAGCAGGTTCCACAGGCTGGTGCGGTGTTCCAGGAACGTCTCCAGCTCCTCCTGGCTGTCGTAGGCGTCGCACAGGAGTGCTGCGAGGCGGGCCGCACAGCGCTGTTCCAGAGCCTGGAGTCCAGGGCGGCGCCGGGCGGGCGTGAACCGGGGGAAGAGCGGCATCCGGAAGCAGGGGTGGTCCTCGGGCGACCCGACTGTGGCACCCGAGAGGGCGCCGTCCTCTGCGTAGCCGGGGGCTCTCATCACTGCTCTCCCCTACCGCTCTGGCACCCGGCGGGCGAGGCCGTGCGGCGGATTGCAACCAGAGGGCCCGCCTTGGGGGTGAGGAGGAAACGGGGCAGTGGCCGTAAGGGTGCGGCGTTGGCCTTGCGTAGTTGCCAGCGGTTGCTGATCGTCGCGAGGGCGAGGACGGTCTCCGTCATGCCGTAGTGCTCGCCCAGGCACTTGCGGCGCCCGCCGCCGAAGGCCGTGAACGCCTGGCGCTGGGCGGGGGTGACGCGTTCGGGCAGCCACCGGTCCGGATCCAGACGCTCCGGGTCGGGGAAGACGCCGGGGTCGCGTTGCAGGGCGTAGGGGGAGACGATCACATCCGCGCCCGTGGGAACGGTGAAACCGGCGACCACAGTCTCCTCCAGGGCGACGCGGCTGAGCATCCAGGTCGGGGGCCACAGCCGCAGCACCTCGGTGAGGACCTGGCGCGTGTAGGGCAGGCGCTCGATGTCGGCGAAGGCGGGAGCGTTTCCGGCGAGCTCGCGGTCCAGCTCGGCCCACAGCCGGCTCTCCACGTCCGGGTGGTCGGCCAAGGCGTACAGGGTCCAGGCGAGCAGGGAGGCGGTGGTCTCCACGCCCGCGGCCAGCACCGACAGAACCTGATCACGTACCTCCGTATCGTCGAGGGAGCGGCCATCGTCGTCGGCGGCGGCCATCACCAGGGACAGCAGGTCGTCCCCCGGCGCCTCGCCGGTCCGGTACTGGGCGATCACGTGACCGACGGCCAGCTCCAGGCGGGCCTGTGCCTGATGGAAACGGCGGTTGGCCGGCAGCGGAAGACGGTGCAGCAGCAGCCAGGGCATCAGCAACTGGCGGAACATGCCCTCCAGCAGCACCGGCAGGGCCGCGGCCATGGTGTCCGCTGCCTTGCGGCCGGCGGGGGCCGCGATCAGAGTCCGCGCTACCACCTGGGCCGCCAGCCCGTACATGCGCGCTTCCACATCCAGCAGCTCACCTTCACGCCATCCGCCGACCACCTGCTCGGCGCAGTCACCCATCACCGGGGCGTACCGGGCGACCTGGTCACGGTGGAACGCAGGCCGCATCACCGGCTGCTGACGCCGGTGGTCGGCGTTGCTGCACGTGATCACACCGTTGCCGACCAGGACCCGCGCCGTGTCCATGAACGGCCCACCCTTGTCGAACACCGACGACACCAACACCTGGTTCGCCGCCTCCGCCGCATTGACCACGTACACCGCACGCCCGGCGAGCTGCACCCTCACCACTGCCAGCCCTCCCCGCAGAGAGCTGAGAAAGGCGAGGGGATCACGCACCATCTGGGTCACGTGACCCAACCACGGCACACCACCCCCGACCCGCTGAACCTGCTGAGCCCCCACCGCGCCAACTCCCTCCGCTACCTGTCCGGCAGCACACCGAACGACAACCGCCCGCCCAACCGCGCGCGAGACACAAATCCGTTTCCTCGTCCCCCACAGACCCCACCCGTACCGCGCCGCTCGCGACGTGCCCGCCGGTCAGCCGCTCATCCGGGTACGCGTGGGCGCACGACAGCATTCCTGCGGAGGACGTTCACTCCGGGGCTCTTCACCAAGTCGACCGCGCACCGCGCCCAGTCCAGCTCGCCCCGCGGGCCGAGTTCGTCCGGACGACTTGGTGGAGCTTGGCCCACACGCGGGCTTTGCTCCACTCGGTGAAGCAGCGATGGGCGGTCGGCCCAGACGGGTCGAAGCAGGGCCCAGGTGCACCCGGAGGTCGCGACGGATTCGGCGTGCTCCTCGTCCGGGCCGGTCAGGGCGCCCGAGCCGGGTCGTCCCGCTCTTGTGCCGCACCAGGTTCCAGTCGCCGTCTACCAGCATCCAGTGCGCCAGCAGCTCCTCTGGCGACCACTCTTGCCGCACGCCCACCCCTTTGGCCTCGATCATTCGATCAGAGCAACGACGGCGCCCCGGACGGGGAAACGGGACTCGTTCTGCTACTCAAGACCTACTTTGCGGCTGGTGTCTGGGCGAGGACATCGGGGCCGATTTCAGTGACTGTTAGTGTCTGTACGTTTACTCGTTGATGATCGATCAACTTGAGATGGAAGCCGGTCTGTTGGCGCTTGACGCCGCCACGATCAGCGTCGCCAGAGTCGCTTGAGGGAGGGCATTCGGACAGTTCCAATACCCGACTCCACCATTAGGAAGCTACGACTCGGGATTCCCCGACGACCTCGCGTTCGAGGACTGGCTGGCCCGGGCTGGACACCCTCGCCGACGCACACCAGCGCCTGCGGGAAGGCGAGCAGGTCAGCGGCCCAGCAGCCGAGACCTACCGGCATCGCGTCCAGACCGCCACACGCTTCGCCGGCCGAGTCCTGCGCACCAAGCGGCACGCCAACGCCATGCTCACCAACCCCGACTTGCAGATCTTCCCCGGCAAGGGCATGACCTGCGTCCTGGACCCGAGGCGGGCAGCCTGCCGCCTGCGCAGCGAGGAGGACGGCACCCGCCGCACCCCCGACCTCGACGACTACCGCCCGAACTGCGTCAACATCGCGCGGACCGATCGCGACATCGAACACGTCCTCGTCCAGATCGAGCGGCTACGGCCGCTCGTCGACGACCCGCTGGCGCCCGCCTTCGGCACGCCCGCGAACAGCACGAGCTCGAACGCCTGGAACGCATCGTCACCGCCCACGACCCCACCGGAGAACCCCACGATGGCCACTGACCGCGACGCCGAACGCGACGCCATCACCGCAGCGATCCAGCGGCTGGTCGACGGCAGTCCAACCCGGTCCACCGGGGCGCTCACCACGCTGCAACTCGCCGCCGAGGCAGGCGTCAAGCGCTGGGTCCTCACCCACAAGCATGTTGACCTGAAAGAAGAATTCGCCCGCCGAAAGTCCGAGACGAACGGCATCCCGCCCGCGTTCCAGCATCTGCACGCCCGCGCAGTAGATGCCGAGGCCGCCGCCCAGGCCCTGCGGGAGGATAACGGCCGGCTTCGCGAGCGCGTCGGTGTCGGCGTCTATGCCCAGGTCATCCACGAACTCCGCACCGAGTTGGACCGGCGTACCGACAACAACACCCAGCGCAGCCCTGTCCGGAGCCTCCCCACCAGCATCACCTGACGCGGGGGAACGGCAGGTGAACGGTGATCGCTTGACGGCCCTGTGCTCGTGAAGATCCGGCCAGGGGACGTGTCCCCTGGCCGGATCTTCACGAGCACAGGGCCCACTTGCTGGCCCTACTTCTCGATGACGAAGTAGATGGCCCGGTGCTCATCCACCTTCTCCAGCAGGCCGCTGTCCGCCAGTCGTCGGTACACCTCTCGGATGTACTTCTCCGAGGGGTGGTAACCGGCGTCTCGCAGGGTCTGCATTCCGCGGCTCGGGTCCCAGGTTCCGCCGAGCGCGCGAACGGACTTCTCCAGGGACTCTCGCTGAGTGTTCTCAGCCTTCTGCACCTTGGCCATGTGGTTGCGGATGCTTTCAGGGGCGCCCTTGTAGTCGCAGTGGTCGCACTTCTTCCAGGCGCCCGCTTCGACGGCTGCGTCGGTGACGGGGTTGTCGGGGCCGTAGCCCTGGTTCTTGAGGAGTTCGGCGACGGAGCCGTTGTGGTGGACGGCGAGGTAGGCGGCTTCGGCGATCTTGTCATGACCGGCGGCGAAGGTGCGTCCGTAGCCGATGGCGGTCTGGCAGCCGCAGTAGCAGCGGTTGGTGGTCGCGGTGTCTGTCATGCCGTCAGATTAGCCACCCCGGAGACTCCTAGCAAGGCTTGGAAACCCTTGGATTTCTAGGGTGATGGAAGGTGGGTGGCGCTCCGTGCCCCGCTGGCCGCTACATGTCCGTTGGCCGGTTGGAAGCAACAACTCGCAATGGGCGAGAGAACAGGCGGTCCCCACCGAGGTGTTGACCGGGCTACCAGAGGACACGCCGAGCTACGACGCACCCCCCAGACGGCCTAGTCGATACATGTTGCGCATCCGAATGAGGAAGGAGCGCAACGGTGGATGAGTTCTCGCGTGATCTCCGATCGATTCGCCTTCCTCGATGGGGTCGTGTGGCCGCGAACTCGGGGGGGATTCCTTGACGAGCAAGGGCGGGCGGTCGAGCCGGTACGCCGGTACCTGATCGACTTCGTCGCCCGATACAACCGGCCCGGCAGCGTCCGCAGTTGCGCCTTCGACCTGCGGATCACCGCGTTGCTGTGCCGGATGGTCCGGGGCTTGTAGCGGTCGTCCAGGTAACCCTCTCCGCCGCTTGCATGGTCGCCCTGGGCATCACCGTCCCCCCCGGTTCACTGTGGTGAAACTGGGCAGCGAAGCGAAGGTCCAGCCGGAGCAGGCGCCATTGCAGGAAGGCCATGGTGGGGAAGCTGAGGAAGAACACCACCTACGGCAGGCCGATCACCAGGTAGTTCACGACGTTGGAAGGTCCCTTCAGGCTTTCAATCGCACGCTCCACCCTGTGGGCGGAAACCGCGGGCGCTGGCCGTCCGGGATCACGAGCGTGGCTGCAGCCAGTGACGCGCGGCGGCCAGTGTCACCTCGATGTCGTCGCTCCATGAACAGACTTCTAGCCACGACAAGTAGCCGTCCTGTGTTAAGGCCAGGACCTCGCCGGGGCACTCACCGGCCTCGGTGACGAACTGCGCTTCGGCCGCCACGACAGTGCCGGGGCCGGCGGGCGCGGGCTCGACCTTGCTGGTGTCGAGTTCGAAGTAGGCGGTACCGCACCCGCATATGCAGCGAGCTCGCACGCTGAGGTGCGGAACCTGCCGTCGGAGCGCGGCATGGACCGGATTGTCCGTGTTCAGGACTGTCGCAAGCACGTCGGCTACGTCGGCAGGCAGGCTCTCGGTCATCCCGTCACCGTATCTGAGCAGGGGCTTTTGGCTCCGACCGTGCCTGACCTATTGCCGTTCGGCCTGCCGGTGTGTTCACGCGTCCAGGGCCAGGTCGGTGTCGGCCAGGCAGCCGTCGATGACCTCCGGTCGGTACTGCAGCATCTTGAGCTTGCACGCTTCACGGCGCGGGTGATCTGGCCGAGGTCAGCGGCGGCGAGGTTGCCGATGTCTCGCTTGACCAGCGACCAGATGCCTTCTTGCGGGTTCAGGTCAGGCGTGTAGGTGGGCAGCTGGAAGACCGTGAGCCAGTCTCGAGGAGGAGCTCCACCGTACGGCGGGCCTCCTCAACTTCATGGACAGTCCGTTGACTTGTGTGCCCAGGTCACCCAACACGCGGAATCGCGCAGGCGGATGAGTCACCGCTCCCCCACTCCCTTGGAATGGCTGCTGTGCGTCGGAGCGTGTGACTGCCGGGGCCGGACGCCGTGGGTGATGACGCTCTTTGAAATCGGCCACCCCCTGCTCAGGGGTGACCCCACACCTGCTCGCGATTCCCCAGTCTGGAGTGAGATGACCTCCGTGGGGCAGGGGGCCGGTTTGTTCCTCGGCCGATGATCAGGGCTGGTTCGCGATCCGCCGGCCGAGCTGTTCGAGGAACTCCTGCAAGCTGGACGCGGCGACCTCGAAGTCGTCAAACCAGGAGGCGGTGGTGGACTTCCAGACTTGTCCGCTGTCTCCGATCGCAAACAGATGGCCCCCGCCGTCGCTGGCGAAGACCAGTGCGATTGATTCGCCGTCGATCGGAGCGGGGCCGTACTCGCGGAAGTGTTCCGCAGCCGTCGCAGGTGAGTGGATGAAGTACCCGTTGTCGACATCGGGCAGGGAAGCCTCGCTGATCACCCAGTAGAGCGTGGTCAGGTCGGATGGGATCGGTGTCAGGTCCACGAGTGCGTCCGTCGCCTGGTGGCTGTCGTCGGTTGCGAGCGTCACGGCGTTGTGACCGGGCGGGAAGCCGTGCGTCGGGAGGAAGGACTGCATCAGCTTCGTCAGCGCCGCGTCGGCCTGTTCCCGCCAGGACCGGACCCACTCCGCGTCAAGCCGTTCACCAGGCACGTTTCCCCCTCGCATACGAATGGGACCCGCCGGCGCGAGCCCGGAAGAACATATCGGAGGGCTCAGCATGGAGTGCGATGGGAACCGAGCTCTTCCGATCCGCGGCTCCTGGGTCGGCCAAACCTGCTCAGGCGATCTCCCCACTCATCGTGTGATCTTGCCCCGCGTGTCGAACTGGGATCGGTGTGTCGTGGAGAGCCTGCGTGCGCAAGTTCGGCCTGGTCTGGGGCCTGGATGCTCACGCGGGAGGAAGACCTGGATGCTCATGCACTGCGTCGTCAGGGTTGGACGATCTCGGCGATCGCACGTCATCTGGGACGTGACCGCAAGACGATCCGTGCCTATCTGACCACAGTCCGTGACACTCGCTCCCCATCCACGACAGCGGGCAGCCGAACCCCGACTACACGATCAACGACGCCTAACAATCGCAGACGCCAATTCGGTTACGCGGCGACGGCACGGTGACCACCGCCAATCTGCCCGCCATCCTGCACACTTGCCGGGTCTTGGCAGACGACACCAGTTGCGGGTGAGCGGCTGAGTTGGCGAGGCGTGCTTGGGTGGGGCAGGCGTGGCACGCGCTCGGATGGTGGCCGTCCGCCGCTGACGAACCAGTGGTCACCGGAGGGCGGTGCCCGTGTTGTAACCGCACTGCTTGGATGTGGGCATGTCTGATGATCTGAGTGGTGACGAGGTCGGGGTGGACCCGGGATTCCTGGTGAACGCCGATCCGGGTGAGGTGCTGGGCGTTTTGGAGGCGAACCCCGCATCGAGCCCCACGTTGCGGCGGCTGCGGGCGATGTACCGGACGTCGGAATATCCGTACCGGGCCGTGACGCCGGGTGTGCGGCGGCAGTTGCTCGCGCTGGATGCCGCTCGGTTCGGAGAACGGGAGCTGGCGGCGCGGATCAGCTCCGTAGCGGTGGAGGGGGAGCCCGACGCGCTGTGGACGGTGGAGTGGGCGACCAGCAGCGAGATAGTCCTTACCTACCGGGACACCTTCCCCGGCCACACGGACACCGTGAAATCAGTGTCGTTGGGGGCCGTGGAAGGCCGGGACGTCGCCGTCACCACTGGCTGGGACAAGACGGTGCGTGTGTGGGATCTGGCTGACGGCCGACAGGTCGGCGAACCCCTTGCCAGCCACACCAGCGGGCCACGCGGGGTGGCCAGGACGGTGGTGGTGGAGGGCCGGCCCGTCGTCACCGTCGGCTACGCGCCCGCCGACCAGCCTGTCGACGAGTCCCTCGCACGTCACATCGAGGCGGCATGGACGGTAGCAACGGGCGTGGTGGACGGCCGCCCGGTCGTGGCCGTCGCCGACGGGGAGAAGCCGGTACAGGTGTGGGACCTGGCCACGGGCAGTCCGGTCGGTGAGCCGTTCACCGGTCACACTGAGCCGGCTCGCGTGGTGGCGACAGGGGTGGTGGACGGACGTCCCGTCGCCGTCACCGGCAGCCTGGACACGACGGTGCGCGTGTGGGACCTGGTCACGGGCCGACCCATCGGCGAGCCGCTCATCGGCCACACCGAGTCGGTGTGGGCGGTGGCGACGGGCGTGGTGGACGGCCTCCCTGTCGCCGTCACCGGCAGCTCCGACGAAACGGTGCGGGTCTGGGACCTGGCGGCCGGCCGACTGGTCGGACCGGAGTTGGTGTTCCCCTCGCAGGTAGGCGCGGTGGCGGTCACCCCGGATGGCCGGCTGGTAGTGGGCTTCGGCTGGGAGGTGGCAGTGCTGACCCACCGCTGACCGACCGGTCTCAGCCTTTGGACCGCGGTCCCGGCGGGCCGCTCGCCGCAGGTCGGCTTGCATAAGGCTGCGGAACGGCCTGAGCAGGCGCTTTGGCGAAGGCCGCCAACTGAACCCCGCTCGGGCCGACGTGCTCGGTACGGTGACGGCCATGGAGGACCGAGGCGAGACACAGAGCGGGTCGGCGCGGGCGCGGATGGGCGGCGCCATCGAGCCGCCGCCAGGCGCCCCTCCCGGCACGGTGCGGGTGCTCACCGGCACGCGGGCACGGCGGGTCGACATATCCACCGAACGGCCTCGGGGGGGCAGTCCTTGCGTCACCGTCCAGGCGGCGGGCTGTACACGCGCGGCAGTCTTCTCCTCTGCCCGCATCACGCCTGCGGCCGGGCCACCCGCTCCGCATGCTCCCGGGGGCGCAATGCCGGACACTCCTGTGTAAGGGCCGGCGTATTTTGCGCGGGCCATGGCGAAGGTGTTCGGCGTGCTTGAGGTCCCGCTCTGGCTGTGGGGGGCGTTCGCCGCGACGGTGGTCGTGTCGCTGGCGGTAGACCTGCTGTCCCACCGCACCGCGCACGTCATCCGCTTCAAGGAGGCGGCCGCCTGGAGCGGCCTGTGGGTGAGCCTCGCCCTGATCTTCGGCGCGGTCGTCTTCCTCGTCCTCGGCTCCACTGCCGGCACCGAGTACACGACGGCCTGGCTGCTGGAGAAGAGTCTGTCGGTCGACAACCTCTTCGTCTTCGCCGTGATCTTCGCGTACTTCAAGGTGCCCCGGGCCTACCAGCACCGCGTGCTGTTCTTCGGCGTCATCGGCGCGCTCGTCTTCCGCGGGATCTTCCTCTCCCTCGGCGTGGCCGTGGTCAGCCGCTTCACCGCGGTGCTGTTCGCCTTCGCGGCAGTCCTCTTCTACAGCACCTACAAACTCCTCAAGGACGAGCAGGACAGCTTCGACCCGGGCAAGAGCTTCGCCGTACGGATGCTCCGCAAGATCATCCCGGTGCGGGACGAGTACGCCGGGGCGAAGTTCTTCGTCAAAGAGGCCGGCAAACGCATGGCGACCCCGCTGCTCGCGGTGGTCGCCGCGATCGAGGCCGCCGACCTGATCTTCGCCGTGGACAGTGTCCCGGCCGTCCTCGCGGTCAGTGATGACGCTTTCATCGTCTACACCAGCAACGCGTTCGCCATCCTCGGCCTGCGGGCCCTCTACTTCATGCTCGCCGGCCTCCTGGACCGCTTCCACTACCTGAACAAGGGCCTGGCGATCATTCTCGCCTTCATCGGCGTCAAGCTCATCCTCCAGGCATCCCACAAGCTGATCAGCCCCGGCATCCCGGAAATCCCCTCACCGATCAGCCTCGCAGTCATCGTCATCGTCCTGGCGGGTTCCGTGGTGCTCAGCCTCAGAAGACCCGCCCCGGCAGGCGTTGCGAAACAGCCCGACGAACAGAGGGACACCTCCCAGGCCACCGGACAGCCCAGCTCACCAGCTGTGGTGGATGCCCCTGAGCCCCCCACCGTTTCACCAGCTCGGGACGCTGAATCCCATCCGCACCCAGGGCGGCGAGGCGGGGCACTTCCTGACGCACCAGTACGGGCATATCGTAAAAATATGGTCACGGTAAAGCGCAAGCCCGAAGTGTACTTGTGTCCGACCTGCAAGCAATCCGTGCCTGCCGCAGTCCACCGGCACAAGAGCCTTGGCGTCTTCGTCCCTGTGTGGGGCCCGGGCGCATGTCAAAACCGAGACTGTCCCGACTATCGGCTGGACCCCCACCGTGGGGACCAATCGAGCAGCCATTGACGGCAGTGACATGACAGTTCCGCCCTCGACCACGGCCGACAAACCTGGAGATCCAGGCTCGCGGCTACAGCGGCAGCCGCCAGGTCGTCCGCAAACACCTCGCCGCCCTCCGCGCGGGCACCGCCGAACCGGTCCGGGCCGACATCCCGAGCCCCCGCAAGATCACCTCCTGGATCATGCGGCCCCGCGAGACGCTCACGGAAGGCCAGGACGAGCGCCTTCTTCAAGTCCGGCTCGCAGCCCGGACATCACCCGGGCTTGCAACCTCGCCCGGGTCTTCGCCGACCTGCTCCGCCGCTGGCGCGGATACCTGCTGCTGGAGTGGATCCGCCAGGCCGAGCAGGGCGCGCCGAAGCCCATGAAGGGCTTCGCCAGCTTCCTCCGCCAGGACCTCGACGCCGTCACCGCCGGCCTCACCCTCCCCGGGGTCAGTGGCCACGCGCTGGTACCACTGACAGCCCAAGGCGATCACACCGGCGCGGAAGTCCATGAAACTGTCGTCGGAGCACCCGCCCCCAATGAGGTAAGCAGCCGCCCACACATCCCAGCGATACAGGGCGTCGTGCCGCTCATCGAAGCGTTCCGCATACTCCAGGATCTCCTGCCGCGGTCTCTGTGCGAGCTGCTTGACGAGAACCTCGTCAAATGGCTCGCCCGTTGCGGCAGCCCCGGCTTGCGCGGCTTCGATGACGACCGCGCACTCTGCCACGACCCGATGACAATCGATCCTGGCCGCCCTGCCGGCACCTGGTCGTTTCACGGAACTGCGGCCAGAGCCGATTTCAGAGATCCTCATCAGTGGTCGGGGCCGACCCCGGGACCCCGGCGCGCAGGAGCTACGGCTACCGTGGGGGAATTCCGCAACCACGAAGAGTCGGCCCGCTGAGCAGTGCCGACTTTCTAGGGCAGTCTCACGGGTGTAGCGGTGATGGCAGTTGAGGGGCGGTACACCATGTTTCCACTCCACTGCCTTGAGAACGGACCTGCGATCCTTCGGCGGCTGCGCGGCAGAACCTTCGACGCTGATTTATTTCGCTGTCTCGGCACAAGATTTAATGGTCTCGACAGCACGCCGATTCTTCAGCATGGCCGTTTTGGCGTCGTGTTCTTTTGACATCTTCAAGAAGGTTTTAGTTGTATTCTCTGACTTGACGATTTTCCCGCCGGATCGCACCCATGTCACTCCGTTTCTGTCGACGAAATTGATCATCCCTATGGATGTGCTGGAATTGACTGGTTCCTTGATGGGTGCCGAGTCGGATGCGTGTCCTTCTGTGACATCCGACGCGGAGATTGAGATGCTTGAACAGGGCTCGATCGTGCCAATAATCACTGCGTAGAGATCGAACTGATTCCAAAATTTCCATTTTGGATCTCGATAATTACTGAGGTTGAACTCGTGGAGTCGTAGGGGCTGACGACTCGTCGTTGGTGAGGTATCACCGACGGCATGCGGTATCCACAAGGGGGCGGGCTGACCGCCGAACGGCAGCAGTTCCGCGAGGAGTTACGGCTCAAGGCGGCCGAGAGGTTCGCCCAGGGTGAGGCGAGCTCGGCGATCGCGAAGGACCTGCGGGTCAGTGTCCGGTCGGTGCAGCGGTGGGGCAGATGTGGGACGAGGGCGGTCCGCGGGCTCTGCGGTCGCAGGGGCCGGCGTCGCTTCCGAGGCTGAGCCAGAAGCAGTTCGCCCAGCTGGAGGCGGAGCTGGCCAAGGGGCCGGCCGCGCATGGCTGGGAAGACCAGCGTTGGACGCTGGCGCGGGTCAAGACGGTGATCGGCCGGCGCTTCCACCTGACCTACACGGTCCAGGGTGTGCGCAAGCTCCTGGTGCGCAACGGCTGGTCCTGCCAGGTCCCGGCCCGACGGGCCATGGAACGGGACGACGACGCGGTCGCGGGGTGGGTCAAGTCAAGGAGGTGTGGCCGTGCGCGGAAGGCTCGCGGCGGCCCGTGGAGCCTGGCTCGTCTTCGAGGACGAAGCCGGTTTCTCCATGACGCCGCCGCAGGCGAAGACCTGGTCACAGCGCGGCCGGACCCCGGTGGTGCGGGTCCGGGGCCGTTCCCGCAGACGAGTGTCGATCGCCGCGCTGACCTGCTACAAGCCCGGCCACCGGTCCCGGCTGATCTACCGGCCGCGCCGGGACGACGGCCGGCGCGACGGCCGCAAGAGCTTCTCCTGGCGCGACTACCGCGACCTGCTGATCGCCGCACATCAGCAACTCGGCGGCCCCATCGTGCTCGTGTGGGACAACTGTGAGACTCATGGGGCGCCCGTCCGGGGCCAGGGTCTGACCCGTGGGACAACTGGCCCAGGCTGCCTTGTTAAGGATTTGTCGGCCCTGGTCCCGGACGGTGCTTGCTGCCGCCGGACCAGTGGATGTGTCCCGATAGGGGCCTTGCCTCACAAGGCACCGTCACAGTTCTGACCGCCCACCGGCCCGACGTCGGCCACAGCCCCGTGCCGATCGAGGAG
>NZ_JBSFCF010000075.1:0-17999 GCF_053593335.1 Streptomyces sp. NPDC002324
CATCTCGTGGCGCAGCCTGCTTTCCCTGGCCGCTTTGCGGCCAGGCTTGCACTGCATTTGAATTCGCGGAGCGAATTCCCCCCGCGCGAATTGCAGCGCAGCGGAAATTCGAATTCGATCGCAGATCGAATGGAAAAAGCGCGGAGCGCTTGCCTTCAATTCGAATTCACCGCGCCCGGTCGCCAATTCGATAAACCCAGATTCGAGCTTTTGCGGCAATTTCGAAGAAATTGCATTTCTTGGAAGGGTGGTCCCTATTCCTAAATGATCTTGTGCTATCCGGTTATCCGGGGCGAATTCCACCCCCGAAGAATCACCCTATGTGAGGGTTGCCGACCCTCACAGCCTCACGTTTGCCCAGTTCAGCGGCTTGACATGCTCACCTCAGTAACGCTGTGTGGAGCATGGGGAACGCGAATTCCCCCGCCACCCTACAGGGCGGCGGGGGAATTCGGGAGGGTTATCCGGGGGTTTATGCGGCGGCGATGATGACCGCCGCGACCAGCAGCCAGAGGTGGTGCCAGGACTGATCCAGAGCGTAGGCGCCGGTGCCCAGGGTCGGTGCGTACGTGCCCTCAGCCGTCACCGGGTGGGCCGGGTGGGCGGGAGTGCCGAGCCCGTAGAACTCGGACTTTCCGCAGGTCCGGGCCAGTGCGGCGAGGGTCGTGCGGCGGTCGGCCCAGTAGTGGCTGACGGCGTCGACGGTGAAGCCGAGGACCAGTCCGAGGGCGGTGACGTCCAGGTCGAGTAGGACGACGACCGGGGCCAGGACCAGGGCCTTGGTCAGGGTCAGGCCGATGATGTGCCGGCCACAGGCGAGGCGCCCCGTCCAGCCGGGCTGTCCCTTCGTGGCGGCCTGGCAACTCGACTGAACCCAGTGGTCGCCCACGCTGTGGGCCACGTAGAGGGCGATGAATACAGCGGCGAACAGGGCGGCGGTGTCGGTCATGATGGTGTCTCTCCTGGTCTGGTGACGGGTCGGGAGGACGGGGCGGCCGTGCGCCTGGCAGTGAACGGCCGCCCCCGCTCGGGTCACTCGCTGGTCGACTCGCTGCCGTCGGCGGCCTCCAGCTCGGTCACCTCGAAGCCGAGGATGTCCGCGAAGACCTCCTCGGACCGCGGCTTGCCGCTCAGGCCGCGCACGTTGAGGGAGCCGTCCCTGGCCTCCGCCGTCACCTCGCCCACCCGGCCGATCAGGTCGGTGCGGTCGGCCAGGGGGCCGGACACGCCCGTGATGCGGACCCGCTGGCCGATGACGAACCCGCCGGCCACCTTGGTGCCGGTCGAGTAGGGAGAGACGCCCTCGTCGGTCGGGGTGCCGAAGAAGCCGTTGCCCGGCGTCGTCGCGTGGCTGCGGTGGATGCGGAAGGCGTCGTCGTCGGCGGTGGTGACGATCGGGTCCGTGGTCCGGGCGGGGTGCCCACAGGCCCCGCAGTGCTCGCGCTCGGGCCCGCCCTGGGTGGCCCAGCGTTCCCAGGAGGTGGCCGAGCGGTTCATCACGACGTTGCGGCGTGACTGCGCGGTCGACTTCGCGACGTCCATGGCGAGGGCCAGGTCACCGATGCTGCCGCCGAGCTCCTGGTGGCGGCGGACAGCGGCGTCCCGCAGGCCCTGGAGGCGGGGCAGAAGGCGGTGGTCGAGGTCGTTGAGGACCGTGTACAGCGCTTCCGGGGTGACATCCGTCGCGCCCTGGCCGCCCCGGTCGCTGTAGCCGTTGCGCAGGAGGGCGAGACCCCAGAAGGCGGTGTCGAACCAGTCCGCGATGGTGGCGGCCTCCATGCCGAGGGCTTCGGCCTCGCCCGGGGTGAGGCTGATGGTGATGTCCAGGCCGCCGCGGATCGCGTCGGAGCCGCTGCGGAAGCTGGGGTTCGGGGTCTGGGTGCTCATGGCTGCCTTCCGTCGGGAGGGGTACGAAGGTTCGTACCCACACCCCAAAGGTACGAAGGTTCGTACCCCCGCGTCAAGAGGGTCCCGTGAATTCATGGGTCCGTGACGTCATGACGTCACCAGGGCGACGCTGCAACATGCAGCGCTGCACCGTGCAGCACGGGTGTTTAAGCAGCTCAGGGCCGCAACGCCGTGCAGCGTTGCGGCCCTGAAGCAGAGCGGGAAACTACCTGTTCAGCGGATAGCAGCCGATGTCTTTCGCGCACGGCTTGCACCACGAGCTGTCCCACAGGGCATGCCGTCTCATGCACATGTCGCAGGCGGTTTCCCCGCACGTCAGGCAGAACGGAGGCGCCTCGGTGTGGGGCTCTGCGTACAACACGGGGTGATCGGCGTCCTGGGCCCAGGCCCGGGTGCCGTCGTACTGATCGGGCAGGGGATCAGGAGCCGGTGAAGGGATGGGCCAGGTCACCCGAGCCTCCGCAGCAGAGCCCGCCGGGTCGCCGGGTGCTCGCGGGCCAGCCGCAACAGCTCGCGGATCACCTCGGCCTTGTCGAGGGTGCGGCGGGCGGCGTCGTCCCGGAGCTCCAGGACGAACCTGTCCACCGCTGAGGCTTCCTCGGGGTCGAAGCGCACGGTCGTGGGCACCGCGTCGGCGGCGGCGGGCGGGGGCCGCCGACCACCGCGCGTCCGTCCAGGCCGGGAAGGCTGGCGGCCGATCCGCTTCTCCTGGCCGTGCTCGCCCTCCTGGTCCTCGGTGACGTCGGGAGCTCCCGAACCCGCGACGTCACCACCGGGGCTCTGCGCCTGGTCGCGGTCCTTCTCGGCTTCCTCCCGGCGCATGTCCTGGAGGCGCGTCCAGTCGTTCTTGAGGCCGCCCATGTCCGGCGGCGGGACGGGATGGCGAGAGGCGGTCATGCGGCCAGCACCACCTTCGCCAGGTCCCGGTACCAGTCCGCGGCTTCCGACCGGGGCGCGTACTCCAGCACGGACTTCTTCTCGCGCCACGCCTTGCGGATGTCGGTCCGCTTGCGGATCTCCGCGATGACGGGTGGTTCCCCGAGCCCGCGGAACGCGTCCAGCATGGAGGTGACGATCTCGCCGTCGCGGATGTCGTACCGCGAGGGGATCAGGCCCAGGATGTCGATGTCGGTGCGCATCTCGGTGGACAGGATGCCGACCTGACGCAGCAGCAGACGCAGGGCCCGGATGCTGGAGTCCTCGGCTTCCACGGGGATCAGCAGTCCGGCCCGCCGGTCGGGGCGCCGGCGCGCGGCCATCAGCGCGCACTCGGTGCCGATCCCGAGGGAGGGCGGGGCGTCGATCGCGGCGGTGTCGAAGTCGTCCTCGAAGTGCTCCAACAGGTGGGCGAGGCGCATCTCGCGGTTGGTCGTTGCGTACAGCCCCTTGTCGAGCAGGAACATGTCCAGGGCGGTGGGCAGGACGAAGATGTTCGGCCGGTACTCCACCAGCAGCTCGTGAGGGTCGCCGCTCCACTCCCCAAGGACCCACCGCTTCATGGTCCGTTCGCCCGGCGACTCTGGGATGCCCAGAGCTTCGGTCAGGTGGCCCTGGGGGTCCCAGTCGACCAGCAGCGTGCGCCGGCCGAACTCGGCAAGCGCCGCCCCCAGGTTGATGGTGTTGGCGGTCTTGCCCACACCACCCTTCTGGTTCGTCATCGAGAAGATGTCCATGTGGGCAGGGTAGCGACGCTGTGGGGGCCCGTGGTGACGTCACGGCGTCATGCCGTCGTGTCGTCACCAGCGGCCCGCAGCAGCCGCCCCCGAGGACCCAGGCCCCGCCGCAGTGCCTGCCGCCCCAGGGGCAGCGGCACCGGCTCCGGGACGTCGCCGGGCGCCGTGCCGTCGGCCAGGTGCGCGGTCAGCGCGGCCGTGGCGGACAGCACCGGGGCGAGGATGGCGGCGGCCTCGGGACCGAGCCCGGCCAGGGCCCCCGCCAGGGTCTCGATCGCATGGGCGGCGTCCTCGGCAGCCCCCGCAGTCCAGGGGGCCGTGGTGAGGGCGTCCGCGAGTTCACAGGCCGCGACGTCGGCCTCCTCGGCATGCCGGTCGACCGGTGGCAGGTGATCCATGCCGGGTCTAACGACCTCCCGTCGCACAGGGCTGTCGCGTCCGGCCCAAGCCCGGGGGTGAAGGGGTCTTGCCGCAGGTCACAGCACGCGACAGCACCCCGTGCGACAACCCGACGCGACAGGGTACGCGACAGCACGATGGGCCCCGCCGACGTCCGGCGGGGCCCATCGTAGGGCGGTTTCAGGCATCCACTCCCAGTGCTTCGCTCACGGCCTGCTTCGCCCTCCGCACGTCCTCGTCGGAGAGCGGCTGGTCGGAGCTCAGCAGGCAGTCCAGCCACCCCGTGATCTCCTCGGGCCTCCAGCTCCGGTCGAACGTCGGGATCTCCAGGGCGATGCGCGCCACCAGCTCGGCCGTGGCCTCGGCTTCGAGGGAGGCGGAGGCGTTGATGTCGTCTCGGGCGGCGTCCACGGTGGTCCTCCTGGTGGTGATGGGCAGGGACGGGGCTCCGTACTCAACGGTCGGCGCACTGGGAAGGTTGCGGCCGGTCATGACTCGGCCGCCTTGTAAAGGGGCTGCAACAGGATCAGCACGGTGACGAGGGAGACGTCCGTGTCGTCGCGGTCGAAGCCGACCGACGACGCGAGGGCGCCGGCCTGCCCCGGCAGCGGCATCGCCGGGAACCGCGGGCCGTGGAACGCCTCGGAGTCACCCTGGAAGGTGGCCGCGTACTCGTGCAGGTCGCTCGCGTACTGCACGGCGCCCATGTCACCCAGGAGCAGAGGGACGTCGTGCTTGCGGGAGGCCCAGGCGAAGTTCAGCAGCAGCGCGGCCCGCGTCTCGGGTTCGGCCTCTTCCCAGTGGCGACGCAGGCCGGTGTCGGCGGCGGCCTGGAGGTGGTCCCCGTCGTGCAGTTCCATCGCCTCCCGGAGTCCGAGGGTGACGTCGGGGATCTGCATCGCGATGCCGAGCTGGTGGCCGGCGGCGCCGGACATCGGACTGAACACGCTGACGGGGTCCTCTTGGTCGTCCTCGGGTTCGACGTCGTGGTCGGGGTTCCAGCCGCTGTCGGTCATGGCGTACAGCTCCGCGTCGTCGACGATGGCTTCCTGGATCTGCCGTCCGATGGCCTCCATGTGCTTGGCCATCGAGGGCGTGGTGCCGGGGAACCGGGTGGTCGTCTGGAGGGCCATGAGGATCAGGTACAGGTCTTGCCGGTGCATCTTCAGAGAGACCGGCGGCATGTCCTTCCACCTGGTGTACGCGGCTTCCAGGACGTTGACGCCGGGGGGCTTCTCGTCGGTCATGGCGGGGGTTTCCTTCCGTTCGGTGGTTGCATTTTCGTCCCTGCGGGAGGCTTCCGGCAGGGCTTTCACCCGAATTGGTGACGCCGTGACGTCACGACGCCACGACGCCACGAGTGCGGGCCCGCACCCCAAGGGGATGCGGGCCCGCACTCGTCAGTACCCGATCTGCGGCAGCGTCCAGGTGGACTTGTCCAGCTCCACCCCGGCCGCGAACCCCGAGCCGTCGTCGAAGATCTCCACGATCATCTCGACGGCTTCCTGCTCACGCCCCTCGTCGATGGCCCGGAGGTACTCGATCACCTGGGCCTGACTGGTCAGCGTGCCCTTCACGACCCCGGGCCAGACCTTCTTGCTGAACGCCCACTGCCCGGGAATCTTGATCTCGACGGATGAGGGGGCGCCCGAGTAGTCCTTCTCCTCCGGGGCCTCCTCCTCGCCCTCGCCCCCCTCTTCCGGCTCCTCCGGGCCCTCGGGCATCGGACCGCCGGGAGGACCAGGCGGCGGACCCTCGGGAGGGGCCGGGGGAGCCGCGGGCGGCGCCTCGGCAGGCGGGGCGGCCGGTGGCTTCTTCTTCCCCCCGCCCCGCACCCGGTCGGCGATCCGGCCGAACAGGCCCCGCTTCTTCTCCTTCGGCGCCTCACCCGCCGGGGCCTGAGGAGCCGGGGCCGGTGTGGGAGTCGGCGCCGGGGCCGGGGTCGGCTCCTCACCCTTCCCCTTGCCCTTGCCGCGCCGGAACCGGTCGAAGATCCCCATGTCACGCCTCCTTCGTGTGCGCGGTCAGGTACGCGTCCAGTGCCTTGGGCACCTTCGCGCCGTTGTCGATCGCGGGCAGCACCTCAGCGAAGGGGACGCACGCCTCGCCCTTCCACTGCTTGCCCCCGCTGCCCAGCTCCATGGAGGCCGGGGCGGCGGCGGCGGGGTCGGCCTCGTCGCTGGTGAGGGTGATGGCGTCCACCCGCAGGCTCAGCGGGAAGCGCTCCTCAGCTGCGTACTTGCGCAGGTTGCGGTACGTGTTGGCGAGGGCCAGGTCGAGGATCATCGCGGCCCAGTCGGGACGCCAGTAGATGTCACCGGCGTAGTGCCCGCCGGTCCTGTTGTCCTTCTGCGGGCCGTCGACCCGGGTGAGGAAGCCGCGGAAGCTCTGGTACAGCGCGCCCACGACCTGCTTCGCGTACCGGGCACCGGGGCGCCCCTGCTCACCGGCGAGGACGATCCGCTTGCGGGCGATGCTGATCCGCTCGTACATCGAGTACAGGGCCCGGCTGGTGGCCGGCCACACCCACGCCTCCAGAACGGTGGGCTTCCACCCCTTGTACGTCTCGGCGATCAGGTCGACAGCCGGGGTCCGCAGCCAGAACCCGCCCTCCTCAGCGGCCAGCACCCGGAAGCCCGGCAGCCTGTCCAGGCCGGTGCCGGGGATCTCCGCCACCCGCCAGTACCCGGCCTTCTCGGTGTCGAAGGCGATGCCGTCCGGGTGGTGCACCGGGTCACCGAGACCGAGCTTGGCCCCGCCGAACGCCCCGAGCCAGGCGGCGTTCTTGTCGTACTGGTGAAGCCACCGCGCCCCCCGCTCAGCGTCGGTGATCTGGTCGGCCGGACGGCTCCACTGCATGTCCAGGATCGGCGGCATCTTGTGCACCGGCGGCACCGCACGGTCCCGGATCATCCCCGAGACGACGTCGGCCTCAGCACACCCCGCGTAGTCCTTCGCCGTGGTGTTCGGACCGAGGTAGTACGGGGCCACCTGCAGCGGCCTCGTACCGTGCTGGCTCGCCACCAGGTAGACCATCAGCGCGTCCAGCAGGATCTCCGCCGTGGCCGCCGCACCCCACCCGCCGCGCCGCTCCTCGTCCGAGCGGTCGAAGCGGTCCTCGTACAGCGGCAGTGCGACCGACAGCCGCTCGTGCTTGCCCTGGCCGTGGTTGGTCTTGAGGGTGACCCAGCAGGACAGCCCCCCGCCCTGCACCACCAGGTCCGAGCCCTCGCCGGGCGTCGCCCACGGGTGCGGGCTCGACCCCTGCGGGCCCTTGTACTCCCGGACGTCCCCGCCGAACCGCTCCTCATAGGTGGGCAGGCCCATCGCGAGGGCGGCCGACTCGTGCACCCACAGGGTCTTGAGCCCGTAGGCCGCCAGGAGCTCCCGGACGTCGTCCACGCCGGTCGGCAGCATCACCCGCACCGGCCGGTGGTTCGGCAGGTACAGCCGAGCCTGGTCGCCCTCGGCACCGAGCACACCGAACCACGTCGCGGACAGCGTGCGGCCCTGAGCCTTGCCCACCAGCTCCGCGAACGCGGTGTCGGTCACCTCGGGCACCGGCTTGGGGAACACCGGCTTCTCGACCGTCACCCACACCCGCCCGTCCGGGACGTCCTCGACCTCGGGCACGCCGTAGGCCGGCGCCTGGGTGTTCGTGACGTCATGAGCTCCCGAGTCCGCGACACCATCAGGACCAGCGGCCGGAACGGTGGTCCCGGGGGTGGTTCCACTCTCCTTAGAGAAGTCGAAGAGAGAAAGGGTGGTCCCGGTGGTCCCGGTGGTCCCATCGCAGGTCAGCGCGCTGTTTTCCGGGACCACCCCCCCTGTTTCAGGGTGGTCCCGGGGGGTGGTCCCACCCGGGAACTCCTCTCCGGGACCACCCTGCGGGTCGTCCTCGGAGCCGTCATCGGGAGCGAAGTTCTCGGCAGCCTTGGCGGTGTCGAAGCAGTGCATCCGGATGCCCAGGCCGTGTTCCTGGAGTGCGCGGGGGAGCTTGCGCTGAGCGTGCTTGCCCGCGCCCCGGATGTGGATGCCCAGGAGGTTCAGTTCCTTGAGGGCGGAGGTGACGTTGTCGATCCCGGCCTGCGTCGCTGCCTCCCGTACGACGGGGTCGATCACCCACCACTCGTTCTTGTCCGCGTCGGTGAACCCGCGCAGGCGCCTGAACCCTTCCTCGGCTGCGGACGGCAGCTTGTCGCGGTCGGGGAACGCGCTCTTCTCGATCCGCAGCGCATCGAGGGCCGACCACAGCTTCTCGTGGTCGGACGTGTTCGCCTCGGCCGCGACGACGATGGCGGCCTGGAGGCGGGCGACGGCTTCCCGCTCGGCAGCCTTGCCGACCTCGGGCACACCGATCGCCTCACCGAGCATGTGCGCGCCGACCACCCACGCCATGTGCAGCTCGGCAATGGTCGCGGCGATGCCGCCCTGGGCCGGACGGTGCTTCGCGCACAGCTCCAGGTACAGCTTCCGGATCTGCTCAAGGTTCTGCGCCCGGTACATGCCCTTGCGGATCGCCCACTCCAGCGGCCACCCGCCGAACTCCTTGGCCAGCCTCTTGAGCCGCTTGGCGACGTGCTCCGCGCCGGGGTGACCCTCGGGAGCCGGGGAGCCGTCGGCCAGCAGCATCTTGTTCGGGAAGAACGGGGCCTTGAACTCCTGGAGACGAGTCGCCAGGTCCTCGGTCTGCCCCTCGTGCTTCAACGGCTCGTTGCTGGAGGACACCGCGACCGACAGCCAGAAGCCGTCAGACTCGCGCGGGGAGCCGTCCGCGGTTCCCATCGCCCGGATCGCCCCGGCCACCATCTGGGAGATCTCCCGAGAGGACTCCTGGATCTTCCGGCCGGATGAGCTGTGCTCATCGAGGCAGATCGGCAGGAAGCCCCGCGCCCGAAGGGTCTGGGTGATGCCCTGCTTCGAGCTGTTCCACGGGATCATGATCTGCTGCCGCCGGGGCTTGATGTCCCCGACCCCGCCCGCGCACACGGTCAGGATGGTGGACTTGCCCTGCTGGCCGGGGCCGAAGCAGTTGACCATGTGGGCCAGGGCGTCCAGGGAGTCCAGCACCGGACCGACGAACATCGCGCCCGCGACCAGCGAGGACTTCCCGCACTCGGTCAGCCAGTAGCCGATCTCGTCCCAGCCTTCGCGGGCCTTGTCCTCCGCGCCCCGCAGCACCCGGTAGCCGATCGTCTGCGCGTCGGCCTCGGGGAAGACGAGGTCACCGGCCTCGTTGTAGTACGTCCGGGCCGGGATCACCGGGGCCTTGTCGCCCTCCTCACGGATCAGCCGCGCGAACGCGTGACGCTCGTCGTTGCCCGTCGGCCGGCGCATGCCCATCTTCGCGGCCCACGTGCCACGGTCCAGCTCGTCTTCGCTGAGGATGCGCGGGCGACGCTGCCGCTTGCCCAGGGCCAGGTACTCCGTGCGGATGTACTCGCCATCGTCGGTGAAGTGCTCGATCGTGGCGACGATCTGCGGGACGTACCCGATGACCAGGGCAGTGTCCTCGGGCCTGCGCTGGTGCTGGATCGTGCGGGCGTTCTCGTTGTAGTACCAACCCGCCTTCATACCAGCGATCGAGCGGCATCCCGGCGGGGTTCCGTCGCCCTGTTCGAGGTTCGAGACCGAACCCCGGCGACGACGCTTCGAGCCCTCAGAGTCGGACGTCTGAGTCTCGGTGGACTGGAGGGTCACGTGAGCCTTTCTGGGCCCACTGATCGAGTGATCAACAGAGGGGGAGGAGAAATCTCCCCACCTCTGCCTTACACTCGGCAGCAGACCTTGCTTCGGTCGCCGCGCGCCCTTTCTCCGGGACTTCGACTCTCTTTCAGGCTTCGACCCCTGATCGAGAACCCGGGTGGGGCTCGCGGCTTTTTTTGTGTTTACGGATCTTGTTCGTGCGTTCTGTGCAGCTTACGTCCGGTAGTGGACACCCCTACGCGCGGTAGGGACACCACTTTCGGATCACCCGGTCTCGGTCCGGGGAGTTACGGGCTCAACGGGCCACTGGGCACTTTCGTCGCGGCGCAGTTCCGTCACCAGCTCCACCCGATCGGCGGGGATGACGCGCACTGTGACGTCAACCGCGCGACCGAGGTTCGGGGACTTCCCGATCAGATAGAGCTCCAGCACCGCAGACTCCGGGCTTATGTCGAGAAGGGCGGCTTCCTCGTCGCTGGGGGTTCTAGCGCGGGCGTGCTCGGTCCACTCGATTGGTCCGTGCCCAGCCTCTTCCAGGCGGTCGATGTAGCCGCCGGGTCCGGTGACTGCCTCGGCTGCTTGGGGAGCGTCGCGGACGGCTTCCGGGCTCAGCCATGTGTCAACGATCTGGAACGGTGGCTCATCCGCTGGGGACGTCACCCGGCGCCGCCGCAACACGGCGATGCCCGGCTCGACTCCCAAGAAGGAAGCCACCCGCTCGGGCGCGGGTTCGTATGAGCGGACTGCCCGCCCGTGCACGATCCAGGGTTCCCCGGCGTGTGAGGCCGCGGGGAAGACGTAGCCGCGGGCGGGGTCGCGCATCACAGTCTGGCCGCGCCCGATCCGGCGCCGCTGGATGCGCCAGTTCAGGACTCGGATGCCGGCCTTCTTGACGACACGGATGAACCCCTCGCGCTCCAGGATGCCGAGTGCAGCGCTGATCACACCGCGCCCGACGCCGTACGTCTCGGTGAGTTCCGCGTAGGTCGGCAGCTTCGAGCCGACCTCGTACTCACCCGCGTGGATGCGCGCCCGCAGATCGTCTGCGACCTGCTCATACCGGGGCATGTGCCCTCCCTTCCTCAGTACAGGAGTGATCCTCTCACGGAAAACAGTACCGGTACTGTTTGACACCGCGCCAGCCGGGGGGCACTATCAGTACCGGTACTGCTCGCCTTTACGGGAGCAATACAGTCCTGTACGCGAAAGCGGCCCTGGTCCGGCATCTCACCTCCGGATCAGGGCCTGAGACCGAACCCGTTCTGAGCGCCAGAAGGGAGCGATCCTCCGTGGATCGTATCGACGTACAGCCGCTCTCCGCGGCTTCCGGCGAACGGCTCGACCGCCTGTTCCGCCTCTACTCCAGCCGGGTCCTGGCCTACGCCGTGACCCAGGCCAAGCGCACCGAGGACGCCCACGACATCGCGGGCGAGACCTGGGTCCGCGTGGTCGCCGACATCCACCGGCTTCGCGCCGACGACGACCACGCGTTCGGATGGCTCCGCACCATCGCGACCCGCGCGGCCGTCGACCACTACCGCCCGAAGCGCGCGACCGAGCAGCCGCGCGACTGGACGGACGCCGTGGCGTCCTTCCCGCTCCCGGCCGTCCAGGCCGCCGACGTCGAGACCGACGTGTTCGCCCTCGCGGACCTGTCCGTCTCGCAGTGCACGGCGGTCAAGCTCGCGGCCCAGGGCCTGACCCACCGCGCCATCGCCTCCCGGATGAACCGGTCGGCCGGCGCCGTGTACTCGCACCTGCACCGTGGCGCCCGCAAGCTCCGCACGGTCATGGCGGACCAGGCCCCGAAGCCGCCGCTGCCGAAGCGTGAGCCCGGCGCGACGAACCCGCCCAAGCCCCGCGCCGCCGCCTACTCCCGCGCGTCCGTCGCGCTGGCCGGGTGATCGCCGTGACGACCGACCAGCAGGCCGCCGACGCCCTGGCCCAGGAGCGCATCCGCGCCGCGCAGGAAGCCGCCGCCGCCGCTGAGGCCGCGCGCCAGGCCGCCGCCGCCCTCCAGGCACAGCAGGGAGGCCGGTCGTGAGCATCCGCCGCGAGACCCACGACGACGACAACCGCCGTACCGGCGCGTTGCTGGACGCCGTGGACAGGGCGTTCGACAACGACGCGGGCTCGGTGGCGCTGGAGGACGACAGCTCGTTCGAGTCCGTCGTCCTGTTCGGCGTCGCCGGTGACCCGGCCCAGCAGTACCCGCCCGCCGGCCACACCTACCCGAGGAGGGGCTGACCCATGGGGAAGCCGAACACCCGCGCCGTTGACCAGCTGATCCGCACCACCGAGGCCAAGCTGGCCGCCGCCCGCAACCAGGAGATGTGGCCGCTCACCTCGGGCGAGAAGGCCCGCCTCGTCGGCAACGGCGTGCGCGGTGCCCGCCGGGTCATGAAGGGGAAGTCGACCACCCCGGCCGACAAGGCCATCGACCGCATCTTCGACGGCGCGGTCGAGCGGTTCGCGGCGGAGCTCCAGGCCGCGCAGGCCGCCCGCGCGCAGATCATCAGCAAGCACGCCGCCGCCACGGTCGAGAAGAAGACCTCGGGGTGGTGGTGATGGCGAGCAAGAAGGCCCTCACCCCGCCGAAGGGGCAGTGCCGCCAGTGCTGGCTTCACGCGTACGACAGCCGTGAGCAGCACCGGCACCTGGCCCCGCGCGAGGACTGCCCGGCGTGCGTCGCCCACATGGGCGGCAAGTGCCCCGACTCGATGATCGTGCGGTGACGGCGATGCGGACCGCGCTCCTGATCCCCGTCCTGTACGTCCTCGCCCGCGCCCCGCAGGTCGGTGCGCTCCTGGTGGCCGCCGGGCTCGCCTCCCTGATCGGCCAGAGCGGGATGCCGCTGGTGTCCGGCCTGGTGGTCATGGTCATCGCGGCCCTCGGTGTGATGGCGGTCGGCCTGGCCCTGGCCCTGCCGTATCTGACCTACGCCCGGAGCTCCGGACCACCCAGCTCGTGACCTGTCCGCATCCCGTGGTGGCGTCGTGACCCCACAACCCCACGACGTCACGACGCCACCACACCCCGCACCACCTGAGACTTCGAGGAGAGAACCACCGTGGACAACCACGAGATCCAGCCCTACAGCCCGACCCCGCTCCCGGCGATCCCGCCGGGCATGACCGTCGCGTACACCGCGCAGGGTCAGCCGGTCTACATCCCCCAGCAGCAGGCGGCCCAGCCGGTGTTCGTGCAGATGCCCAGCACGCCCATCCCGGCCTGGCTCCGCAACATGTGCATCTTCGGCGTCGGCCTGCTGATCCTGTGCGTCCCGGCCGTGACCATCCTCGTCGTCGCGGCGCCGGCCGTCATGGCGATGGGCCAGGGCCTGGCGTACTCGGGGATCGGCATCGGCATCGGTGTGATCGGCGTCGCCGCCGCCATCAAGGCCCTGCGCGAGACCCCCGCCCCGGCGAAGAAGAAGTGACCACCCGAAACGTAGTGACGTCGCGAGCCCACGACGCCGTAACGTCACAAGAGACCGAGGAAGGCAGCACCACGATGGAAACCCCGCAGCTCACGAAGCTCACCAAGATTCAGCGCGGACTCCTGATCGGCACCATCGTGCCGATCCTCGCCGTCGGCGTGATGGGCGGCATCGGCACGTACACCAACCTGTCCGCCGTGTACGGCGAGGGCACCGCGCTCGGTGCCCTCGCGGCCGGTGAGGGCGCGACCGCCGTCATGGCGATGATCCTGCTCATCACCACCGCCCTCGGGCAGTCCGCGCCCCGCGCCGTCCGCGTCGGTCTGTGGATGCTGCCGATGGCCGCCGCCGCGATGGGCGCGACCGCCGCGAGCGGTGTCGGACAGACGATCGTGTACGCCATCACCCCGATGGCGATCACGGCGTCTGCGGAGGGTCTGGCGTTCCTCACCCGCCGCGTGGTCGTCCACCAGGTCGGGCGGGACGTTGAGGCGCAGGCCCGCGCCGCCGCCGTCCTCAAGGATCTGGCGTACTACCAGGCGGTCGCCGCCGGACACCCGGAGGAGAAGACCCGGAACAAGGCGGTCAAGAAGTCGTGGAAGCTGGCCCGGAAGGTCGGCGGCGGCGGTGACCCGTCCCTCGCGGCGGATCTGATGGTCGTCCAGCGCGAGCGGATCGGCCAGAGCGCCGACATCGCCCTTGAGCGGATGTTCACCCCCGGCCTCACTCCCACCGCCCCGGCTCTCCGCGCAGCGTCCGCCGGTACCCCCCTGGCCCTCCTCTCCGCGTCCGCTGGTGACGCCACGACGTCGGGAGCCCAGGAGTCCACCGTCCAGGCGGACACCAGCGGATATCCGCCCCACACGGCCTCTGAGCAGGCCGTAGACAGCGAAAACGTCCGCCCGGCGCTTTCCCTCGTCCGCGCCCCGGCCAAGAAGGCCAAGAGCCTCGCGGCAGACGTCCGCGACATGGTCCAGAGCGGCGTCGATGACGTCCGCCTGATCACCGAAGCCCTGGCCACCCGCCACGACCGCGAGGCGGACGACCCCAAGTTCAAGGCCACCGTCAGCCGCTCCTTCCGCACCGCCCGCGCCGCCGCCGCACAGGCGGACGACACGGCGGACGCGCCCGGCACCGGCCACTACGCCTGACGGGAGGAGCGGACGACATGCGCACGTACCGCTTCACCGCCCAGGTCAGCGACGGCAAGCACCACGACGGCGAGTCCGTCGGCACCGTCAAGGCCGCCTCCGAGGCGGACGCCCGCGCGGCCGTCGCCGACTGGGTCCGCCAGGACGGCGCCCGCAAGGGCCGCACCTGGACAGCCCTCCACATCGACCTGACCTGAGGAGACGACCGCCATGACGCAGCACCTGACCACCACCCACGGCGCCGACTTCTTCGGCCAGGACACCCACCAGATCAAGGCCGTCCGCGACCTTGCCGAGTACGCCCGCGGCGTCCTGTCGTACGACGAGCGCAAGCCCCTCCAGCCGCTGATCCAGCACCTGGAGGCCGCCGGGACCGAGGACACCCTCACCGTCCCGGCGGACCAGGCGGAGCCCTTCGCGCGGCTCCTGCGCGCGGTGGCCGGCCACCGCCACACCAAGCCCAAGCCCGCCAAGGTCGCCCGGCTCCTGGGTGACTCCGCCGCCCGCGCGGCAGCCGAGGGTGAGCCCTGGATTTGGACCACCGACTGAGAAATCCGGCCCGGGGTGTCACACCGAGCCCCGAAAACGGACCCATAGAAGACGAGAGCCCTCACCAGCGGAAATCTGTCCACAGGCTTCCCGGGTGAGGGTGTCAGAGCCACCCGTAATGATCGCCTTGACACGGCGGTTCGACGGGGGATTCGCGCCCGGCAGGTCCACCTCCTGCCACAGAGAACACCTGCCGGGCGTGGGTCCTCTCCCAGACACATGAGGGGAACCGATGCACATCCTGGCCGCCGCACCCGCGGTCCACACCCAGACACCACCAGACCCGGCCACCCAGGAAGAGGGGAGCTGGGCCGTCGACGCGTTCGGGGCCGCCTGGAACTGGGCTGCCGAGCACGTCCCGGGCGGCAACCTGACCGTCCTGGGCCTGCTGTTCATCGTCGGGATGCTGGCCGACGGCGCGAGCAAGAAGGCCGGTGACGGCGCGAAGACTGACTGGAAGAAGCCTGGTCAGGCCATCGTCGGCGCGGTGAAGAAGACGTACGGTGCCGTCCGCGCCCTGGTCCTGGCCGTGTGGGCCGTCCTGCGCTTCTTCGGCGGGTACGAGATGCGGGGCGAGCCTCGCTCCGACGCCACGTTCCTCCGCGCCGGCACCCCGCGCACCACCCAGGCCGCCGCCGTCGAAACCGTCCAGATGGCCACCATCGCGGCCCCCGCGCCGAAGGTGAGCCTGGTCAAGAAGCGTCGGCCGCGCCCGTGGGCGAGGAACACGGCGGCCTGGCTGGCCGGGTACCGGGGTCGAGGGACCAGGGCCCTGGACTGGATCGTCCGTGCGCTCCTGTGGTGCGTCCGCGCCACCGCTTGGACCTGGCGCTTCCTCAAGGGCGCCTGGCGCGTCCTGCGGGCCGTCTACGGCTTCGTGGCGCCCATCGTCACCACCCTCGCCCGCACCTGGCGCGCGTGGCACTGCTGGCCGTACGCGGCCCGGGGCCTCACCCGCCTGGTCCTCACCGCCGCCCTGGTCGGCCTGACCGTCCCGGCCTGGCGCGTCGGCACCCTCGTGCTCCTAGTCCTGGCCCTCGTCGCCGTCCTCGTCGCGGCCCACCGCTACCAGCCCAAGCCGCCCGGCGACGACGTCGTGTACGGCCCGAAGATCTGGCCCATCCTCGTCAACGACCTGGGCCTTCCCGCCGACGAACCCCGTGAGAACTGGCTCCTGCTGCCCGCGCAGCTCCGGGAGGCCGGCGCCCGCGTCGTCGTCCGTCTGCCCTGGACGTTCCGCGGCTCCGAGCTCGAGCGCGCGCAGCTCACCGAGCTGCTCAACACGCGTCTGCCGGGGGAGTGGGTCGGCCGCTTCACCTTCACCGGCGAGCACCCGAACGCCGTCTACACCCACAAGCCCGCGCCCAAGCCGCCGGCGCCTGAGCCCGCCTGCCCTGAGCGCGTCGGCTTCTTCGACCCGGACATCCAGGAGGCCATCGCCAACGCCAAGAAGGGCGAGATCGTCATCGGAAAGGACCCCTTCGGCAGGGTCGTCATCAAGGAGCTGGGAAACAGCGAAACCCCGCACTGGGCCCTGTCCGTGGGTACCGGCGGCGGCAAGTCGGCGTTCTGCCAGATGGTTATTGCCCAGCTCATCCGGCAGGGCTACCACATCATGGTCGCGGACGTTAAGCGCGTGAGCGTCGATATCTACATCGGCGTGCCCGGCGTGTACGTCTACAACGACCCGATGAACCCTCAGGACATGCGCGCGGGAATCGACTGGTTCAAGGAAGAGATCTCCGCCCGCAGTGCCCTCGCGGAAGCAGACAAGAATGTCGAGTTTCCCGGCTTCCTCTGCCTGATCGAAGAGGCAAACGAATTCGCGGACATCTCCCGCGAATGGTGGGACGACAACCGAAAGGCTCGCGCCGACGAGGACGGTCCCGCCGACCGCGCGGCCGACCCTATTTGGGGTGACGTCGCATCCGGCGCCCGACTCGGCCGTCACGTTTATGGAAACATCCTCGCTATTTTCCAGGATCTCCGGGACCAGGCATTGGGCGGAAAGGGTCTGCGGAACCTTTTCCGGCTCAAGTTCATGGGCAATTACACCGTCCAGCAGTGGAAAAACGTCATCGGCACCACGCCCGTCCCGGAATCCGTGGACAAGGCCGGTCGAATGATGGTCGTGGAAGGCAATGCCCAGTACTGGGTACAGACCTGCTTCGCGGAGCCCGACGACCTCAAGGCGTGGGCCATCGAGCAGCGCAAGGCCACCGGCTTCGACCCGAGCGCCGGCCTCTTCGGCACCCCGCCCGTACCGGCCCCGAAGCGCCTCCCGCGGCTCCTGGCCCGCATGTCACGTGACGAGCTGCCCGAAGCCCTCAGGGGGGCCTCAGAGGGGGGTCTGAGCGACGAAACCGCAGGTCACGGTGTCACGGACCTCGGGAGCGTGACAGGCGATGTGACGGGCTCCCGTGACAGGCTTCGGCTCGTACCCGGGCAGGCCCGCCAGGGGGCCGCTGAGGGCCCCCAGGGCGCCCCGCAGGCGCCCGTGCTCCTCAGCATCGCGGAGCTGGCGCGCGAGCTCCAGGCGCGCGGCTACGCGGTTGAGGCCAACCTGATCAGCCAGAACAAGAAGCGCCGCGAGAGCACCGGATTCCCGATGGGCGTGATGGTCGACGGAAAGGAGAAGTGGACGATCGAGCAGCTCATCCACTTCTACGAGCAGCGCGGCATCGAGCGGAACATCCCGCAGGAAGGCGAATCAGAGCAGGACAGCGCCATCTGACCAGGCAAAACACGGTAAAGGCCCCCTCTGTGGAGGGGGCCTTTCGTGCTTCCGGGGTGGTCGCCAGGAATCCCAACGCTACACAGGCATTCTCTGTGATGCACTCTGAAAAGGCGGATAAATGGGGGGTTGCGAACCCCTCGAAAGGGGGTGTATAAATGTCCCGAACGGGCCGTAATTCGAATCTTTGGAGGGTCGGAATGGTCGCAGCGAGGAAATCAGGGAACCGGCAAGAAAGGGCCGGAATGGCGAGTCTTGGAATTCTGAAATTTGGCCGCAGCGCGAAGCGCAAGGTATCTTGGATTCAAATTCAAATTCACGCGATAAAGCGCCGAAAAACCACGTCAAAAGTCGCGAAGCGGCTTTCTTGGAATGCCGCTCGCGGCATTCTGGATTCAGTTGGAATTCGCATCGCGAATTCCGGGAATTGGGCTGCGCCC
>NZ_JBSFCF010000076.1:0-17246 GCF_053593335.1 Streptomyces sp. NPDC002324
AACGCGGCGAGGTTGGCGGCCGCGATCTGGGGTTTCTTGGCGAACTTGGCGGCCAGGAACTTCTCGGTGCCTTCGGTGGGCCGGTGATACATCCAGGACAGCAGTCCGAGCGCGAACATGTTCTTGCTGCGTTCGGCTTCCTTGCGGCTGAGGTCGAAGGTCTTGAGTGCTTCGACGGTCAGGGTGGTCAGGGGGACGGGGTGGACGCTGTAGCCGTCCAGTTGGCCGTCTTCCAGGGGGCTGGTGGTGTAGCCGACTTTCTGCAGGGCGCGTTTGGTGAACTCGTCGGTGTTGACGATGATCTCGGCGCCGCGGGGCAGGTCGGCGAGGTTGGCCTTGAGTGCGGCGGGGTTCATCGCGACGAGGACGTCGGGGGCGTCGCCGGGGGTGAGGATGTCGTGGTCGGCGAAGTGCAGCTGGAAGCTGGAGACGCCGGGCAGGGTGCCGGCGGGGGCGCGGATCTCGGCGGGGAAGTTCGGCAGGGTGGAGAGGTCGTTGCCGAACGACGCCGTCTCGGAGGTGAAACGGTCACCCGTGAGCTGCATCCCGTCACCGGAATCCCCGGCGAACCGGATGACCACCCTGTCCAGGCGGCGCACGTCCTTGGTGCGGATCCCGGCCGGCATCGGCTCGGCCTGTTCGATGTCCACGGTGTCTACCGTCACGCGTCTCGTCTCCTCTGGCTTTCCGCTGTCCGGCGCCGCTGCGTGGGCCGGGCCCTGCCGCCGCGCCCCCGTCGTCCCGGTGGGCGGGAACGTGCCGACAGGACCTGCCTGACCGGGACGCTAGGCAGGCCGCCTTGCGCCGGGCCAAAGCGCCCCGCGCGGGCCTCCGGGTAGCGCTGTCGCCCGCCCGCCGCCGGTTCAGCGGAGGTTCAGCGGTTCTCCAGAGCGGCTCGCGACCCTGTCCACGGCCGGTGGACAGCCGGGTTCGGCGTTCTCTTCCCCGGCCGGGGCACCCACGGCCCCCCGCCCGCCGCCACCGCGCACCGGCCTGCCCGACTTCCCCTCTTCGCCCCGTACGAAGGAGCACCCCTTGGACGCGTCAGCTTCGGCCTCCCGCCGGACACTGCTGAGAGTCGCCACCGCCGCCGGCCTGGGCGGCGCGCTCGCCGCCACCCCCCTGCCGGCGTTCGCGAAACCCGCCCGCTGCCCGCTGCCGCGCAGCCTCACCGTCGCCGCCCCGGGCCTGTACCCGGAGGGCGTCGCCTGGGACCCCACGAGGAAGGCGTTCCTCGTGGGGTCCAGCGCGCAGGGCACGATCTCCGTGGTCCGGGCGGACGGCTCCGTGACCCCGCTGGTGGCCCCCTTCGCCCGGGTGTCGGTCCTCGGCGTCACGGTGGACGCGCCCCGCCGCCGGGTACTGGCCGCCTACACCGACTACTTCTTCCGGCTGATGGGCATCGTGGACCCCTCGCTGCCCCCGGTCTCCGGGGTCGGTGTCTTCGACCTCGCCACCGGCGCCGTACAGCACCTGGTGGACGTGTCCGACGGGCAGCCCCTGCCGCGTGCCAACGACCTGACCGTGGACCGCAACGGCACCATCCACGTCACCGACACCGGCGTCGACACGGTCACCACGGTGAGCCGCGACGGCGAGGTCCTCCAGATCCTCCGCGACGACCGCTTCGCCACCGCCGACACCGGCCCCAACGGCATCGTCCAGCACCCCGCCGGCTTCCTCCTCATGGGCAAGTACGAGGGCGGCCGCCTCTTCCGCATCGACCGCCCCTGCTCGGCGCGGCCGAAGGTCAGCGAGGTCCGCCTGGACGGCGCGCCGGCCTCCCTCGACGGCATGGCCCTGCGCCCCGACGGCTCGCTGGTCGTCGTCTCCAACGACCTGTCGCTCTCCGGCGGACGCCAGAGCCGGGACGCCGTCCTGGTGCTGCGCTCCACCGACGGCTGGCGCACCGCGCGCACCGTCCAGGACCAGACCTGGCCGCACGAGGACCCCACGACGGTCGCCGTGACGCCGTACGGCGACTACGTGGTCAGCGGCGGACTCCGGGAGATCCTCACCGGCGTCCCCTCGACCACGCCCGGCAAGTTCCACCTGCGCCGCCGCTGACGGCACCGGTCGGCGTCCCCGGGCGTCCGGGGCCGCGTACGGCGCCGCGGGTGCCGTAGCCGACCCGGCACGCACCTCACCCACCCCGACGTCCCGGGAGCCCCCATGACCTCAGTGACCAAAGACAACCCGCCCCCCGAAACCGCCCCGCCCCCCGGTGCGTTCACCGCCCTCGCCCGGCTGGCCGCCGGCCGTGCCCGTCCGCTGCTCGTGCTCACCGTGGTCCTGCTGGCCGGGGCCGTCGTCCTCGGCAGCGGCGTGGCCGACCGGCTGCGCAGCGGCGGCAGCGGCGGTGTCGTCGACCCCTCCTCCGAGTCCTCGTACGCCGCGGGCGTCCTGGAACGGGAGTTCCCCGGAGCCCGCCCCAACCTCGTTCTGCTGGCCCGTGCCGACGCCGGCGTCGACGACGCCGACGTGGCGCGGCAGGGGCGGGACCTGGCCGCCCGGCTCGCCGACGAGGGGGGCGTCACCGGCGTCACCTCCTACTGGGACACCGGCTCCGGGGCGCTGCGCTCGAAGGACGGCAGGGAGGCCCTGGTGGTCGCCCGGCTCACCGGGGACGAACTGGAGGCCGACCGCACCCTGAAGGACCGTGTCGTCGGGCACTTCGACGGGCGGCAGGGCGATCTCACCGTCCGGATCGGCGGCAGCGTCGCCGTCCAGAACGAGCAGCAGACCTTCATCCGTGAGGATCTCGTGCGCGCCGAGGTCATCGCGTTGCCGATCACGCTCCTCATCCTCATGGTCGTGTTCGGAAGCGCGGTCGCCGCGCTGCTCCCGGTCGGCATCGGGGTGATCGCGATCCTCGGCACCAACGCGGTGCTGCGGGTCCTCACCTCCTTCACCGACGTCTCCGTCTTCGCCACCAACCTCACCACCGCCCTGGGCCTGGGCCTCGCCATCGACTACGCGCTGCTGATCGTGCGCCGCTACCGCGAGGAACTCGCCGCCGGCCGGGACATGCCCGCAGCGCTCGCGGTCACCCTCAACACCGCCGGCCGGACCGTGCTGTTCTCGGCCGCGACGGTCGCCGTCTCGCTCGCCGCGATGCTGGTGTTCCCGCTGTACTTCCTGCGCTCCCTCGCCTACGCCGGGATCAGCGTGGTCGTCCTGGCCGCCGTCGCGGCCCTGGTGGTGCTGCCGGCGCTCCTCGCCGTCCTGGGCCGGCGGATCGACGCCCTCGACGTCCGCAAGCTGGTCCGGCGCCGCTCCCGTGAGCGCCGAGAGCCCGCGGCGGCCGGGGCCGGCTGGGCCCGGCTGGCCCGGTGGGTGATGCGGCGCGCCCCGCTGGTGGCCACCGGCACCCTCGCCGTGCTGTTGCTGCTGGGGGCGCCGTTCCTGAACGTCGACTTCGGCACCGCCGACTACCGGCAGCTGCCCGCGTCCGCCGACTCCCGGGTGGTGCAGGAGCACATCAGGGACCGCTTCCAGGGCAGTCCCACCGGCGCGATCGAGGTCGTCACCCGCCGGGCGCCCGCCGCCGGACTGGGCGAGTACGCCGAGCGGCTGTCCCGGATCGAGGGGGTGCTGCGGGTGGACGCGCCGACGGGCACCTACACGGACGGCCGGGCCGCCGGACCCGCGCAGCCGGGCCGGACCGCCGGCGAGATCGCGTACCTCACCGTGGTGCCCGGCGTGGAGGCCGTCTCGGACAAGGGCAAGGACCTGGTACGGGACGTCAGGGCGGTGGACACGGACTTCCCCGCGTCCGCCTCCGGAACGACCGCGGCCCTGGTCGACAGCCAGGCGGCCATCGGACGCGGTCTGCCGTGGGCGGTCGGCATCATCGTGCTCGCCACCCTGGTCCTGGTGTTCCTGCTGACCGGCAGTGTGCTGGTGCCGCTCCAGGCCGTCCTGCTCAACGCGCTCAGCCTCACCGCGATGCTGGGGGCCGTGGTGTGGGTCTTCCAGGACGGGCATCTGTCCGGGCTGCTGGGCTTCACCCCGACCGGGAGCATCGAGACGGCCCTGCCGGTGCTGATGTTCTGCCTCGCCTTCGGACTCTCCATGGACTACGGGGTCTTCCTGCTCTCGCGGATCAAGGAGGAGCAGGAGCGCACGCACGACCACCGGGCCGCGGTGATCGAGGGGATCCGCTCCACCGGTGGGGTCATCACCGCCGCCGCGCTCGTCCTGTCGGTGGTCATGGTGGCCATCGGCACGTCCCGGATCACCAACACGAAGATGCTCGGGCTGGGGGTCGCCCTGGCCATCCTCATGGACGCCATGGTGATCCGCACGCTCCTCGTCCCCGCCGTGCTGTCGCTCACCGGCCGGGCGACCTGGTGGGCCCCCGGGCCGCTGCGCCGGCTGCACGCCCGGTTCGGCATCCGCGAGGGCGGCCCGGCCCCGGCCGCCGCCGTAAAGACACCGGACAGTCCGGTCGAGCCGGCCGCGTCGGTACCGCGGGAGAAGGAACGGGCCGGCACGGTCGGCGCGGCGGCCGGAAAGCCGTCCGGCTGACGGTACGTCGGACCGGCGAACACAGGGTGCGGGAGGACCTCGACAGGTCCTCCCGCACCTCTTTGCCCGGGCACAAGCGACCGCCGTTAGCGTCCGGGCAACGCGTCGGGCGGACGCCGCGGCGGCAACGGGCGCACGCCCGGCCGCCGGCCGCCCGAAGGCCTACGGCACCGCCGGGCCCGCACCGGGACCGGACGCGCCGGAACGGCCGGCTCGGCCGACGCGGCGGTCTGCCGTTCCCGTAAGGACCGCCCGCACCGGCACGCCGCCCGCACCGGCACGCCGCCCGCACCGGCACGCCGCCCGGGTCCGGGCCTACGAGATCCACATGGCCCGGGGTCCCCGGAGTCCCGAGAGATCGACGAGACCCCCGAGGCCCACCAGCCCACCGGACCCACCAGATCGACCAGCCCCACCCAGACCCACCAGATCGATCAGACCCACCAGATCGACCAGATCGACCAGAGCAAGGGGGACCAGTCCGATGACATCCACACACCAGACCGGGCCACAGGCGCGGTTCGTACGCCGCGTCGCGGTGGGCGAGGGGAGTGCCATGGCGGTCGACACGATCGTCGTCGACTACGGAGGAGTGCTGACCAACCCGCTCGTGGAGACCTTCGCCGCCTTCGCCGAACTGGCCGGCATCGAGGCGGGCGACCTCGCCCAGGCCTTCCTGGCGGCGACGGAGCTGCACGGGGAGACCCCGATGGCCGCCCTGGAGACCGGCGAGATCACCGAGCGGCAGATGGTGGACCGGATCCTCGCGCAGCTCCCCGAGGGTGCGGGCCGGATCCTGGCCGACGGACGCGGCTTCGGTGAGCTGTGGTTCCGGGGCCGGCGCCCCAACGAGCCGTTCCTGTCGTTCCTGCGCGCCCTGCGCCGCGACGGCTACCGGCTCGCCCTGCTCACCAACAACGTCCGCGAGTGGGAACCGCTGTGGCGCGCCCAGGTCCCCGTCGACGAACTCTTCGACGTGGTCGTGGACTCGCACCGGGAGGGCGTGCGCAAGCCGGACCCGGCCATCTACCGGATCCTGCTCGACCGGCTCGGCGCCCCGGCGAAGCGGTGCCTGTTCGTCGACGACACGGACGAGAACTGCCGGGCCGCCGCCGAACTCGGTATGCGGACCGTGCGGTTCGCCGACACCGACAGCGCCGTCCGCGAGATCTCGGCGCTGCTGCACCGCCCGGTGGCCGTGGCCGCCGCGGCGGCGGGAGGTGCCCGGTGAGCGCCACGCCCGTTCTGGTCGTCGGCGCCGGGCCCACCGGGCTCAGCGCCGCCTGCGCGATGTGGGATCTCGGCGTGCCCTGCCGGGTCGTCGACCGGCGCCCCGGCCCCGGTATCGCCCCCAAGGGGCTGGTGCTGTGGAGCGGCGCGCTCGAATGCCTGGAGCGTCTGGGGGTCGCCGAGAAGCTCACCGGGACCGCGCTGCCGCTGGCCGGGGCGTCGTACTGGTCGAACGGCAGGCGCATCGCCGGTGCGCGGTTCGGCACCCTGACGAACACCGCGTTCCCCGGCCCCCTCTGTGTGCCGCAGCCGGTCACCGAACGGGCGCTGCTGGACCGGCTGACGGAGCTGGGCGGCACGGTCGAGTGGGACACCGAGGTCACGGCGGTGACCGTGAACCGGGGCGGTCCCGAGGAGTCGGTGACCGTCGTCCTGAGCGCGGCCGGGGGCGAGGAGCCGGTGACGGTGCCCTGGCTGGTCGCCGCCGACGGCGCCCGCAGCCTGGTGCGCGACAGCGTCGGCATCCCCTTCGAGGGGCACACCTTCGACCGTACGTTCCTGATCGGGGACGGCCGGCTGGAGGGCGCGTCCGCCGAGGCCGAGGTCCAGCACCACATCACGCCCGACGGAGTGCTGGTGATCGTCCCCCAGCCCGACGGTCACCGGGTCTTCTTCGACACGGAACCGGACGAGCGGACCGAACCGCCCTCCGAACAGCTGCTGCAACGGCTCCTCGACGAGCGGGGCCCGGGCGGGCTGCGGCTGCACGGCACCTGGTGGACCAGCCGCTTCCGGGTGCACGCCAAGGTCGCCCCGAGGTTCCGCGAGGGCCCGGTCCTGCTGGCGGGCGACGCGGTGCACGCCCACACCACCGCGGGCGGACAGGGACTCAACACCGGTGTCCAGGACGGCTACGACGTGGGCTGGAAGCTCGCGAGCGTCGTCCGCGGCGCTGACCCGGCCCTGCTCGACAGCTACGAGGCCGAGCGCCGCCCCGCGTCCGTCCGCGCGGTCGCCAACGGCGACCGGCAGACCCGTATGTGGCTGCTGCGCAATCCGGCGGCCCGGCTCCTGCGCAACACGGTCATGCGAGTGCTGTCCGCCACCGGGCTGCTGGAGCGCAAGGTGATCCCCCTGCTCGCCCAGCTCGACCTGGACCACTCCGGGAGCCCGGCGGTGACCGCGTCCGGCGCGGTGGCCGGCGCGCCGCGCACGCTCAGGCCCGGGCGGCGGGCCCCCGACGCGGCGCTGACCCCGGTGCGCGGCACGGCCGCGGCGAGACTGCACGACCACCTGGCGGCCGGGCGGCACACTCTGCTGGTGCACGGCGCCGGGGCGGCCGGGGTGGTGGCCGCGCGTGCCGCGGAGGCGGTGCGCGAGCGCGGCGCCGGTGACATCGCCCAGGTGCTGTGGATCCGGCCCGCGGACACCGCCGACGCGCAAGTACCGGACGGAGAGGGCGAGTTGATCGTCGCCCGGGAGCAGGGCGACACGCTCGGCGGGGCCGGCTCCCCGTGGATCGCGTACGTGCGGCCGGACGGTGTCGTGGCGGCCCGCTCCGCCCCGGCCGGCCTCGACGGGCTCCTCGCCCGGCTGCCGTCCCGTCCGGCCCTCACGGCGCCGGTCCCCGCCGAGCTGCCCTGACCGGGCTCGGCCCACCGTTCGCGACACCGAGACCTTGTTGGAAGGACCGACCATGAGCATTTCCACGTCCGCCCTCGCGTCCGAGACGGCACCGGTGTGCCCACGGGCCCCCGAGACGGAGCTGAGCTACGACGCGACCGTTCCCCGCACCCTGGTCCACCGGGCCTCGATAGCCGAGGTCTTCGTCACCGACTCGGCGCAGACGGGCGAGGACACGTACGCGGTCGCGGCCCAGTTGCCGCGCGGCCATCTGATCGGGGAGGCCTCCCCGTCGTACGACTTCACCCTGCTGGTGGAGGTGGTGCGGCAGGCCGGGGTCCTGATCGCCCACCGTCATCTGGGGGTCGAGCTGGGCTCGGCGTTCATCTTCCGGGACCTGAGGCTGCGGGTCACCGCGTTCGAGCCGTTGCGCATCGGCCGGCGGCCGGCCGATCTGCGGGTCGACGTGAGCGTGCGGACCCGGCGCAACAGGGCGGGCCGGATCCAGGGGTTCACCTTCACCGGGGACGTCGCCGTCGACGGGCGGCCCGCGATGCGCGGAGAGGGCGGGCTGCTGATCCTGTCCAGGGCCGCGTACCGGGCGATGCGCAGCAGGCGCCGGCTGCCGGACCATCCCGGGTTCCTGCTGCCGCGGTTCACGGCGGCCGAACCGTGCTCCGTGGGGCGCCGCGACGCCAGGAACGTGTTCGTCACCGAGCCCGTCGCGGACGGTGAACAGGGCCGTTTCGCCTGCCAGTTGGTGGTGGACACCAGTCATCCGCACGTCTTCGACCACCCGCTGGACCATGTGCCGGGCCATCTGCAGATGGAGGCGGCGCGTCAGCTGGCGGTGGCCTCCGTGGCCCGGCTGCACGGCCTGGACCCGGGCAGCCTGTCCGTCGCCTCCATAGAGACCGATTTCACCGACTATGCCGAGCTGGACCGGATCACCAGCCTTCGGGCGACGGTGGGCGGATTCCGGTCGGACGAGGCGCTGGGCACCTTCGCCATCCCGGTCGCGGTGGAGGCCGTGCAGGAGGACACGGTCACCACCGCCATGCGGCTCGAAGTGGCGCAGTGCCCCCGCAATGAAGATGAAGTTTAAAGGAAATCGCTCTCTGATCTTTTACGCACACTCTGGGTCAAGTAGTGTCCTCGTCGAACGGGCCGTCCTGATCGTCTCGGCCCGACGGGGGGAGCACAGTGATCCGCATCCTGCTCGCCGAGGACATGCACATGGTCCGGGGGGCGTTGGTCGCCCTGCTGACCCTGGAGGATGACCTCACGGTGGTGGCCGAGGTCGAGCGCGGGGACCGGATCGTCCCCACGGCACTGGAGTGTGAGCCCGATGTCGCCGTCATCGACGTCGACCTGCCCGGTCTCGACGGACTGAGCGCGGCGGCCCAGCTGGCCGGGCGACTGCCCTCGTGCCGCACGCTGATCCTGACCAGCCTCGGCCGTCCGGGCACGCTCCGCAAGGCGCTCGCGGCCCAGGTGGGCGGCTTCCTCCTCAAGGACGCGCCGCCGGACCGGCTGGCCGACGCGGTGCGGGACGTCGCGGCGGGGAAGCGGGTGATCGACCCCCAGCTGGCCCTCGCGGCCTTCGACAACGGGGAGAACCCGCTGACGCCCCGTGAGACGGAGGTGCTGCGGATGGCCGCCGACGGAGCGGAGGCGGCCGACATAGCGAGCCGGCTGTTCCTCTCGGTGGGCACGGTGCGCAACTACCTGACGACCGTCGTCACCAAGCTCAACGCGCGCAACCGCGTCGACGCGATCCGGGTGGCCAGGGAGAGCGGCTGGCTGTAGCCCGGCGCGCGGCGCCGAGCCGGCAGGGGGACCACGAGGGCCGGGCGGGTGACGTGGCCACCCGCCCGGCCCTCGGTCCCTTCCGGCGCCCGTGAGACCGGCGCGGGCGCCGGCCCGCCCGGAGGCGGGTGCTCAGGTGCCGTGACGGCCGCCCCGGCGCAGCGGGGCGGTGGCCCGCAGGACGAACCACCCCTGCTCGTCCAGCCCGGACGTCAGCCGGCCGCCGATCGCCGTCAGCCGGAACTGCAGATTGCCCAGACCGCTGCCGTCCGCTCCGGAGGAGGGGTCCCGGAAGCCCGTGGCGGTCTTCTGCACCCCGTCGTTGGCGATGGTCAGTTCCAGCTCGCCCGAGGACGTCCTGCGGCTCTCGATCCGGCAGTGCTCCGCCTTGCTGTGGCGCAGCAGGTTGGTGATGGCCTCCCGGAGCACGGTGGCCATGATGGTGTTCACTTCCCCCTCGGGGAGGTCCACATGGCACCGCACCTCCGCCTGGATGCCGGCGGCCGCCAGGACCGCCTGCGCCGACACCGCCTCGGTGGTCAGCGACATGTCCCGGTAGCCGCGGGCGACCGTGCGTACGTCGGCGAGCGCCTGTCGGGAGATCTCCAGGATGCTCCGCAGCTCCTCCAGGGCCCGCTCGGGGGCCGCGGGCACCAGACGGCACGCCAGTTCGCTCTTGAGGGTCACGGCGGACAGGCTGAAGCCGAGCAGGTCGTGCAGGTCACGCGCGAAGCGGAGCCGCTCCTGGGTGACGGCCAGCCGGGCGAGGTCCGTCTGGGCCGCGTGCACCTCGACCACCAGCTGGGCGAGCCGGTTCAGGCCGTACACGATCAGTCCCGTCAGCACGGTGGAGACGGCGATGTACACCGAGCCGACGAGGTCCATGCCCAGCAGCGGCCCGGTCGCGGCGGCCGCCACGGCGACCAGCCCGAAGAGCGGCCAGGCCACGGTCTGCCGGAGCACGAGCAGGAGGGAGGCGCCCAGGAATCCCGCCATCCCGCCCCACCCGAAGCCCAGGGCGAACAGCGGCAGATAGGTGATCAGGGCCTGGAGGGTGAGTGTCCACCGGTACCAGCGGGCCCGGAATCGCCGGAACCGCTGTGCGGTGTGCACCAGTTGGAGAAGGAAGACCAGACTGAAACCGAACGCCGAGGCGACGAGGGTGAGCGGTCCCGGCTCGGCGTCCGCGATGTTCAGGAAGCCGGTCAGGACGAACCCGCACTCGACGACGAGGACGACGCTTCGGGCGAGCCGGGGCGGCGGGGCACTGAGGCCCAGGAACCGCACCGCCGCCGAGAGAGGGGGATTGCCGCCGACCCCGCCGTCGGCGGTGTCCCTTAAAGAGATGTCGGCGTCTGTCTCCGCGTCCGGCGCGGCTGCCTCCATGAATACCCCTCACACGAACGGGATCAAGGAGCGATCAGTGTATGCGGGAACTATGAACTTTAAGTATTAGATGCAGGATTCATGGATCAACTGTGTGCTTTACATGGATGCTTGGTGACGGCTCCGGAGACACCCCGAGGGCGAAGCCGCCCACGCTCGGCTCGGTGAGCCAGTCGGTTCCGGTGGTGCGGGCGGCCAGTTCGATGTCGCCGCTGCCGAGGGCGCAGGACGCCAGGCCCATCGCGGTCCCGATCAGATACAGGTTCTGGATCACCGCGCCGACGTGCTTGAGCGTCAGGGAGTAGGGGAGGCCGCTGTACTTCCACGACAGCCGGTGGATGCGCGAGGTGATCGTGATGACCACGGCGGGCGGTGCGTCCAGCCCGGCGCTGATCTGCGCCTCCGCGAGCAGCTCCGCCGTCGCCGCGTCCGCCGCGCCGTCGCCGAGGTGCACCAGGCAGTGCTCCAGCGGCGCGTAGTAGTGGGTGCCCGAGGGGATGCCGGCGCAGTCCCGGACGGTGAGGTAGAACTCGAGTTCGTAGGCGCGGCCGCCGCTGGGATACGGCCGGTCGGTGTACCCCTCCGCGTGCCGGCCCTCGCCGGGCCGCTCGTGCAGGCCGCGGACCCGCAGGGCCCGGTACAGGAACTCGCCCAGGACCGCGGCGGTGAGCGGCTCCGAGCCGTAGGACCGGATGCTGTGCCGCTCCTCCACCACGGTGGTGAGCGGCGGATCCGCGGCCGCCACCTCGTTCAGGGAGGGCCGGGGCAGGGAGAGGCGCGGTCCGTCCGGCAGCGGCTTGACGGCCGGGGCGGGGGGCAGGCGGTCGGCGAGCGGATAGGTGGCGCCGAAGTCCGCGTCGTGCCGGCCGAGGGTGGAGCGGCTGTGGAAGAGCAGGTCGACGGCGGCCCACGACAGCAGCGCCGGGTCCTGGTCCTCCGCGAACGTCGGGACGGCGTCGCCGCCGCCTCTGCCGTCCTCGTCCGCACGGCCCGGGAGGTGTCCCTCGGCGGGCACCCGCTCGGAGGCGAGGAGCATGCCGGTCCCCAGCAGATGGGCGATGATCTCCGCGACCGCCGGGGCGGGCAGGGGGACGGCCGCCGTGATCTCGTCGACGGTGTGCGCGCGGCCGAGCATCCCGATCACCCAGGCGGCCTCCGGACCGTGCACCACGACCCGGTACAGCGACACGGGGCTCTCCAGGACGAAGCCCTCGCCCTCGCTGCGCAGGAACGCGAAGCGGGACAGCCGTACCGGACGGTCCCGGTCGACGGTGTCCGGCCGGTACCGCGCGGACTGCACGATCGGGACCACCGACAGCAGCGGCTGCTCGGCGTCCTCCAGCATCAGCGAGCGCACCACCAGGTGCCGCAACCGGTGCAGCAGCATCAGTATCTCGGCCTGCTCGTCCGCGGCGCCGGCCGTGCGCCCCCCGGGGGCGGAGGGGCGCACGGTGCCTTCGGCGGCCATCTCGGCCACCACGTTGGCCAGCGAGATCGGGCCGAGGCTCATCCGCCGCAGGGCCTCGCGGACCAGCGGGCCCGCCCGGAGCAGCCGGGTCTCCCCCCACCGCCCGGAGAGCACCACGGAACCGTCCGCTCCCCCCATGTCCACCAGGACGTCCTCGCGGAGCGACCACAGGGCGACACAGCGCCTGTCGCTCCGCGTCGTCGCGGCTGAGCTGAACGGCCTTTCGGTGGACATCGGGGGCTCCTGGGGGACGGGAACGGCGGTGGGGCGCCGTTCCGGACGAACAGTCAGACGAACAGGGGGACGGGATTGAGGTCCTCGTACGGGGTCGGCGCGGCCAGCCGGCCCAACCGCACCGGTACGTCGAACAGCCGGCCGGGCGCGTACCGGGCCCAGAAGTGGCGCAGCCCCGGTACGACGACCTTCATGACCGGAATCCCGAGGTCGGGCCTGGTCTGGTCGAGCACCAGCAGATCCATGCCGTGCCCGCGTAGCAGCTCCACCACGTCCTCGACGTCCTCCCGCAGGTCCGGACGGTCGCGGAGGACGAAGTCGGCCGGGCCACGCGCCGGTTGCGCGGGGTCGGGCAGCAGGTAGGGCTGGGTCGCGACGGTCGCCCCCCACCACCAGCCGAGCGGCTCGGGGTCCGTGGAGCCGTAGCCCGTGCCGTCGGGCCTGGCACCGATGACCGCCGGCAGCAGCTGGTTCATCTCGGTCAGGGCGCGGCGCAGCGCGACGGCCGGGTCCAAGTGCGCGCCGAACCCGAACATGATGTCCTCGGCGGGCTTGTCGGTGCGCCGCGAGAGGGCCGCGAACACCGGGATTCCCAGGTCGGCGGTGAGGTCCAGCGCCCACACCTCACGGTTCAGGTGCCGGTACACGTCGAGCAGTTCCTCGGTCCAGCCGTCGCCGAAACCGCCCGGGCCGTCCAGCCGTACGCCCGGCTGGCGGGTGCGGTTGTACCACCACAGGGCCACGGCGTCCCGCTCGACGAGTTCCAGGAAGCCGTGCAGGATCGCGTCCTCCGGACTGCTGCCGGCGGCGTTGCCGTTGGAGTCGGCGCGCAGCGAGCGGCGGCCCGCCACCGGCGGGGACGCCCCGTCCAGCGAGCCCGGGAAGTACAGCATGCCGGTCGGCAGCAGCCGCTGCCGGCCCTCGGTGAGCGACCACACCGGGGTCCAGTCGACCGGAGCCCGGTCGTCGAAAGGTTCGGGAACGTACTGGAACGCGCCGTGCAGGGCGTTCCACCGCTCGCGGTCACGGAACTGCCGGGCGCCGAACAACTGGCAGGCGTCCGGGGAGACGGCCGCGTCCCCCAGACCGCGCAGGCTGTCCCTGACGCGCGGCTCGTCCCCCTGGAGGGTGCCGCTGTACCGCTCCAGCGCCTCGCACATGGCGCTCACCTCGGCGTCCAGCGCGGTGGCGCCCTTGCCGCCGCTGAGCTGACGCAGACCGGCCCGCAGCCGTGCCAGGTCGGTCCCGCCCAGCGCGGCGTTGCGGCCCGCCAGGTAGCAGTGCAGACCTTCCGGGGCCCGAGGGTCCCGGCGTATCTCCTCGATCACCCCGGTCACCGGGCTGACCAGGTGCAGATAGCGGTCGCGGACCTCCTGCGGGGTGTACGCCCGATGGCCCCCTCCGGCGCGCGGCGCCTTGGGCCGGGAGGCGAGCGTCACCGGCTGCCGCACCTGCCGCGCGACGAGGCCGGGGTCGCCGCAGTCCGGGCACTGGGGGCGGCGCCGCAGCTCGTGATGACGGGTCGTCAGGGCGAGGGTGTCCAGGGTCAGGACCGCCGACTGGCCCGGATAGCGGTAGCCGGCCAGCCACTTCGCCGTCTCCAGCGCGGTGAGCTGCGCGGCCGCGGCGGCGGTCGGCGGCACCTGGGCGACGGGCCGGGGGACCGGTCCGGTCAGGCCGAGCGCCCGCCGCACCGGGGCCTCGCACAGCCGGTGGCCGCGCAGCCGGTGCGCCAGGCAGGACCAGCAGGGGCCGGCGCCCGGCCGGAACACCGGGCCGACCCACGCGGTGGAGGCGCCGGGCCTGGCCAGCAGCCAGGACCGTCCCGTGGCCCGGTGCAGGGCGTCGATCTCGCGCAGCTCGGGGTTCAGGTAGTCGTCGCAGACGACGAGGGACAGCCGGGTGGCGTCCTCCCCGACCACACAGTGCGCACCGTGGCCGGCACCGGAGACCGCCAGTCCCGCGGCCCGGCACGCCTCCACCACTCCCTCGGCGTTCGCGCCGCCCACCGTCAGGACGTCCAGCGGAGCCGCGGCCACGCCCCCGAGGGCCGCCGTGCCGTCCAGTCCGGCCAGCTCCCAGTACGCGTGGGCGGCCCTCGTCGGGTCGTCGCAGCCGTCGGCCGAAGGCGGTGCCGAGTAGCCCACGAGACCGGCCTGCGCGAGCCGCCCGATCAGGCGCCCCACCCGCTCGGGAGGGATCTCGGGGGCCGCGTCCCGCAGCACGGACGGCAGGTCCCTGGTGCCGTCCAGCAGGGGCACCAGGGCCTCTATGTGATCGCCCTGCAAGGCGGTCACCCCCCGGTCGGACAGCAGATAGGCCGCGTCGTCGGCGACGACCTCCGCTCTGAGATGACTGCGGAATCCCACGAGCCGCCGGTCGTGCGTTCTCGGCACCTGCGCCGGACGCTCACCGTAGAGGGCGGTCACCGCACGACCGCCCGGCTCCCGGCCCCCGCGTCCGAGTACTGGCGGGCCGGGATCGGGCTGTCGGGCGACAGGCAGAAGCAGAGGAACGCGTGGGCGCTCGCCGGCCGCGAGAGTTCCTCGATGGTCAGCTCGCACACCGGGTTCTCGGGCAGCGCGGGAGGCTGCTGCCCCTGGGCCAGCGTGACGCCGAACTCGTCGAGCACCGAACGGGCGTCCACCTGGTAGCGGCGCGAAAGCTCGGGCTCCAGCCACGCCTGTGCGACCAGCTCCATGAACCGCAGTTCCTGGGCGGGGGTCCGGTCGAGGCCCACGGCCTGGTCCATGTCGCACGCACCGTCGAGAGTGGAAATAACGCCTTCGTGCACGTTGCCCTCCGTTGAACCTGTGTGTGATGGATCGGAACGTCGCCGTGGTCGGACCGGCAGACAGGATTCTTCGGGGACGGGGGTCGTCACCGACAGTGTTCCGTTCATGCCTCACGTGTGAATCCGTCATGGGTCACCTCCTCGGTAATTCACGCGTGAGCGATGAAGCGATCACTGGGGCGGCGAGGGCCGCCATGCCACTGTGGAGAGCTCCGAAACGCATCCCGAGCGGTTTTGGCTGGAGGGAGTCCACATATGGAGATCCGGGTCCTGGGGCCGCTCGTCGCCCAGCTCGACCACACGTCCGTGGTGCCCAGCGCGGCCAAGCCCCGTCAGGTGCTCGCCCTGCTGGCCCTGCACGCCGGCCAGGTCGTGACCGTGTCCACCCTGCTCGACGAACTCTGGGGGGACGCCCCGCCGCGCACCGCGCCCGCCACCCTCCAGACCTATATACGGCAACTGCGCCGCAGGCTGGGCACGGTGCTGGGCCCGACCGCGGTACGCGGGCCGAAGGACATCCTGTGCACGCGCTACGGCGGCTACGCGCTGGACGTGGCCGGGCCCGACGACGCCACGCAGTTCCAGCGGCTGTCCGTGGCCGGGCAGACGGCGCTGCGCGAGGGCGCCGCCCGGGAGGCGTCCGTGCTGTTGCACCAGGCGCTGGCGCTGTGGCGGGGGCCCGCCCTGGCCGATGTGCAGATCGGCCGGGCGCTGGAGGTCGAGACGGTACGGCTGGAGGAGACCAGACTGGGTGCGCTGGACGCCAGGATCGAGGCGGACATGCGGCTCGGCCGGCATGCCGCGCTGCTCGGGGAGCTGACCGCGCTGGCCGCCCAGCACCCGCTGCACGAGACCGTGCACGCGCAGCTGATGCTGGCGCTCTACCGCTCCGGCCGGCCCTCCCACGCCCTCGGCATCTACCAGCGGCTGCGCCAGTGCCTGATCCGGGAGCTCGCGCTGGAGCCGTCGACGCGGCTGCAGCGGCTGCACCAGGCGATCCTGCGGGCCGACCCCGTCCTGGAGTCACCGGATCCGGCCGTGTCCGCCGGCGACGGACCGCGCGTCGTACCGCTCACGCCCGCCTCGGTCTGAGCCCCGCCTTCCTGAGGCGGGCCTGGAGCGTTCCTCTCTCCGCCCTGGGCGTTTGGCGGCCCTTAAGCGCCCCTCCCGACGCTGTGGGTACGGCGGGTACCGGCCACCTGGTGGCCACCGCGCTACGAGAGGAGTTCCGGTCACTATGACGCGATATCTGAGACGCGGTGGTCCACGCCACGACGGTCGCCTGCGCATGTTCTGCTTCCCCTACGCGGGCGGCGGCGCCTCCGCCTACGCCGGGTGGCAGCGCCGGCTGGGGACCGGGGTCGAGGTGCTGCCGGTGCAGTTGCCGGGCCGTGAGGGCCGGATGACGGAGCCGCGCTTCACCGATCTCCCCGCGCTCGTGGCGGACCTGGACCGGGAGCTCGGCGAGGAACTCGACCACCCGCATGTGCTGTTCGGGCACAGCATGGGGGCGCTCGTCGCCTTCGCCCTGGCCCAGCACCGCCGGGCCCGCGGCGAACGGCTCCCCCTCGCGCTCCTCCTCGGGGCCCACCGCGCCCCGCACCTGCCCGCCCCGCCCCTCACCCACGGCTACGTGGCGGACGACGCGGAACTCATGCGCGGGCTGGCCGCGTTGGGAGGCCTGCCGCGGGTGCTGCTGGACCGGCCCGAGTGGCTGGCGGCGCTGCTGCCCGTCGTCAGGGGCGACCTGATGCTCTGCGAGGGCGCCGGGAGCGTGGACCGTACCCCGCTGCCGATTCCGCTGCACACCTACGCCGGGGCCGACGACCGCCTGGTGACGGTCCCGGAGGTACGGGAGTGGTCCCTGTACTCCACCGAGGCCTGCGAGACCGTCGTGGTGCCGGGCGGTCACTTCTACATCAGGGAACAGGAGAGTGCCTTCCTCGACCGGCTCTCCGAGGCGCTGCGACGTTACGAGACCGCCCACCGCACCGGTGTGGGCGCCCGTGACTTCGCGGAGACCCCTCAGACGGTCGGCGTCTGACGCACCGCGCACGCGACCGGCGGGCCGTCCGCGGGCCGGGGGCGGGGGCCTTCCGGGCGTGGCCGCGCGAGGGCCGGGCGGCGACCGTGGGGGACACCTCCTGGCAGGAGGTCGCGCTGAGCGCGGAC
>NZ_JBSFCF010000077.1:0-11975 GCF_053593335.1 Streptomyces sp. NPDC002324
GCGGGCGCGGCCGAGGAGTCCTCCGCCGCCCAGGCCCAGCACCTGTTCGACATCAACGTCTTCGGCGTGATCCGCATGACCAACGCGGTCCTGCCCCACATGCGTGCGGCGGGCAGCGGACGGATCGTCAACATCTCCTCGATCGTGGGGTTCATGCCGCAGCCCTACATGGCGGTCTACGCCGCCTCCAAGCACGCCGTCGAGGGCTACTCCGAGTCCGTCGACCACGAGCTCCGCGAATACGGCATACGGGTCCTGCTCGTCGAGCCCGCCTGGACCAGCACCGCCTTCGACGCCGCCAGCGTCCGCCCCGACCAGCCCCTGGACATCTACGCCAAGCAGCGCCACGTCTTCGAGGAGTACATGGCCGCAGCGGTCAAGGACGGCGACGACCCCACCGTCGTCGCCAAGGAGATCGTCGCCGCCGCCACCGACGACAAGCCCAAGGTCCGCTACACCGCCGGCGCCATGACCGGACGCGTCCGCACCATGCGCCGCGTCGTCCCCACCCGCATGTTCGACCAGCAACTGCGCAAGATGAACCAACTGCCCGCCTGACCACCCCCACCAACGCGGGTACACCACGCCGGCATCACCACGAACCTGCTGCTGTTCGGCGGGCCGGCCCTCCATATCGGCGCGCGGACCCGGCACGGGACGACCCAGCTCGACGAGCCTTGTCACAACTGGTCGCGCTGTCCTCCGCTCTGGTCATCGGCTGCGCCGTCAGGGCAACAGCCCCGGCATACCTGGTGGCCGTCATCGCCGCCGTACTGACCGAGTCCGAAGGCCGTCGGCTCCACGGCGACGTGCGTGCGAAGCCGATCCCACCACCCACGCCGCTGACCTGCGGCACTTCCCCGACCCACCACATTCGTCGACTCACCGACTCACCGGAGCCTTTCATGAACCTCTCCACCCACGCCGTCCTCATCACCGAGGCCGACCGGGGCCTCGGCCGGGCGCCATGACGGAGACCAGCGTGTTGATCTGTGATGGCCAGGAGTTGATGCGGGTCGCCTTGCGCAGGGTGGTGGACAGTCAGCCCGACCTCACGGTCGTCGGTGAGGCCGACCAGGGCGAGGAGGCTGTGGCGAAGGCACTCACACTGCGCCCCGACCTCGTCCTCATGGAGGTGCGGCTGCCACGCCTGGACGGCATCTCGGCCACCGAGCAGGTACGCGCTGCCCTGCCCGACACGCGAGTGCTCGTCCTCACCGCCTGCGACCGGGACGAGTACGCCTACGCGGCCCTGCGTGCCGGAGCGAGCGGCTTCCTGGTCAAGGACACACCGGCCGCCGAGTTACTCGTCGCCGTGCGCGGTGTGCTGCGCGGCGATGCGGTGGTCGCTCCGTCGGTGACGCGGCGGCTGATCGACCGGTACGTCAGGGGCGCCGTCGCTCCTCTCGCCGGGAAACGCCTTGACATACTCTCCGACCGCGAGCGTGAGGTACTGGGCCTGGTCGCCCGTGGGCTGAACAACGCGGAGATCGCGGGGAAGCTGTTCCTCGGCGAGACCACGGTCAAGAGCCACGTGGCCCACATCCTCGCCAAACTGCGCGCCCGCGACCGGATAGGGGCCGTCGTCCTGGCCTACGAGAGCGGACTGGTTCGTCCTGGCGGATGACCCCGTCGGGCGACTGGGATGGTTTCCGACGAGATGGCCGGTGCCTAGGTTCTGGGCATGTCGATCATGCGCGAGTTCCTGCGCCGCCCCCGACGCACCGGAGCCGTCGCTCCCAGTTCCGCCACGCTCGCGCAGGCCATGACCGCCGGCCTGGACCTGGAACAAGCGGACGTCGTGGTGGAGTTGGGGTCCGGAACAGGCGCGATCACCGAAGCGATCGTGCGACGGCTGGCTCCGGGGGCGCGGCTGGTCGCGGTCGAGCTCAACCCGGTGCTCGCCCGCCGGCTCGCGGACCGGTACCGGGACAGCGCCGTCGAGGTGGTCCACGGTTCGGCCGAGGACCTGTCGACGCTCACCCCCTACCCCGTCGACGTCATCGTCTCCGGTGTGCCGTGGACCGTCATGCCGCACGAGCGGCAGCGCCGGATCCTCGACGCGGTGACCGGCGTACTGCGTACGGGCGGCCGGTTCAGCACCTTCGCCTACGTCCACGCGGCATGGACACCCCCGGCCCGCCGGTTCGCCGCCGAGCTGACCGCACGGTTCTCCTCCGTGGAGCGCAGCCCGGTCGTATGGCCGAATCTCCCGCCGGCGTACGTGCACCGAGCGGTCATGCCAATCCGCACACCACTTCTCACCCCCACCCGAACACCTCAGCACCGGAGCACACCATGACGCAGCACAGCATGTTCAGCATCGAGACCGTGGCGCCGAAGATCCGGAGGGTCACCTTCACGAATCCGCCGGTGAACGTCGTCGGTGCGGACACCGTCGGCCAGCTGATCGACGTCGTCGACGAGTTGAGTCGGGACGAGGAGGTCCAGGTCGTCGTCTTTGACAGTGGCACTCCCGGATACTTCTTCAACCATGCCGATCTCGGCCAGGTGCCCGAACTCCTGGCCTCCAACGGCGCGGACGGGACCCCGACGTTCGTCGAGCTCGTCACCCGCCTGACCAGTGCCCCGTTCATCAGCATCGCCTCCATCCGTGGGCGTACACGGGGCGGAGGGGACGAGATCACCCTGGCCTTCGACCTGCGCTACGCCAGCCGCGAGGAAGCCTTCTTCTGCCAGCCCGAGGTCGCGATCGGCATCGTCCCGGGCGGGGGAGGCAGCGACCGGTTGGCCCGGCTGCTGGGACGGGACCGCGCGCTCGAGGCGGTCCTCACCAGCGAGGACTACGACGCCGAGCGCGCCGAGCGGTACGGATGGGTGACCCGGGCCGTCCCCGACGCCGAACTCGACGACTTCGTCAACGGTGTCGCGGCGCGCATCGCGTCCTTCGACAAGCAGTCCGTCCTGGGCGCCAGGGCCCAGATCAACCGGTCGACCCTGCCGCCGGTGGCCGACCTGCGGGCGTCCTGGGCGGAGTTCGCGGAGTCCGTCAACTGGCCGGGATTCCAGGCGCGGGTGCCGCAGCTGGGGAAGGCCATCGCCGAGATCGGTCTCGACGAGATCGAGCGGAACCTCGGTCACTACGCAGCCCTCATCAACCAGCAGGGATAGACGCCGAGGACGCGGCCGAGCGCCGGGCCGCCTGCTGACCCACAGCCCATGCCTGGCCGTGCCAGGTGGTGCCGCACGTCAAGCGCCGGCGTTCGCCACTGCGGACCTGCGGACCTGCGGACCTGCGGACCTGCGGACCTGCGGACCTGCGGACCTGCGGACCTGCGGCCGTGTGTCCCGCAACCAACTCTCACCACATCCTCGGGGAACGAGGAAGGACCTCCATGACCAGGGACCGTGTCCCCTCGACCGACGCCTCCGTGTCGGCGGCCGGCCGCCTGCCGGGCGGTCGCAGAGGCAGTCCTCGGGCAGGAAACGGCGGACGAACCGCCGTACGGCGCGGGGAACTTCTGACACTGGTGGCGATGTGCCTGGGCGTGATGATGACGTTCCTGCTCATCACCGCCACGATCTCGGCGCTGTCGGCGATCCAGGCCGACCTGCACGTCAGCCCGAGCACGCTGATCTGGATACCCAGCGCGTACACGCTGGTCGTGGCCAGTCTGGTGTTGTCGGCCGCGACGCTGGGCAATCTCCTCGGCCGCAAGCGGATGTTCTGCGTCGGCGTGGTGATCATGATCTCGGGCGGGCTGCTGGCCGCGACCGCCGACACCACCGCCACGGTGATCGCCGCACAACTGGTCGCCGGCCTCGGCGGCGCGCTGATCCTGCCCAACAGCCTGGCCATCCTCGGTGCGACCTTCACCGACCCGCACCGGCGGACCGAGGTGATCACCGCATGGGCGGCGTCGTCGGGCATCGGCCTGGCCATCGGCCCACTGCTCGCCGGTGTCCTGCTCGACCACTCCAGCTGGCACGCGGTGTTCGTGTCGACCGCCGTCCTCGGGGTGATCACGCTGCTGGTCGCGGTCCCGTTCGCCGCGGAGTCCCTGGCCCTCGGCGAACGCCTGGACGTGTCCGGTGCGCTGCTGGGCACGGTGACGATCGCGGGTCTGGTCTACGCGCTCATCCAGGGCGGCCAGGACGGATACACGACGGCCCCCGTCCTCGCCTCGTGGATCGTGGCGGTGGTCGGCGCGGTGGCGTTCGTCGTCGTCGAACTACGGGTCGCGGCGCCGATGCTCGACGTACGGCTCTTCGCCTCACGGTCGTTCAGCGCCGTGATGGTCATCGCCGCGGTGGCGCTGTTCGGCTTCACCGGCGTTGCCGTGCTCGTGGTGATGTTCTACAACAACGTCCAGCACCTGAACGCGCTGGACACCAGCTGGCGCATGCTGCCCCTGTTCGGCGTCTACGTCGTCACGGCGTTCCTCACCGGCAGGGTGATCCGGCGTACCGGCTTCAAGGCGCCCCTGACGCTCGGCCTGCTGCTCGGCGCGCTCGCCGTCCTCGGCCTGACCACGGTCGGCCCGGACACCCCCTACAGCCAGGTCTGGCCGCTGTTCGCCTTGTTCGGGGCCGCCTGCGGCCTGGTCATCGCGCCCAGCACGGCCGCCGCGCTGGTCAGCGTCGCCCCTGAACGCGCGGGCATGGCCTCCGGCGCCGTCAACACCGCCCGGCAGGTCGGCGCGGTCATGGGCACCGCGCTGCTCGGCTCGCTGTTCACCGGCCGTGTCACCGCGGATCTGCCCCGGCAACTCGCCGCGCATGGCGTGCCCGCCGCCGCCCGCGCACCCGTCGAGCAGGCCGTCGCCTCCGGGACGACCGCCACCACCGCACCGACCGGCGCGGTGCGCGCGGCGATCGAGGGCGCCTTCACCTCCGGCGTGCACGCGGGCCTGGCCGTCGTCGCCGCGGTCTTCTTCACCGCCGCCGTGCTCGCCCTGACCGCTGTACACAATCGCCCCCACCAGAACGGAACGCACATGCCCGCCCCCACGCCCACCCCCACCGCCTCATGAGCACGCACCCCACCCCTCAGCACCGCGCCTACACCTGGCAGGATCCCCGCCCGACCGCCGAGGCCATCGGGCAGATGGGCGGCCTGGAGGTGCTGCAGGGAATCGGCAAGGGAACGCTGCCGACCCCGCCGGCCATGGACACCCTCGCCATCGAACCCGCCGAGATCGAACCGGGCCGCACCGTGTTCGAGCTGACCCCCGCAGGCTGGCACTACAACGCGCTCGGCACCGTCCACGGCGGCGTCCTCGCGACTCTCGCCGACAACGCGCTGGGCGCCGCCGTCTTCACCCGCCTGCCCGCCGGAACCGGCTACACCACGCAGGGCCTCAGCATCACCTTCCTGCGCCCGGTCACCGTCGACACCGGCCGCATCCGCTGCGAGAGCACGGCTGTCCATGTCGGCCGCCGTAGCGCCTATGCCACCGCCACGATCACGGACCTCACCGGCAAGCTGCTCGGCCACGCGACGACGACCTGCCTGATCTTCCCGGCCGACGGCCGTCAACCCGCACCTACCCCTCACAAGGCCGCCCAGAGCGCCTCTCCGGCTTCCTGATCTGCGGCTGAACCACGTCCAGGCACGGAACACCCACCCACCCCGATCCGATCAACAACCCCCCACACCCAAGGCAACAGGGACTTCTCATGGACCTCTCCACCAGCACCGTTCTCGTCACCGGAGCCAACCGCGGCCTCGGCCGCGCCCTCGCCGCAGAGCTGCTCGGCCGCGGCGCGTCCGTCTACGCCGGTGCCCGCAACCCCGACCAGGTGGACCTGCCGGGCGTCAAGCCGATCGCGCTCGACATCACCGACCCCGCCTCGGTCGCTGCCGCCGCCAAGGCCACGGGTGACGTGACGGTCCTGATCAACAACGCCGGCATATCGGTCGGCGGCAACCTGCTCACCGGCGACCTGGACGACATCCGCCGGGACATGGACACCAACTTCTACGGCACCGTCTCGGTGGTCCGGGCCTTCGCACCGCAGATCGCGGCCAACAACGGCGGCGCGATCCTGAACGTCCTGTCCGCCCTGTCCTGGTTCACCTTCCCGGATCTCGGCTCCTACTCCGCCTCCAAGTCAGCCCAGTGGGCGCTCACCAACGCCCTGCGCCTCCAGCTCGCCGACCAGGGCATCCGGGTGGCCGGACTGCACGTCGGCGGCATGGACACCGACATGTCCCGGGATCTCGACGGGCCCAAGACCGCCCCCGCCGACGTCGCCCGCCTCGCCGCCGACGGCCTCGCCGACGGCGCCTACGAGATCCTCGTGGACGACATCAGCCGCCAGGTGCAGGGCGGGCTGGCCGGAGGCGTCGCGGCGCTGTACCCGCAGCTGCCCTGACCGACAGTCGTCCGCCACGCGGATGAGCGAGACCAGCAACCTCTGCACCCGAACTGTCGCCGAACGAAGAGAGTGGCCATGTCCACCGAACTTCCCGAGTCATTTCCTCCCCCCGACGGTCCGATGCCGGCCCCGTCCTCGGCCCCGTCCCGACGCACGTTCATCGCCACGACGACCGCCGTCGGTGGCGCCGTGATGGCGGGCGGCCTGGTCGCGGGAGCCTCCCTGCCCGGTGCCGAGGAGGCGTCCGCCGCCGAAGCGTCACCCAGCGGTCGTGTCTCCCTGACCGTGAACGGCAAGCGGCACACCACCGTGATCGACAACCGGACCTCCCTGCTGGACCTGCTGCGCGAACACTTCGCTCTGCCCGGCACGAAGAAGGGCTGCAACGCCGGTGCCTGCGGCGCCTGTACGGTCCTCGTCGACGGACGGCGGGTCAACTCCTGCCTGACGCTGGCAGTACGCCTGGAGGGTGCCGAGGTCACGACCATCGAGGGCCTGGCCGACGGCGACGAACTGCACCCGCTGCAACGGGCGTTCGTCGAGCAGGACGCCTTCCAGTGCGGGTTCTGCACGCCGGGGCAGATCATGTCCGGCGTCGGCTGTATCGAGGAGGGTCACACCGACTCGCCGGAGGAGATCCGGGAGTGGATGAGCGGCAACATCTGCCGCTGCGGCTGTTACGTCAAGATCGTGCGGGCGGTCGAGCAGACCGCGCGCGGGAAATGAGGCCCGGCCACCATGTATCCCTTCTCCTTCACCAAGGCCGCGGACACCCGGAGCGCACTCGCGGCCGGGCAGCGCGGCGGGCGTTACATCGCCGGGGGCACCACCTTGGTCGACCTGATGCGCGAGACCGTCGAGCGCCCCGAGACGCTGGTGGACATCAGCGCACTGCCGCTGCGCAAGGTCACGGTCACCGAGCGCGGGGGCCTGCGCATCGGCGCCCTGGTGCGGATGGCCGAGGCCGCCGCCCACCCCAAGGTCCGCACCACCTACCCGGTCATTTCGCAGGCGCTGGAGCTGAGCGCATCAGCCCAGTTGCGGAACATGGCCACCATCGGCGGCAACATCATGCAGCGCACCCGCTGCACGTACTTCCGTGACGTGACCGCCGCCTGCAACAAGCGCGAGCCCGGCTCCGGTTGCGCGGCGCTCGAAGGCTTCAACCGCACTCACGCGATCCTCGGCACGTCGGAGGACTGCGTGGCCACGCACCCCTCCGACGTCGCCGTGGCCTTCGCCGCACTGGAGGCGAAAGTGCACCTGCTCGGCCCGGACGGGGAGCGCGGCGTCCCCTTCGCCGACTTCCTCCTGAAGCCCGGCCGTACCCCGAACCGTGAACAGGCCCTGCGCAAAGGCGAGTTGATCACCGCCGTGGAGATCCCGGCCCTTCCTCGCCCGCTGAAGTCGGGCTACCTGAAGGTCCGCGACCGGCAGTCCTACGAGTTCGCCCTCACCTCCGCGGCCGTCGCCCTGCACATCCGCGGCGGGGTGATCCGCGAGGCGAAGGTCGCCGCCGGAGGCGTCGGCACCGTGCCGTGGAAACTCCCCGCGGTCGAGCGGCACCTGATCGGCGAACGCCCCTCGAAAGCCCTGTGGACGGCCGCTGCGGAGCGAGCGGCGGAGGGAGCCCGTCCCCTGGAGCACAACCGCTTCAAGGTCGAACTCCTGAAACGCACCGTCGAACGCCAGCTGCGCATCGTAGGAGGCACCGCATGAGTCCGCAGCCGCAGGCAGCCGTCGGCGCCCCGCTCTCCCGGGTGGACGGCCGGTTGAAGGTCACCGGCCAGGCGCTGTACGCCGTCGATCACGACATCGACGGAGCCGTGCACGCGGTCGTCGTCGACAGCGGCATCGGCCGGGGCCGCATCACCGGCATCGACACCCGCGCCGCCCTCGCCCACTCCGGCGTCCTGAAGGTGATCAGCCACCTCAACGCGCCCAAGCTGCCCTACCAGCGCAATCCGCTCCCCACCGCCCCGCCGGGCGAACGGCTGCACGTCCTCCAGGACGACAAGGTCCATTTCCACGGACAGCCGGTCGCCGTCGTGGTGGCCACCACTCTGGAGGCCGCCCAGCACGGCGCGAGCCTGGTGAAGGTGACCTACGACGCCGAGCAGCCGTCGACCGACATGACCGACGCACCGGCAGGCGAGCCCCAGAAATACACACGCGGCGACGCGGCAAAGGCGCTGGCCTCAGCTCCCGTACGCATGGAGATGACCTACCACCTTGCCCGCAACAACCACAACGCGATGGAGCCGCACGCCACCACCGCCCGCTGGGACGGCGACAAGCTCACCGTGTGGGACAAGACCCAGTGGGTCTTCGGCACACAGATAGAACTCGCCGTGGTGTTCGGTGTCGCGCCGGAGTCTGTGCGCGTCATCTCGCCGTTCGTCGGCGGCGGCTTCGGCAGCGGACTGCGGGCCTGGCCGCACGTCACCATCGCGGCCCTCGCCGCCCGCGAGACGAAGCGCCCCGTCAAACTCGCCCTGACGCGCAAGCAGTTGTACTTCGGAACGGGCTTCAGGCCCACATACGAGTACGGGGTACGCCTGGGCAGCGACCGGCGCGGCCGGCTGACCGCCATGACCCACGACGTACGCGCCGAAACGTCGAGCTACGAGACGTTCATGGAGTCCGTCCTGGTCCCGGGGCAGATGCTCTACAGCATGCCCCACGTGAGCCAGGAGTACCGGACGGTACCGCTGGACGTGCACACCCCGCTGTTCATGCGCGGCCCCGGATACACCACCGCCTCCTACGCCATCGAGTCGGCGATGGACGAACTCGCCCACAAGCTGGGCATCGACCCGATCGAGCTGCGACTGCGCAACGAACCCGCCGAGGACGAGTCCAGCGGGCTGCCCTTCTCAACTCGCAGGCTGCGCGAGTGCTACACCGTCGGCGCCCGCGAGTTCGGCTGGCACCGCCGGAACCCGAAACCGCGCTCCACCCGGGACGGCGACTGGCTGATCGGCACCGGCATGGCCACCGGTGTCTACGACACGGCCCGCCAAAACGCCCAGGCGTCGGTCAGGCTGGACGCCGACGGGACCGCGCTCATCCAGTCCGCGGCCAGCGACATGGGCCCGGGCACCTACACCTCCAACACCCAGCTCGCCGCAGACGCCCTCGGCCTGCCCATGGGCAAGGTGGCGTTCCGCCTCGGCGACTCCCTCATGCCGCCCGCCCCGCCGCACGGCGGCTCCTGGACCATGGCCAGCGTCGGATCGGCCGTCCAGGACGGCTGCGACACACTGCGCAAGCAAGCCATCAAACTCGCCGTCGAGGACGAGAAGTCGCCGCTGCACGGCCTCGACCCCACCACCGTCGTCGTCCGCGCCGGCCGACTGCACGCGAAGAACAACCCCACACGCGGCGAGACCTACCGGCAACTCCTGACCCGCAACAACCGCACCCACCTCGAAGCGATGGGCTCCTTCACCCGGCCCACCGGACCAGAGCGGCACTCCCTGTTCGCCTACGGCGCGGTCTTCACCGAGGTCGCCGTCGACGCCCGCCTGGGTCTGGTCCGGGTCCGGCGGATGCTCGGCGTCTACGACGCGGGCCGCATCATCAGCCCCAAACTCGCCGACAGCCAGGCCCTCGGAGGCATGGTCGGCGGCATCGGCCAGGCCCTCCTCGAACACACGGTCACCGACCACCGCGACGGCCGCATCGTCAACGCCGACCTAGCCAACTACCTCGTCCCCGTCAACGCGGACATCCCCGACCTCAAGGCCATCTACCTCGACGGCGACGACCGTGAGGCCGACCCCATCGGCGTCAAGGGCCTGGGAGAGATCGTCCAGGTCGGGGTGGCGCCCGCCATCGCCAACGCCGTCTTCCACGCCACCGGCCGCCGCGTCCGGGAACTGCCCATCACCGCGGAAGCCCTGCTCTGAGCAGCGGGGTTTCTCTCCGACCGTCCGGCGGCAGGTGAGCGGCCCACCGCCGGACACCAGGGCCGCCGCGGTGTCACCTCTCCCGCGCCGACACCGCGGCGGCCCGCCCAACACCGTTACCCACGGAGACCTCTCCATGCTGAACATCGCAGACACGCTGCACGCCTGGTGCCGCGACGGGCGCCCCTTCGCCCTTGCCACCGTCGTCCAGGTCAGCGGCAGCGCACCCCTGCCCCCCGGCACAGCGCTCGCCGTCGACGCCGACGGCACGGTGGTCGGCAGTATCTCCGGCGGCTGCGTCGAAGGAGCCGTCTACGACCTGTGTCAACAGATGCTCCAGAACGGTGGCGGCCCCGCACGCGCCCGCTTCGGCTACTCCGACGACGACGCCTTCGCCGTCGGCCTGACCTGCGGAGGCGAGATCGACGTCCTGGTCCAGCGCGTCGAACCGACAGCCCAACCCCACCTGACCGCCGCCCTCGAAGAAGCGGTACGGGGCAGACCCGCCGCCGTGGCCCAGATCATCGACGGCCCCGCCGAACTCGTCGGCCGCACCCTCACCCTCCTCGGCGACGGCAGTACATACGACGGCACCCTCGGCGGCGAGAACGAGGACCGGGCGGTCGTGGCACGAGCCCGCGCCCTGCTGAGAACGGGACGCACCGCCGTGATCGACATCGGCGGAGACCCCGACACCTGCCCCACCAAGCTCTCCGTCCTCGTCCACACCCACGCCACACCACCCCGCATGCTGATCTTCGGAGCCGTAGACTTCGCCGCCGCCCTCAGCCAGGCCGGGAGCTTCCTCGGCTACCGCGTCACCGTCTGCGACGCCCGCCCCGTCTTCGCTACCCCTGCCCGCTTCCCCCACGCCGACGAAGTCGTCGTCGACTGGCCCCACCGCTACCTCGCCACCACCGAGACCGACGCCCGCACTGCCATCTGCGTCCTCACCCACGACGCCAAGTTCGACATCCCCCTGCTGAGCCTGGCGTTGAGCCTCCCCGTCGGATACATCGGCGCGATGGGCTCCCGCCGCACCCACGAGGACCGCAACCAGCGGCTGCGCGAGGCCGGTGTCACAACGGCCCAACTCACCCGCCTCAACTCCCCGATCGGACTCGACCTCGGCGCCCACACCCCCGAGGAAACAGCCATCTCCATCACCGCCGAGATCATCGCCCACACCCACCGGGCCCCCGGTACGCCCCTGTCCCATGGCACCGGCCCCATCCACCGTGCCGACCCCACGGCCCCGGCTCCCGCACCTGCACCCGCTCGAACCGCTGCGTGACCCATCGTCCCCGTCGTGTTGCACGTCATGGAGGTCGATTCAGAGGAGCTGTACAGCGACTCAATCGGCCGCGTCCCCCCGGCCCGTGATCGCCAACACCGACCGACATGCTGCTCGCGCCGCTGCCTGACGCCTCAACTGTTCTCCGAGCCGTCGGCCGACTGGCCGCTGCGGATTCTCGCCCCGCCGACCCGGTGAGGACCCGCTCGGCGCCTCCCGCTCGCCCTCCATAACGGATACGAGAGTGCTGCGACTCGCTCTCTAATTGATGCCTTGATGTTGCTTTTTCTTTTATAGTTGATACATTGATGGAACTGATCGGGAGTCGCCCCGATCCCGCGAGTCAGGAGTTCGAAATGGTGACGACAGCACGACGGGTGGCTCTGGTGACGGGTGCGTCCTCCGGTATCGGCAGGGCGGCCGCGCTG
>NZ_JBSFCF010000078.1:0-11783 GCF_053593335.1 Streptomyces sp. NPDC002324
CCACCCTGCACATTCACCCAGGGCAGGGTGCGCAGCAGCCAGCGCGAGCTGATCTCCTGCATCTGGGGTGTGGACTTCGTGGCGCCGAAGTACCAGTCGCTCGCTCACCCAGAACACCTCCGGCGTCCCCGGCGCCGCGGAGGCCGGTGACACGGTACGGCGGTGGCATCGGCCGACCTGAACACGGACGGCTACGCGGACCTGGCGGTCGGCGCCCCGGCGAGGACACGGCGGCCGACACGCACGGCGGCACGGTGGTGATCGTCTGGGGCGGCGCGTCCGGTCTCTCGGGCACCGCGTGCACCCTTGCCAATCACGGCTGCGACGAGAACGACCGCTACGGCCAGGCCCTGGCCGCCGGCGACCTCGACGCCGACGCGGCGGTGGGCGGCACCGGCAAGTTCAGCCTCTGGATTGGCGAGGCCCCGTACACCAGGACCGGCGAGTTCACGGGCGGCAGTACGAGCCTGGCGTCCAGGGCGCGGCCGTTCGACCAGTCGTACGGCGTCGAGTATCTGTCGGCGGGCGACATCCTGAACGCCGGCTGGGACAACCTCGTCATTCATAGCCGTGAGAAGGGCACCGTCGACGCCCTGACCGCCGTGGCCGACACGCGTACCGGCAACTACTCCGACTGGCTGGAGACGGACTGCGAGTCGATCAGCCCGCGCTCGGCTCCACGTGGCGGCCGCCGGCTTCACCGGCCCTGCCCGCACAGAGCGTCATGGATGCGTTCGACGGTGCCGCAGGCGTGCCACCACGTGAAGTACCAGTACGCCGACGGCCACAGGGCGAAGTCCTTTGGCTGCTGCCGCCGGGCAAACCTGGTGCGCACCACGCAGGAGACCCCGAACGACCGGAGCCGTAGAGCCTCTTGGCGCGGCTGCACCAGGCCAGCACAGCGCGACCAACTGCACGTGCTGCTGCAGGAACTGAGCGCCACTACCGCGGTCGTCATGGCCACCCATCTGATGGAGGACGTGGAGGGCTGCTGCAACAGCGTGGTCGTGCTCAAGGACGGGCGCAAGCGGTTCGCCGGGCCGCTGGAGGAGCTGCGCTCGGCGGGCGGCTACACACGAGTGATCGCAGACGGCCCCGAGGGCCGACCGTAGGACGTGAGCCGTGCGACGCCGCGCTCGACTGGTGCCCGGGCTGCGGACGGCGCGCGGTCGACGGTCTGCTGAGTGGGCGTGAGGTCACGGCCCGGCGGGGTGTCTGGGTTGTGTTGTCACTCTGGGTGCGGGCCGCGGACAGGGGAAGTTCCGCTTCCGGCGACGCCCGGGTGCCGAGCCGACGGATGAGCCCGGTCGCGGGGCGTGTTCGTCAAGTCCCCTTCCCCCGAAGGGATTGCTGCGCAATAAGGAACTCTCACGCCCCGCCTGATTGCCGTACCGTTTGCGGACCGTGCCTGCCCAGGGGAGTGCGGCGGGCCGGACCGGGGAGAGGACGGCGTCGTGGTGGTCGAGGATGGTCAGGAGAGCTGGGGTACGCAAGCGGTCTGCCGAAACGCCGACCCGGACGAACTCTTCGCCGAAGGCGCGGCCCAGAACAGGGTCAAAGCCTTCTGCACCGGCTGCCCGGTGCGCACCGAATGCCTCGCCCACGCCCTCGATCACCGCATCGAGCATGGTGTGTGGGGAGGCATGACCGAACGGGAGAGGCGAGCACTCCTGCGGCGCCGCCCGACGGTGACCTCCTGGCGGCGCCTGCTGGAGACCGCGCGCGCCCAGCACGGCCTACCGTCCACTGGCGATCAGGAGCCGCACGAAGATCGGTTGCAGGCAGGCTGACTGCCCAGCCACCGCACACGACCGCAAGAGCAGCCGACCGTCCGCAGAGCATGGAAGAACCGAACAGCTGCTGCTCGCCTGACAGGCGCCGGACCGGATTTCGAGACGGTGGATCGTCATCGAACGTCACGAAAAGGCGTCAACTGAGTATTGCGCATTTCCGGCCGATACGCTCATCCTCATTCCGTACAGCTGGGGGGAGTTGGCATGGCGCGTGCGCGTCGTGGACTGCTGGTCGGGGCGGCCGTCGTGGTGGCGAGCCTGCTCGCCCTGGTGGCAGTCCTGCTGAGCCGGCCGGGGGGAGAGACCGCCGCCGGTGAGTCGAGGGGGAAGGGCCGGGCGCCGGCCACCGATTCGCACGAGCAGGCGCAGCAGGTCGCCGCCGCGCTGGAGAAGCTCGCTACCAACCCCTCCTCGCTGGTCGCGGCCGGCGCCCGGACGGAGGTCAAGGGACGCGCCGCCCAGGGCGTCCCGAAGGGGTCGAAGGTCACGCCGCAACCCGCGACGTGGGCGCCGGACGGCGCGGGTTGCGGGGTCATGAGGGCAAGTTAGCGTCGGGGGGGGCGTCTGCTCGGTGGATGACGACCACCAGCTGCGGAGAGCCCCCTCAGGGGTGTGGCTCCGACGACGCGCCCGCGGCACGCCATCTAGGGACCGAGCCGATGCGCGAGGCACGGCCCGGAGGGCGATCCCACCTATACGAGGCACTGTTGCGGCGCGGCGACGGGCGGCATAGTGCCGTGATGCAGGGTAAGTGATCAATGACGACAGACCCGTTCACGCAGCGTGTTCGGTACACGCGCATCGCCAGGTTCTGCGGAATCGTAGCGATCATCTCCATGCTCCTTTCGATGGCGGACCTTGGACTGGCCCTGAACGGTGACTGGGGGTACCTGCCGATCTCTCTCATGTGGGGGGTCGGCTCTCTGATGTGGCTGTGGCACGCCCGCCGGTACATTACGAAAGCCAGGCGGCAGAAATCGCCCGAGCTGAGCTCGCTCACGGAGTGCCGCGCCCTGACCTACTCGCTCTATCTCCGTCCGTTCGCCGAGGACGACAGGCTCGCGGAGACAGACCCTCTCGTGCGTGGCAGGCGGAGCCTCCCCTACGGGCGCTTGCTGGGGTTCGCCGACTTCGCCGGGGCCGAGGACAGTTGGGAGGAGCAGATCGTCGGGCTCTTCCGCCCGTGCGGCGAGGTCATCGCCGTGGGCCGCCCCGACATGCGGCTCGCCCTCCCCGGCGCGAAACGCTTCCTCCTGCCACCAGGCGACTGGCAGGGACCTGTCAGCGCGGGGATGGAACGCGCGCGCCTCGTCCTGCTGGCGGCCGGCATCGGCGAACACACCGAGAGCGCTCGGGGCACCCTATGGGAGTTCACCGAAGCGGTACGGCTGCTGCCGCCCTCCCGTCTGCTCCTGCTGGTCTGCGGTGAGCCCGAGGACTACCGGCGCTTCTGCGAGGCGGCCGCCGCGACGTTCGAGGAGACCTCCGAGCGCTTGTCGGGGGACGACGGAACGCGGCTCTCGATGCCGATGATGCCCCGTCACCCCGTTTCTGACAAGGCCGAGTGGGGGCATCCGCTGCGACGCGTCGTGCAATTCGACGACACGTGGACGGGCCACTTCATCGCTTTCGATGCCGCCGCCGAGAAGGGCGGGGCGCGGAGGAGAAAACGTGCCGTGGTCCGCCACCAGATCGAACCGTTCATCGCGAGGCTGGAATCACGCTTGCCCGGCGAAGCTCGCAGCGCCGGCACGTTCCGCCACGCGGACGTCGCATACACATTGCTGACCTATGCGTTGTCCTTCGGCTTCGCAGGCTGGACCGTGGCACACACCCAGGCGCCCTACGCGGCGACGGTCCTGGCCATCGCCGCCCTGTCCTCGGTGTTCCTCGGCGAGGTGCGCACGGCGATCTCGACCGAACGCGAACGGGTCCGCAGGGACATCGAGGTCCACCCACCGCCCTCGGCACCGGCCGCTGGGTCAGCCCGCAGGAGCTGACGACGCGCGCATGGAATCGTTGCGTGGACGCAGATTCATTGCAAAGATTTCAGCGCCGCTGGCTGCACGGATAACGCCGCAGCGCAAAAGGAAGATGCGGGCCCGCCTTGGTGAGGCGGTCGCATCGTTTCCCGTGCCGCTACCGTGCCGGGGGCGGAGCGCTGCTGCCGTCAGCGTTGCCGTCGGACACGCCGTGTGTGGCCCTGACATGCCGGTCTACTGATCAAGTGTCTCGCCCACCAGCGAGGCTGACGAAGCCCACCGCTCTGAGCTGCTCAGATGCCGTGGGCTTCCGTCGTTGTTGGTCGGCTTCGAGAAGCCTTGCACGGCCCAGAGGCGGCCCGGGTGCTGGTGGCTGACCGTGAACCCGCAACGAAGCGGTCTCGTAAGGATCGGTTTCGTTGCAACGAAGCCGCCAGTCCTTTTGAAGCCTTTCGTTAGCCCGGCGATTTTTCGCATTCGTGGCCGACTTGCTCGCTGTCCAATATCATCTCTTCAGCTGAACAGGACTCGCCCTCACGGCGAGCACCTCGCCGCGCGGCCGACCCAACCTCGTGCCCGTCCGGCTACCGCAGACTCAGCCCCGCTACAAACGCCATCCGCGCAACTACCTGGCTTTCTCGGCCTTGCCGCTGCCCTGTGCTGCTACAAGCGACTCCAGTCGGTCCTTCTTCGGCTCCAGGGCACGGGTGAACTGCCAACGAGCCGTGGCCTTTGCGGCGCCGGATGCGCTGGAGCATGCCGGGGGATCGCTGCTCTACGAGGACCGCATGGGGTTGTGCGCCCTGTGGGACGGCCGCAATGGGTTCATGGGGTTGTGATACCTGGCTCATTCCCTCGCCGTAGATCGGACAGGTTGACCCGCTTCAGAACCGGCCGAAGTACTGCACGCTCCTTATGGCGCTCCTGCCATCGTCTCTCGAGGTCCTTGTCCTCCAGCTCTATGTAGCTGACGCCGGCGCCGGACTCGGGCACTATCCGGAAGGCGTCTACACCACCGTTGTCGGCGATGGAGTCCTCTGCCAGCTCGAGGAATGTCGGGGCCGCGTGGTCGATGTGCAGCTCGGCCGCGGACGCGATCGGCGTTCCTGTGACGGAGCAGAGCAGTGACTGTCCGGAGCTGAGTGCCGCGTTCCGTGAGATTGCCACTTGATCGGCAACCGCGTGCCGCAGGGCGGCAAGCACCTGGGTGCGCTGGCTGAACGGTGTCAGGCAGGCGTTCCACGAGAAGTCAGTCACTTCGCCGTCGAGCCGCACGAGGCCGATCCCGACGCTTCTGCGGCCGTGGTCGGTGTGGGCGATGACGCGGAAGTGGGCTATGCCGACCCCGCGCTTGAGGTCGTATTCGGGGTGGCGTTCGAGGAGGTCGCGGCAGAAGGCATCGTCGTCGGGGTCGGTGATGTCACCACCTGTGCCGTACCGCTGGACGATGCCGCGGCAGATGTTCCGGACGGCTTCCTTGGTGGGGTAGCGGGTCACACCGATGGTGATTCCTCGGGGCACGGGGTATCTCCGTTCGACGCAGGTAACCGGGCATGCGTATGGCAGGGCCGTAGACACCGTACTTTCCGGTCACCTCTTCGAAAAACGCATGGGTTCGCATAATCCTAGAGGCATGTGACGGGGAACCCGCATGCGGAACACCGATGCCTGCTGTCCCGCCGACGGGTTTCCTCGCGGCCAGCTCGTCGTTGACACCGCAGACGAAGCCGATAGAGCGGGCCGTTCGCTCGTGCGGTATCTGCGTCTCGGGGACCGGCTCACCCAGGCACTCGACGAACTTCGCCGTTCTGGCGCCACGTGCCAGGCCCTCCGCGTCGGCTACATAAGCGGGCCCGGCTCGGCATGGGGGACTGCTGGTGGCACAGCGGTGACGCCTTGAAGCGACAGGGACCGAACTTCACATCGGCTCGCAGGGGTCATCCCACACCGCACACCCCTGGTCGCCCGGTTGCGCCAGAGGCGAACTTCCGGTGCTTATACAGCGATTCAGCCTCTTGGGGAACATGGGAACCGTAGTTTCGGATGAAAGCATCAGACCGGACGAGCGGGGGAATCTGTGATCGGCAAGATCGGGCTGACCGAAGCCATTGCGGCGCTTCAGGAAGAGCTCACCGAGGCAGCGCGCGCCGGGGCCGGGCGGGACGTGCGATTTCCCGTGGAGGGAGTGACCCTGGAGTTCCAGGTAGCTGTCACCGTGGACGCTCAGGCCACAGGGAAGGTCAAGTTCTGGGTGCTGGAAATGGGCGCGGAGTCCGGGTTCGGCAGGGAGACGGTGCAGACCGTCACCTTGCAGCTCGGCCCGCCGGTCGGGCGGGACGGAGAGTCGGTGCTCGTCACCTCGCGCCCTCGGACCGCAAAGCCGTGACGGGCTGTGCCCGAGACCGAGTACGCGGTTGAGGTCCTGCACCGGAGCGGTACCGGCGACGTGGCCGTGTGGACGGTGGCGTCCGGGTACTGTGTCGGTGGCGCCCACGTACTGACGGCACGCCATGCGGTGGGCTCCGGAGCCGTGTTCGTGCGCTTCTGGGGAGGCGCCGAACTTCCCGCCGAGGTCATCGCCGACGGCGGCGAGCAGATGGACCTCGCGATCGTACGGTTGGTCGGCGAGGAAACACCAACGGCGCCCCGGGTGCGAGCGGCGCGGGTGGACACCAGCCGGGCGACGGTCCTGCACTGCCAAGGGGTGGGCTACCCCTGGTGGAAGGAAGACCAGAATCCTCCGGCTGGCCCCCCTCGGCGTGGGCGTGCCCAGTTGACGGGGTACGTGCCGACAGCAGAGGGGCCGGTCGGTGAGGAGCTTACTTTCCATGTGCGTGCGACCCCCCGCGAGCGCGGTGACGCCGTCGGCGGTTCGTCGTGGGAGAGCGCCTCCGGCACGGTGGTGTTCGCAGGGGACGGCACGGGCGGCGAGTTCGCGATCGGCGTGGTTGTCAGGCACCGGCTGCGGGACGGCGCGAGCGCGCTCACGCTGGAGCCGTTGGCATCGGTCGACCGGATGGATCCAGTGAACCGCGCGGCGTTCCGAGCGGTGCTGTGGCCGCCGGGCGATGGTACGAACGACCTTCCCTCGATCAGCGGCGCGGCCTACCCCGAACCGCCGACCCCGGCACCCTCCACCAGGATGTCGTTCCGTCGGATCCTCGCCGCGTGCACGGCAGGCATCGCTCTCGTCTCCGGAACCCTGTGGTGGAGCGTCCATCAGGACTCGGTGGCCGACTCCCTCACCCCCGGCGACGGCGTCAAGGTCGTCCTCGCCGGCACCAGTGACCCCGGCGAGGAGCTGCGCTGGTGGGTCTTGAAGGATCGGGTCCCGCGGCCGAAGCCCGACACCGGAATTTCCCAGCTTGCCAAGCATGTGAGCGCGCCTATGCTGCAGCACACCATTCGACTCACCTTGGAAGGCAACCGCCGGAGCACGGTGATGATCACCGACATCGGCGCGCAGATCATTGAACGCAGCTCACCCTACGGCGGCAGCGCGTTCGTGGAGCCGACGCAAGGCTCAACCGGTGCGCTGGGCATCGGACTCGACATGGACGAGGACAGACCCCGGGCCCGCACATACGACGATCAGGAACACACCCTCGGCAAGCACCTTTTCGACACCAACGGCTTCACGCTCGCGCATAGGGAGCTGGCCTCCGTGACTGTCAACGTCTTCGCGAAGCGAAGCCTGGTCCGTTTCGCGCTCGTGGTGTCGTACTCAGTGGGCGGCAGAATGGAGCGGGCCACGGTCATGGACAAAGGCGGGAAGCCGTTCATCCTGTCCGGTGTTCCGGAGCGGCTGAGCAACGGCGTGTACGTCCACCGGGGGGAGCTGGAAGGCCGAGCCAACGAGTGGGTCGACACCGGCCCATCCACCAGGGCCGACTTTGCGGACAACATGGTACGGAAGCGGCCCTGATGCGCCGGGACACCAAGATCGCCATCGGCATCCTCGCCTTCGCCCTCGCCCTGGCCGGCACGATCGTCTGGCGTACGTACCGGGTGCCCGGGCGGGCGTTGGACTCGGCGACTTCGGAGGGGCCACGCCGGACTTTCCCGAGGGACCCCTGTCAGGTCCTGACGATCGGCGATGTGAACGCCATCGTCGGCGTCCCTGAGGACTCCTCCTACCGCACGTTCGCGGTGCAAGCCTCAGACTACGCGTGGGACCCCGACGCTGGTAACACCATTGGGCTCGGGTACCAGACGGATGCGGTGTCCTGCCAGTGGAGCCAGAGCTCTGATCGGGCCGCGGTCAAGCCCACGCCGCCAGGCATCCAGCCGGGCTGGACAGCGGATTGGCACTACGCACACGTCGCGTCGGCGAACTGGCGCAGCACGAAACGCGAAGTGCTCGCCAAGGGCTGGTGCCGGTTTACCACGAGAGTTCCCGGGGCGGAGGACGCCCTGTGGTGTGGGACCAGCGGGCTCTTCGTGCTACGGGACGAAATCGCCTTCGGATTCAAGGTGAGCGACCTCTTCGCGTCCGAGGACGACTTTCTCATCGACGACGTGTCGGAACTGGGCACGCGGCGGATGGCGGAGCTGATCATGCGCCGCGTCGCAGTCGGCTGCTTCCCTGTCCCGCTGCCGACCACTGGCCCGAAACACGGCAGGAATCGCATCATCCGGCAAGAGGGCCCTGAGGAGCGATGGATCCGAGAGTAGGGTCAGAGATCAGTCCTCTGACCCCGTGTCCTCGGCCCGGTTCAGCTCCATCGCCCCCTTAGCCGTCCTCCGACAGCGCCACGCCGCCAAGCCGGACCCGGGTCAGCGCGACTGAACCGTGAGGCCGAATGGATCAGGCCTTGCCGAGGTGGTTCAGGCGGCCAACCACGCTGCTGTGGTGGAGGTGGAGGCCCGCCACGCGGCTCAGCGAGCCGTGACTCACAAGGCGCCCAGCGTGTCCGGGTTCTCCAAGGTGCCAGCGATCCAAGTCACAACCGCTATCTCCGGGTTCGCTAGTACTCCAGTCGCAGTTGGCTATCACTGCTGGTCAGGGGCGGCTTAGGTGAGTGCACTGGGCTACTTCCCGGTCCACCGGTTCAGGCCGTGGCGGGCCAGGATCCGGTTGGCTGTGTAACCGGAGTCACTTCGAGCCGACTGTGGGAGTCACCTTCTGACCGAGTTTGCGATGTCGGTTTGTCTTGACGTCACTCAAGGGCGTGCGGTGGGACGGCGGGGTGTGCTTCTGCCGCAGGGGGCTCGATGGGGAACTCTCAGTCGAAGGTCGATCTGTACGCCGCGATACGCCGTGACCACCGCGGAGCTGGCGACCGCTCCGCACGACGGCGGGGTCATCGTGATCGACGACTCCGGGGACCGCAAGGACGGCACCGCGACCGCGAATGTGGGCCGGCAGTGGCTGGGCACGGCAAGACCGACAACGGCATCGTCACGGTGACCACGGTGTGGACCGACGGCCGCGTGTACTACCGCTGCACGCAACTCCCTACAACCCCGCCCACCACTTCGCCCGAGGCCGGGCCGATCCGGCCTTCTGCACGAAACCCCAGCTGGCCACTGCCCTCGCGGCCCGCGGGAAGGAGGCGGGCTTTTCCTGCCGGGCGGTGGTCGCCGACTGCGCCTACTCCGTCAGCGACGACTGGTATCTCGCACTGCGCGAGGCCGGCCTGGCCTACGTCATCGCGCTCAAGCCGCACCGCGGTACCTGGGCTCGGGCCGACCAGCCGCACACCCCATCGAGGCCGCGCATGCCCTGACCTGGCGTGATGCCTGCCAGACATCCAGGCGACTGGACGCCCGTGGAGCGGCACTTCCGCGACGGGCACAGTGAGACCTGGTGGGCCGCTGATGCCCGCCTGGGCGGCTACGGCCCCGACTCACCCTGCCGACTGGTCGTGGCCACCACCGACCCAGCCCGGCTGCCGGAGAAGGCCACCTGGTACCTGGCCACCCAACCTGCCCCACCCCGACGCACCCCACGCCGCCACCGGCCCGCAGCCGCCCGCCGACCTGGCCGAGATCGTGCGCCTCTACGGCCTGCGGCCGTGGATCGAGCAGAGCTACAAGCAGATCAAGGACGAACTGGGCTGGGCCGACTTCCAGGTCCGCTCCGACCGCGCCATCCGCCGCCACCAGACCCTGGTCAACTGCGCCTTCTCCTTCTGCTGGGATCAGTGGTTCACCCCACCCGGGCCCCTGGACGCCAGCGCGCCGAGCCCGGGCCAACCGGACACCACCAGCCCCAACAGCCCTGCTGGCCCAGGGCCTTTACGGGCCATCCGTTCCTGGCTCACCCCCGCCGTCACCCTCAACCGATGGTGGCGAGCCTGGACGGACAAGGACCCACCCTCCGAGCTCCAAGCCCTGATCGACGCGGTCACCACCGGACACGGCATTGACCTCTACCGCCGAATTTAACGAACTACCGGTATTGCTACATGAAGGGCGAAGACCTGCGGCAGGTAGCCGAAGCCGGACCCGTGGTGGTGACGGCCCTTCGTGAGGCGCTGGGTTATCTGGTGCCCGCTTAGGGAGAGGGGGTGGGCCGCGGGGGTCGGTCGCTGGAGGTGATCGTTGATCCGTCGGCATCAGGAGAAGGGCGACGTCGCCCAGGCGTTCTCCGGGACGGCGCCGCCGTGGTGGAAACCGCGGTTGTGCCCAATGGTGCGCACGCCTTCGGTGGCGAGGTCCTCACGGCGGCCATCTGGCATCTGGCAATGATCGACATGTCGGCGACGGTCTTCCTCGAACATCCGGAAGACACGGACGCTCTGCTGTCCACGCGCGGGCCTCAGGAGCTTGGCCTGTCGCGCGCAGCGAACGTCGGCGATGTGGCTCAGCCGCGTGGTCCTGCGCCGTGCAGGAGGGTGTCGATGACGAGTGTGGCCAGCGCGTCGGGATCCTGTGCGGCTGGGTCCTGGTCCCCACCGGGCCTGTTGAGGGCTTCGCTGAGGAGCGCGTAGTACACCTGTCGTGTCCAGTCCAGGTCCGTGTCAGGGGCGAGGAGCCCCTCGTGCTGTGCCCGGTCCAGGAGTTGGACGGCGTGGGCGTCGATCTCCGCCCAGAGTGCGGCTGCGGCTGGGGTGTGGGCCGTGGTGTGGCTGAGGGTGTAACGCCAGGTGTTCTTGACCCGCATCACGTTCGCGGTCACCCGGTACAGCGCCACGAGCGCGGGAGCGGAGTCGGGCCGGGCTTCCTCGATGGCGTCGATGAGCTGCTGCTTCGCGGAGACGGCGAGCGCCTCCAGCAGTGCCTGCCGGTTCGCGAACCGGCGGTGCACGGTGATTCGTGTCAGCCCCGCCGCCTCGGCGATCTGCTCCATGGAGGCACCGGCGTCCTCGGCGAGGACCCGCTCGGCCGCCTCCAGAATCGCGCGCACACTGCGCTCGGCATCTGCCCGTAGTGCTCGGCCCATATCTCTCTCCTGTCTCGGTCGCTACCTGGTCCCTTGTAGAGGATACGTGAACGCTACGGGTACTTCCGTAGTTGATTCTTTGGTGTTGCCAATGCGTATCTATCTGATACGTTGATGCAACTGATTCGGGTTGCGCCGTACCACGGTGCGACGACCGGCGGCAGGAGCTCGGCGAAGTCGTCGGTCGACCAACGCTTTCGCCGTCAACGCCGGCTATACGGCGAGGCGGGGCGCCTGTGGGTTCCGCGCGACTCGACAGGTGCGGCCACGAACGGGGCCGCAATCCGCAGCGGCGGCTCATGCGGCCCCGTGGCAGTCCGTCGTGCACGGCACGTTTTATGTGCCGGGGAGTCCTCCGGCCCGACTGAAGGAATTGGCATGTCCTCAAGCAATCGGCGTACTCGTATCTCCCGGCGGACCGCGATGCTGCTGGCCGGTGTGTCGGTCGTGGCGGCCGTCGCCGCCACGGCACCGAGCATGGCCAACGCCGTGAGCTCCAGTTCCAGCTCCAGTGGTATGCGGCAGACGGTCACCCAGACGCGGAGCACGGAGAGTGCCAGTACCGCTCCCAACCTGCGGGTCAAGGCCGTCAACGGTGTCACCTACCAGTACCGCCGCTTC
>NZ_JBSFCF010000079.1:0-9450 GCF_053593335.1 Streptomyces sp. NPDC002324
TATCACCGGCCTCAACCCCTGCAGCACCGCCATCCACCAGCTCTGATCGGCCCGCCCCGCCATAACCGACGCCTCCAGATAATTGCCGTTATCCCAGCCGCGGCTTTCCTTGCCGACGGTCTCGGAGGCCTTGACGCTCTGGGAGTCCACGACGACCGACGCGGCGCGGGGTGTTTTCCCGGCGGCGAGTCGGATCTGGCGGCGGAGCTGGTCGCGGATGATTCCGACGACGCCCGCGGCGGCCCAGCGCCGGGCGAAGCCGTAGATCGTCCGCCAGGGCGGGAAGTCGGACGGCATCGCGCGCCATTTGATGCCGTTATCAACCAGATAGCGTATGCCGTCGACAATCTCCCGCCGGGGATGGGCCTCCGGACGTCCGCCGGAAGGTGTCTGGCAAGCGGGGACTGGGAGAAGGGGTTCGAGCAGGGCCCATTCGGCGTCCGTCGTGTCGGACGGATAGCGGCGCTGGCGCATGACAGGAACAGGACCGGCCCGACAGCCCCGGGTTGTCCGCGGGGCGCCGGGCCGGTCCCGGCCTCCTGATCTGACGGTGGGCGCCCCGGCTCAGAAGAGCCCGTCAGCGCGGTGGCCGGGCGGCCAGCGCGAGGTTCGACTCGATCGCTTTCATCTGGTCGCTGAGGTAGCCGGCCCAGACGCTCTTGGGGAAGAGGGCCAGGTGCGGGCCGATGGTGCCGGTGAGCATCCGGCGGAACTGGGTGAGTTTCTCGCTCAGCCAGGCCCGCTCCCATTCCTCGAGTTCGTCCTCGCTCGCGCAGAAGTGATAGCCGAGGTCACGGTTGTAGATGACCGGCGGCCAGGTGCGTTCGGCGCATAGATCGCGCAGCGTGGCCAGGCCCCGTCTGGTCTGCCAGCGGCTGAGCTCGCACGAGGCCATCAGGCGGATCAGCGTCATGCCGGCGGGTGCGACTTCGAACAGGGCGGTGCGGATCAGGTCGGCGTGGCGCTCCGCGGTCGGGGAGCGCTTGGTCACGGCTACTCACCCCGCAGGAGGCGGGCGAGCTCCTCGTCAACGTCGACCTCGCCGGTTTCGGCGGCGGTCTCGATCCAGTCCAGCGTGGCCCGGCAGCGGGCGACGTTCTGCGCGAGGACGGCCTGTTCGTCATCCGACAGGTGCCGGTCGCGCAGTTTGGGCACGGTCTTTCCGCAGGCTGCCACGAAGCGGTGGCAGGCACCGACCAGGTCCAGGAACTCGACGGTCCGCTCGATCTTCTTCACCACCCGTCCGGCGGGTGTCTTCCGGCGGAAGTGTTCGGCCTGCTGACGGGAACGGTCGGTCTGGGCGCGGTTGACCGCGTGCCGGGCGGTGTCGTCGGCGACCACCCTGGCCGCGACCTCCGGACGGCGCAGCACATCGGAGGCGACCTGGGCCGCCACCGTGTCGTCGTCGATGAGGTCGTGGACGACCTCGGTCCGGTGCTGCGTGGTCTGCGCCTTGTTGACCATGTGCCGGGCGGTGTCGTCCGCGACCACTTTGACCGCGACCTGCGGACGGCGCAGCACGTCCGTGGCGATCTGCGCTGCGACCTCGTCGTCGTCGGTCAGACGGTGAATGGTCGCCACCTTCTGCGCCGGCGTCTCGGGACGGTCCGGGCGCTGCCCGACGTGCTTCTTGGCGAGGTCCGTCGTCCAGCGCCGGGCCCGGGCGCGCTCGTCCAGCGGAGGGGCGTCGATCGCCTCGAAGCGTTCGGTGGCGTCAGGGATGGACGCGAGGATGTAGTGGACCTTGTGGGAGATGCCGTGCCGACGCTGGCCGGCGGGCCAGCGGTGGGAGGCGAACCGGTAGCTGCGGACCGTGCTCAGTGACAGCCCCAGGTCGTCGGCGTAGATCTGTAACGAGACGTCGACGCCGAACAGGTCCTCGCCGGGGGCCGGGTGGGCGCCGCCGAGCCGCTGCATTGGCTCGATCTCCAGCGCGTGGTCCCCAATGGTGAACTGGATGCGCTGCATCTGTCCGACCAGTTCCCGGTCGGTGGTGATGATCTGCGCGTAGCGCTCGCGGGTGACATGACCGATCGTGGCGGTGGGCATGGTGGCCACCATCCCTCGCGGTCGGGGCCCGGCGGACCGGACCGCCGGCGACAAGCCCCGGCCCTTCCGTCAGAGTCCGCCCGCCGTCAGATCGTTCGCCAACCATGGCTGGAAATGGGGGGAATTGAATGCTCCGGCCGTTGCCTCGGTTCGTGAACTGTTCGCTGAAGCGTCAGTCAGACGCTTGGACGAACGCTGCCCTGCGGCGGCCCCAGGCCTTCTTCCGGCACCGCGGTGAGCAGTACACCGCGTTGCTGCGGTGGTCCACTCCGGCCACCCAGACAGTCCCGCACTCCGGGCAGACCCGGCGGCCCTCACCCCGTTCAAGCGCCGCCACCCGCAGTCGCAACCGCCGCATCCGGCGCCACTGCCTGGAACGACACACCCCCGAGCAGTACACCGCCCGGGGCGCGGCCCCGGGCCTCAGCCAAGAATCGCACCCGGGACAACGCCGATCGAGACCAGGCCCGTTGACCCCAGACACGCCGCCAGCCTAGTCCCGCCCAAAGATCCAAAGGGAGGTTCAGACACAGGCACTCAACAACCGGGCCGAGAACAGCCACCAGCCCACCAGACAGCGCGAGCGCGCCATGAATCTCGCCCCACTTCCGGCCCCGCCGCCACCTGATGACCGCTGCCGCCCACCGAGCCGAGATGACCGTCCGCTTCGCAATCTGGGAACAGATCACCGGCGTCGCCGACCTCGCCACCGCTGCCTGAGCACAGCCCGGAACCGAGCTGCACCACGCGCGACGCCATCAGACACCTACCCACCCAACAACGTGACAGCGCCACCGAGACCTACTCGACTTCGCCGCCCTTAAACGCCCCTGGCGGAACAAGACGCTCTTTGAGCCTCACTACCATCGACACCAAACCGAGAGATCGCACCTTGATTCCTCACGCCTCGTCAAAGGCCTCGAGCAGGCGCTCGTACGCCAGCTTCGGCCGCAGGGCCGCATCCCACGGCAGGGAATCGGCCGTGCGCGGAGGATAGATCTTGGTGTCGGCGGTGGAACCGTACCGGTCGGTGAATCCCCATGTGGAGAACGATGTGCAGTTCGGCTCCTCCAGGCAGACCCGCAGCTTGCCCGCCATCTCATCAGCCTGGGTCTGCCGCCCGTCCTCCTCGTCCTCACCTATGGGGACGTCCATCTCCGACACCCGCGCCTGAACCCCGAGCTCCGCCAGATCCCGCACATGGCTGCGGAAGGTCTCCGGGTCGATGCGGTCGCCGGGTGCGTACTCATGGTTCTGGAAACCCACGCCGTCGATCGGTACGCCGCGTTCCTTGAGCCGCTTGACCAGATCGTAAAGGGCGTCCCACCGCTCGCCTTCCTCCTCGACCCCGTACTCGTTGAGGAACAGCCGTGCCTTCGGATCGGCCCGGTGGGCCGCCCTGAACGCCTCGTCGATGTACTCCTCCCCCATGGCCTCGAACCACGGGCTCTGCTCGGAGCGCAGACCGAGATCCCCGTTGGTGTAGCTCTTCTCGTCGTCGGACATGGGCTCGTTGACCACATCCCATTCCGCGACTTTTCCCTTGAAGTGCCCGGCAACCATGGCGATGTGCCGGAGCATGGTCCGGCGCACCTCCTCGGGGTCGTCGTTCTCCCGCATCCAGTTGGGCAGAGCCTCGTGCCAGACGAGGGTGTGCGCGTGCACCTTCATGTCGTTTGCGCGGGCGAAGCGTACGAGTAGGTCCGCGTCGCGGAAGTCGTAGACACCCCGGCGTGGGTGGAGGAACTGTGCCTTGAACGCGTTCTCCGGAGTGAGCATGGAGAACTGGCTCCCCGCGAGCGCCCGGTAGCGTGAGTCGGTGAGCAGCGGGTTCTCGGCCAGGGCGGCGCCGACGTCGAACGGCCGCCCCACGTCTGCGGCCCGCGCACGCAGCGAGTCGTCGGACTGCTCCTGGCGTAGCTGCGGCGCCTTGATCACGCGGAGCGAGTCACCGCTCTCTGCCCGGGCGATCAGATGCGTCAGACGCCATCCCTCGCGGCGCTCGTCTTCGCCCGCGTCCGCCTCCAGACCGAACCAGACCGTGCCCTCGGCGAACACCCCCGGGTCCTGCACGGTTCCCAGCCGCCGCCCGTCGGCTTTTACTCGGAATGTGTCACCGATGCTCGACACGGCGAGCGTCACCGTCCCGGAGCAGCCGCAGTCGAAATCCTTGGAGGTGGCCGGCTCATCGCCCTCGCCGTCCCATATCTGTACCTTCACTTGTCCGTCGGCGGTCACGCCGACGCGGAGTGAGGGCCGCTCCTGCCGCCACTCGTCGTAGATGACCGGTACCCGTCCGTACAGCCGCAGCCATGAGTCGCCGTCATCGTCACCCACACCGGACATGCGCGCGGTGACGGTGAAGTCGCCATCGGACCTAAGATGCGGGCCGGCCAGGTTCAGCGGGGGGTTGGGCTGGCCGCCGGAGGAGTCCTGCTCCACGATGTGCCGGTCCGATGCGCTGACCCGCAGGATGTCGTTCCGCGCGGTGGTGCCCGGCATCTGCGTCCAGTCGTGGTTCCGCAGCAGGTCTTGGTCGTTTCCGCCGCCCGCGCCTTCGCCCTGCCCCGTACACCCGGCCGCCACCGCCATGACGAGCACCACGGCGGTCAGTCGCTGCCACGTCCCCCCACCAAGGTCCACGGTCCCTCCCACTCTCTTGTTCGAGTCGAGATCAACGTCTTGAAGCCGGGCCACAGTTCATCACGTATGAGGTAAGGCGGCCCTGTGTGGCACGTCCCAGCTCGTGTGGCGGAGCGGGCCCGGATCGTTGCGGCCTGCGCGGAAGGCGCATCGGGAGGACCGGTCTCGTAGCTGGCTGGCGTGCTCGTACCGCTGGGTCAGGCTGCACCGACCGCGATCGCGCTACGACGTCACGGGCACTTCACCTATTCCTCTTGCTGAAGAAGCATATTGCGACTCCTACCAGCACGATAAATCCGGCGGTGAACAAGAGCGCCGATTGCCCATCTCGCAGCAACGGCGGGGCAGAAAGAGACCACATCACCTCTGCCCCTTCTTTTTGCTGATCAGACTCACAGGCACGCAAAGAGCTCCACCCGCAATGAGTAGCCATCCGAATGCGCCTGCCGGGCCCCCGGAGGAGATTACGAGGAGAAGTGCACCGCAGACGAGAGCTAGCATGCCGAAGAGTAGGATCTGGCGCCCTCTTCCTGGTTGGATCATCTCATTCTCCCTGTTCGAAACCGCGGGTGCCGGAGCAAGACAACGCCTGCTCCGGCAACCACGATGGTCAGTTCTTCAGCTCTTGTAGGTGGCACCGATGTAAGTGCCTGCGGCCGCGCCGATGGTCATGCAGAATGGGAGCGCCGGGACAGCACCCGGTCCGGTAAACGCCGCGGCTCCAGCTTCGCAGAGCCCCGTGATACCGATCTCCGCGATCATGGCTGCGGTCGCTTTCTCAGCCGCGCCCGTTCCGCCGGTAAATCCCTCGTAGAGGATGGTCGCGACGCCGAGTCCGTCCCCGATGCTTCCCAGGCTGAGCAATCCGTAGGGGTCGATGCGGTTGACGGGGTCGCCTTCGGCGTACAAGTACGGGTTCTGTTCCTGGCCCGAGGGGTCGGGCTGAGTGAAGCGGCCGATGTTGGCGTCGTAGTAGCGGGCCTTGAGGTGGTAAAGGCCGGTGGTGTCCTGGTAGTTGCCGGCGAAGCGGTAGGGCTGGGCGACCGGTTCGGTGGACTGGGACAGGATGCGCACGCCGCGGGGGCTGTAGGTGTAGGTGTCGACCTTGTTGCCGTCCTCGTCCGCCAGGCCGATCACGCTGCCGATGGCGTCGGTGAGGTAGAAGTAGGTCTTGCCCCCGGTCGTCATGGAGTTCAATGTGCCCCCGGGTTCCCGGTTGAAGCCCATGTCCACACCGGCAGTTGACGTGGCGGACAGGCCGAGCGGCCCGTTGTGGAAGACGGTGTCCCCGAGCTTGATGCGTTCGCTCTGGTCGGTGGAGCCGTACTGGCCCGCGTACGTCTTCGCGTTGACGGTGATCGACGTCATCTGCGAGTGGTCCGACCAGGTTTCGCCGGTGCGGAGGTAGTCGTCGGTGGACGCGCCGGCTGTCTCGTTGCCGATCGCGTCATAGGACCAAGTGCCCGTGGAACTCGACTTGTTCGTCAACTGCTGGGCGTCGTTGTAGGTGTAGGTGGTGCCGCGCGGGCAGCCGGGGTCGGTGCCCTGCGAGGTGAGGTTGCCGGCCAGGTCGTAGCAGTACTGCCAGGAGTCGGCGATCGCGCCCGCCTTCTCCTCCTTGGCGTAGGAGAAGCGTCCCGCCCCGTCGTAGCTGTACGTCCGCTTCAGGCCGGTGACGCTGTCGGTCGAGGTGCGGATCTTGCTGCCGTCAGTGGCGCTGTTGGTGCCGTAGCCGTAGGTGTAGGCCAGGTTCACCAGGGTGCCCTGGTCGGAGGTGACCTTGATGGACTCCGGCCGGCTGGACTTGTCCACGGTGACGGTCTGCACCGTGCCGCCGGGGTAGGTGGTGGTCTTGCGGACGTCGTTGCTGTTGTAGGTGTACGTGGTCACGCGGCCCTGTGGGTCTTTCAGCTCCTTGAGCTTGTTGACCTCGTTCCAGGTGTAGTCGACCTTGCCGGCCGGGTCCTGGTAGTAGTCGACGTTGCCGGCCGCCGTGTAGGCCAGCAGGGTCTGGGAGCCGTCCTGGAGGTGGCGGACCGTCTCCCGCTGCAGCGGGTCGAACTCGTAGGAGACGGTGCCGGTGCCGTCGGAGCGCTGTCTGAGGTTGCCGTCACCGTCGTACCAGTACTCGACCTTCACCGTGTTCGGCGAGGTCACGGTACGAATGCGGTCGCGGTTGTCATAGGTGTAGGTGACCGTGACGCCACGCGCGTCGGTGACAGTCCTGGTGCGGCCCAGGTCGTCGTAGGTGTACGTCGTCTTCCCCAGCGGCGCCGGCGCCTTGGCCCATTCCAGGTTGCCCTTGGCGTCGTAGTGGAAGTCCGTCTCCACCGTCTTCGAGGACGTCATCTTCGTCTTCTGCGCGCAGCGCTGGCCCTCGAAGCCGCCGCAGGTGACGGTGGCGGGGTTGTAGTCGTAGGAGACGCTGCCGCCGCCGGTGCCGGTCTGCGCGACCGTCTTGGTGTTGCCGGCGGTGTCGTAGGTGAAGGCGGTCTTCTCACCGTCGGGGTTGGTGGAGTCCTTGGGTACGTCGCCGCCGGCGACGGTCTGCCAGTTGTTGACCGTCGCCCCACCGGTAGGCAGGGTGGCGGACTTGAGGTTGTTGCGGGTGTCGAAGCCGTAGTCGGTGACGTTGCCCGGGGTGGTGCCGGAGCCCATCGCGTCGGTGGCGGTGTCGATGTTGTGGTTGGCGTCGAACTTGGTGGACCGCTTGTGCCCGAGTGCATCGGTCACCTCGGTGACCTGGCCGTCGCCGTCGTGGGCGTACTTCGTGGCGTGCGTCTCCGGGTCGGTGGCGGTGGTGGTGCCCGCTGCCGTCGGGGAGTCGGCACTGTAGGTGTAGGTCCACGTCGGACCGGTGTGGCCGTCACTGTTGAAGCCGGTGCCGCGCAGCATGGAGGTGACACGGTTGGCGTCGTCGTAGGTGAAGACCGTCACCCGCCCCTCCGCGGTGGTGATCTTGTCGATACGGCCCGAGGCGTCGTAACGGAAGGTGACCGTCTTGCCCTCGGTGTCCGTGGTGGTGGCTAGGTTGCCCGCGCTGTCGTTGAAGACGGCGGTGCGGCCGGTGTTGTCCTTGGCCTGCCACTGCGAGGCGTCCGTCTTCAGCAGGTCGATGAAGCGGCCCGAGCGGGTCTCGGTCAGTTTGAAGCCCTTGTGTTCGCCGCTCTCGTCGTGCTGGGTGACGGTGATCGTGCCATTGTTGCGGTCGGTGACCTTCGTCAGCGTCCCGTTCGCGTCGAAGGTGTCCTTCGAGCCCGACTTCCACTTCGTCAGCGTGTAGGTGCCGTCGGCGTTCTTCTTCAGGTCCTCGGAGTAGCCCTTCGGGGTGGTGAAGGAGCCGTCGCTGTTCTTGGCGAAGCGGACCGTGGCGCCCGAGGCCTCGTAGAAGATCACCTCACTGCTTCCGATCGACAGGTAGCGCTCGTACTGCTGCCACCAGCGCTGCGAGACCTTCCCCCACGGCGCGTCCATCGAGTTGTACGTCCGCGCCAGCGTCAGGCGCTGTCCGACCCCGGCGATGTCGAAGTCGGTCGCCGTCAGCATCAGGTTGCCGGTCGAGTAGTCGATCTTCGCGGTCAGCGCGTCGGTGATCGCGAAACTGGTGTAGCGGTGCCAGGGCACGTCGCCCTGACCTTCGGGGACGATGTTCACCATCGAGGCGTCCGCCGCAGCGGAGGACCTAGCCTTGTTCGCGGGTGCGTCCTTGGCGTGCGCGCGCTGCTCGCGCAGCCACGGCACGTACACCTCGTCGGTCGGATTCTGCGACGGCTCGGACGCCACCGGCCGGTTCGGGTCGACCTTCACCGCCGGCATCTCGAAGTCAGGGCTGTCCGGCCCCCACACCGAGGTGGGCTTCACCTCGGCGGCGGCGCTGGAGGCCGGCAGCGCCGACAGGGCCAGAGCCGCCGAAACCACCACCGCCGAGGCGGCGAGAGCGGCTGATCTCTTACGGGCACGCCGAAACGGCGTGCCGAAGGCACGCTTGTGCATGACTTCCCCCCACAGGAAGACAGACCCCGGCAACCCCAGCGGTCACCAGGCGCACACAAACTGCCACAGGAATCGCACAAGAGTCCGTGCAGTTCCCGCTGATTCCCTCGCCAAGCGGGCAAGAATCAGCCCCTCCCCTTGGAGCTCGCGAAAGGTACAGAAGATTGCATAGGGCATGCGTACCGCGCAGCTGGACAGCCACAACGCGCCTCCCGTAGGCCGAACGCGACCGAAAGCCTTTCCCTGAGGCCGCACCGGCTCGAGGCTCCCCACAGGGATTTAGCCACGGTCGGGTTACTGACGTTGTTGCCGTGATGTCGTCAAGGTGAGGCCGGTTTCAGTGAGGCATCCGTCGATGAGGTTGCTGCGGTACTGGATCTGGCGGAGACCGTGCCGAAGCGCGCTCACGAGGTGGTCAGGGTCGGTGAAAGCGGTGTTGGCCTGACTGCTGCGTCGCAGCAGTGACCAGATGCCCTCGACGGGGTTGAGGTCGGGTGCGTAGGCCGGCAGGAAGTAGCAGGTGATCCGGTCGTGGGTGTCGATGAACTGCCGTAGTCGGCGGTCCTTGTGGACGTTGAGGATGCCCCTATGTTGCGTCAAGCGGCAGAAGGCGGCACAGCGGGGGGTGACGGCTGCTGGAGTTGACCGTAGATCTCACGGGCGACGTAGTGTTTGAGACAGCGGATGATCTCGCGTTTCGACATGCCCTGTTTCGTGCGGCGTTCGAGGTAGAGACGTGTCCGGGCATCGCGGCGCAGGCGGGTT
>NZ_JBSFCF010000080.1:0-8666 GCF_053593335.1 Streptomyces sp. NPDC002324
CCTGCACCAGGAACACCCACGAGATCACGCTCACCCCCGTGGGCGAGGAACTCGACTACACCTCGCCGCTCCGGGATCGGAGCGGACGGCCCGCCGACGTGGGGGAGGAACGGCCGGGTGCGCCGGGCTCTCGTGCGATCCGGTCAGTGCCGCAGCAGCCACCAGATCCGGTCGTACGCGCAGACGTGGTAGACCACCAGCACGATCAGGTAGTACTTGGCCACCTGCAGGGCGCCGATGTGCCGCAGCGCGGCCCAGGCCCCGCCGAGCACGGCGAGTTCCAGCAGCAGCCGCAGCGGACCGGGGGTGTCGAAGGTGGTCTCACCCGACCGGGCCTCGTCGCCGGCGGTGGCGAAGTTGCCCCACAGCATCGCCATCGCCACGGGGACGGCGATCGCGGCGACGAAACGCAGCGGCCCCGGCACCACGCGCCAGCCCCACACGGCGTAGCAGCCCAGCGCGAACACCTCCAGCAGGAACCGCAGGGCGAGGAAGAACGGGTTGTAGGCCAGTGCGATGGTCATCGAGTCGATCCCGTCTTCTCCGCCTGGGACTTGAGGGCCGCGGTCCAGTCGGCCAGGACGGCCCGCAGTTTGTCGCTGCTGTAGAGGAGGCCCGCCAGCGGACCGCCGATCGACTCCTCGGACCGCACACGGGTGCCGCCGTGCGCCGGCTCCAGCAGGAAGCGATGCACACCGCGGGTCCCGGCGAGCGTGCCGGTCCACGACAGTTCGGAGCCCGGCTGGACCACGGCCAGCGTGGACTTGACGCGCATTCCGTTCAGCACCCAGCGGAACGGTACGTCCGGCGCGGGTTCGCCGTCGGGGAGCGCCTCCCGGACGCCCGGTACCCAGGAGGGCCATCGAGCGATGTCGGCCAGCAGTTCCCACACCTCCGACGACGGGGCTCGGACAGTGACTTCGCAGGACGCGAGAACGGGCGCACCGGCGTCGACGGTCCCGTGCTTGGCGTACTGCTCGTGCAGGGTCCGCAGCGACGGGCCGACATACAGGGCTCTGCCCAGGAACGAGCGTTGCTGAACGGTCATTGGTGAATCTCCTCAAGCTGTTCGTGGCGCCGGCGCCACGCGAACGGGGCACGGGACGACCAGGTCTCCAGCGTCGCCCGCGCCGCTGGAGAATCGCTGAAGCGGTCGCCGCCACGGCCGTACGGGCACGGCACGCGCTCAGGCTCCGGGGCGGGCGGAGACCTGGTGGACGGGGGACGGTTCGGTCTCACGGGGGCCGGTGGCCGAAGGCGAGGCAGCGGCCTCGGCGGCCGCCCGTCCCGGCAGCAGCAGCGCGGCGACCACCGCACCGCAGGCGACGGCCGCCGCCGCGACACCGAGCCCCGCCGCCGACGCGTCGTCGAAGGCCCGGCGGGCGGCGGCGGCCAGGACGTGCCCGGCCTCGCCCCCGGTCCGCTCGGCCGCGCGCAGGGTCTCGCCCACGGTCCCGGGCGCGCCCGCCAGGGCGTCGGCGTAACGGCCGGCGAGGACGCTGCCCACCACGGCCACCCCCAGGGCGGTGCCCAGCTCCTGCATGGTCATGTCCAGGGAGGCGGTGGACCCCGACCGCTCCGGGGGCACCAGGGACATCACCACGTGAGTGGTGGGGGCCATGGACAGGCCGAAGCCCACCCCGATGAGCACCAGACCCGCGAACACCGGCGGGTATCCCTCGCCCCACTGCCCGAGCACCAGCACACCGCACGCGGCGGCCGACAGGCCCACGGCCACACAGCCCCGCGCCCCGGCCCGCCGGTCCAGCGCCGGACACAACAGCGTGCCCAGCACCACCGCGAGGGCCACCGGCATCACGGCCAGACCCGAGCGCAGCGGGGTGTACCCCAGCACGAACTGCAGCCGCTGGGTGAGCACGAACAGGGTGCCGGCCAGCCCCAGCATCAGGAGCAGAATGCTCGCGCTCGCCCCGATGAACGCGGGCCGGCGCAGCAGGTCCGTGTCGAGCATCGGATGCGGGTGCCGCCGCTCCCACACCACGAACACGGTGCCCGCCGCCGCGGCCACGGCCAGTGCGCCGGCCACGGGCAGCGAGGCGAGCGCGTGCCCCGAGGTCTGGATGACGCCGAACACCAGCCCCGCCATGGCGGCGGTGCCGAGCAGCGCGCCGACCGGGTCGGGTGGCCGCGGCGCCCGGTCGGCGGACTCGCGCAGCAACAGTGCCCCGCCGACCAGGACCACGGCCACCGGCACCAGGTTGACCAGGAAGATCGACCCCCACCAGAAGTGGCCGACCAGGGCACCGCCGACCACCGGGCCGGCCGCCACCCCCAGGGCGGAGACCCCGCTCCACACCCCGATCGCCCGGGCCCGCTCGGCCTCCGGAAAGACGTCGACGATGATGGCGAGCGTGCCGGGCATGATGAAGGCGGCACCCAGACCCATCACCACCCGTGCCGCCATCAGCTGGCCGGGGGTGTCCGCGCCGAGCGCGATCAGGGAGCCGGCCCCGAAGACCGCCGCGCCGCCGATCGTGGCCCGCTTGCGGCCGAACCGGTCGGCCACCGCCCCCGCGGTCAGCAGGACGCCGGCGAAGGCCAGGGCGTAGCTGTCGACGATCCACTGGGCCTGCCCGATGTCCGCGCCCAGATCGCGCATCAGCACCGGTATCGCCACATTGAGCAGCCCGTTGTTCAGCACGATGGCGAACAACGCCAGGGACAGTATCCCGAGCATCCACCACCGCCCGGGGTGTGCGCCGTCCCCCTCGGTCCTGTGCATGTGCCGGCTCCTTTCGGCGGCCTGAACGCGGCGTTCCGAACGTCACGCGCCCCGAGCCTGGGCGGGGTCGCTGAAGCCGCACTTGCGCCTGCCCGCCAGGGGCCCCGGCGGTCTCCTTCTTTAGCCGGGCCAAAGCCGTCACCCACACGATCCGCCTGAGGGCTCATCTCCTGACACGACACGACGCCGAGAGATCAGCCACCGATGATGGGAGGACCATGCGCTGGGAAAGCGTTTACGTGGCGGCCACGGGATCCTGGCTCCCGGAGCCGTATCCGACACGTGCGGCCGTGGAAGCGGGCAAGTACGACCCCGAGCAGTTCGAGGCCGACGCCCTGCTGTCCATCCGGGTGGCCGACGAGGACGTCGCACCGCCCGACATGGCCGTCCAGGCGGCCACCACGGCACTCAAGCGGTCCGGGCTGGACCCGGAGACCGTGAGCCTGCTGCTGCACAGCTACGTCTGGTTCCAGGGGCAGACCCTGTGGCCGGTGGCCTCGTACGTCGCGGACAAGGCGCTCGGCAGGGACGTCCCCGCGTTCGAACTCAAGCAGGAGTGCAACGCCGGGACGGGCGCCATGGAACTGGCCGCCCGCCACCTGGCCACCACGCCCGGTGCCGCCGCCGCGATGCTCACCACCGCGGACCGCTTCGGCGAACCGCTGATCGACCGCTGGCGCGACGAGGCCGGAATCGTCTACGGCGACGGCGGCACCGCGCTGCTGCTCTCCAACCAGGGCGGGTTCGCCAAGCTGCTGTCGACCGCCACCCGGGCCGACAACTCGCTGGAAGTGGTCACCCGCGGCCCCGGGTTCACCCCGGTGCCCGACGAGAAGCCGCTCGGGCTCGCCGAGCGGCTCGGTCACTACCTCCAGCACCACGGCAACCTGCGCGAGGCCACCCAGCGTCTGGTGGGCGTGGCGGTGGCCGCCGTCGACGCGGCGCTGGCCGACGCCGGCAAGGAGCGCGAGGACATCACCTGGGCCGTGATCCCGGCCAGCGGCCGCAGCAAGATGGAGTGGCAGGCCGGCACCGTCCTGGGGCTGGCGGAGGACCGCACCAGCTGGGAGTTCGCCCGGCGCAGCGGACACCTGGGCGCGGGCGACCAGTTCGCGGGGCTCGACGACCTCGCCGAGCGCGGGCTGCTGCGGGTCGGCGACACGGTCCTGCTGATCGGCGCCGGTTCGGGGTTCACGTCCACCTGCGCCGTGCTGGAGATCACCGAGGAACCCGCCTGGCGGAACCCCGCCGCGCACGACGAGGAGGCGCGGTCGTGACCGGCACGCTGACGTCCTTCCCCGCCTCGGCCCTGATCGACGACGCCGTCGGGACCGCGACCGCCCCCCGGGTCGACAACGCCGCCGAGGTGTTCCTGACGGCCGCCGCCGCCCGGCACCCCGACGCCCCCGCCGTGCGGGACCGCTACGGCATGTGGACCTACGCCGAACTCGACGCCGCCGCCGACTCCTTCGCCCGGATCCTGGACGGCCACGGCGTCAAGCCCGGCGACCGGGTGCTGGCCCGCGTCGGCAGCAGCCGCGAGTTCACCGCCCTGCTGTACGGGACCTGGCGGCACGGTGCCGTCCTGGTGCCCGTCAACCCGGGCATGAAGGCCTTCCACCTCCAGTCGGTGCTCGCCGACTCCGAGCCCTCGCTGATCGTCGTCGAGGACGCCGAGCGCGACGGTGCCGACGGCCTGAGCTGGCCGTCCGGGGTGCCGGTCGCCGCCGTCTCCGAGCTGGACCTGTCCGGCCCGGCCGACCCGGCCGCCCGTACCCAGACCGAGGTGCCCGCCGACCGGCTCGCCCTGCTCATCTACACCTCGGGCAGCACCGCGGCGCCCAAGGGGGTGGCCTGCCCGCACGGGCCCGTGGCGTTCGCCGCCCGCGCCATCGCGGCACGGCTGGACTACCGGCCCGACGACATCGTGCTCACCGCCGTCCCGCTCTCCTTCGACTACGGCCTCTACCAGGTCTTCCTCAGCGCGCTGGCGGGCGCCGAACTGCTGCTGTCGGGCCCCGCCGACCACGCCCGGCTGCTCGGTTTCGCCCGGGACCACGGGGCGACCGTCCTGCCCCTCGTGCCGTCGCTCGGCGAACTGCTCGTCAAACTCGCCTCCCGCGACCAGCGCCCCACCCGGATCCGCCTGTTCACCAACACCGGGGCCGCCCTCAACGCCCCGCTCATCGCCGCGCTCCGGGAGACGTTCCCCGGCGCGTCGGTGGCGCCCATGTACGGCACCACCGAGTGCAAGCGGATCACCATCCTCGAACCCGACGGCGATCTGGCCCGCCCCGGCTCGGTGGGGCCCGCGCTGCCCGGCACCGAGGTGCTCGTCGTCGACGACGACGGACGGCCGCTCCCGACGGGGGAGACCGGCGAGATCGTGGTGCGCGGCCCGCACCTGATGGCCGGCTACTGGCGTTCCCCCGAGCAGACCGCCCTGCGGTTCCGGCCGGGCGCGGACGGCGGCCCCCTCACCCTGCACACCGGTGACTACGGCCGCCTCGACGAGGACGGACACGTCTACTTCCAGGGCCGCCGGGACGACCTGTTCAAGCGGCGCGGCTCGCGGATGACCTCCGTCGAGATCGAGGCCGCCGTGCTCGACATCGACGGCGTGCGGGAAGCGGCGCTGCTCGTGCCGGAGGACGACCGCGACATGGTCCTCTTCGTCGTCGGCGAGAGTCCCGACGTGGACGGGGAGCAGGTGCTGGCCCGGCTGGGGGACCGCCTCGAAGCCGCCAAGGTGCCGGACGTCTGCCATGTGCTGGACGCCCTTCCGCTCACCCCCAACGGCAAGACCGACCGCAAGGAGCTGCGCCGGCGGCTCTTGGAGGGCACCTATGTCCACTGACCGCGACCGCACCGGACCCCCCGGCGACGACCTGACGGTCCGCCGGCTCGTCGAGCGGTACGGCAGCCCGCTCTACGTCTACGACCTGGCCAGGGTGCGCACCGCGCTGGAGGACCTGCGGGCGGCCCTGCCCCAGCCGTCCCGCGTCTACTACTCGCTGAAGGCCAATTCGCACCCCGATCTCGTCGCCGAGCTGCGCCGGGGCGGCGCCCGCGCCGAGGTGACCTCACGCGGCGAACTGGCCGCGGCCCTCGAAGCGGGTCATCCGGCGGCGGAACTGATGTACTCCGGCCCCGGCAAGGTCCCGGCCGAGCTGGACGAGGCGATCGCGGCGGGGATGCGCACCTTCTCCGCCGAGTCCTTCGGCGATCTGGACCGGATCGGCGCCGCCGCGCACGCCCAGGGCGTCACCGCGGACTGTGTGCTGCGGATCAACGCGGCCGGGGCGCCGGGCCAGGGCGGCCTGCGGATGACCGGGGGCCCGTCCCAGTTCGGGTTCGACCTCGACGATCTGACCGAACACGGGGCCCGGCTCCTGGTGAAGGGCGTCCGGATCGTCGGCATGCACTTCTTCCCGCTCACCAACGCCCGGGACGAGGACGGCCTCCTCGCCGAACTGGCCCAGAGCGTGCGTACCGCCGCCCGCCTCCGGGACGACCTCGGCATCCCCCTGCACCTGCTGGACCTCGGCGGAGGCTTCGCCGCCCCGTACGCGACCCCCGGCGAGCGGCCCGCGTACCCCGGTCTGCGGTCGGCACTGTCCGCCGTGCTCGACGAGAGCCTGCCGGGCTGGCGCGACGGTGAACCGGTGGTCGCCTTCGAGTCCGGCCGCTATCTGGTGGGCGACAGCGGCCGGCTGGTGAGCACCGTCACCGACGTGAAGAACAGCCGCGGCAACACCTACGCGGTGCTCGACTCCGGCATCAACCACCTGGGCGGCCTGTCGGGCCTGGGCCGTCTGCTGCCCCTGTCCGCCCAGCCGCTGCCGGGCCCCGGCCCGGCGGCGGACGAGGCCGGTGACCGGGAACCCGCCCTGGTCACCCTCGCCGGTCCGCTGTGCACCCCCGCGGACATCCTCGCCCGCGCGGCCGACCTGCCGGGGCTGCGCCCGGGGGACCTCCTGGCCTTCCCCAACGTGGGCGCCTACGGACTGTCCGCGAGCCTGCTCGGCTTCCTCGGCCACCCGGCGCCCGCCGAACTCGTCGTGGACGGCACCGAGACCGTCTCCGCCAGCCGCCTGGCCCTGCGGCGCCACACCGTCTCCCCCCTCACCGCATCACGTACGGAGGACACCACCGCCATGACCGAGACGACCACGGGGACGACGCCCGCCCGCACGGCCGACGAACCGGCCGCGCCCTGGGACCCGACGTACGCGGCACTGCTCCAGGAGGCCCTGCCCCGGCTCGCCGCCCAGGGCGAGCTGAAGCCCGAGACCAGCCTCAAGGCGGCGGGCCTGGACTCGCTCGCGATGGTGGAGGTCCTGGTCCGGGTGGAGGAGACGTACGGCATCGCCGTCCCGGACTCCGAGCTGATGGCCGACACCTTCGCCACCCCCGCCTCGCTGTGGCGTGTGGTGTCCGCCCTGCGCGAGCAGGCCGCGGGCCGTGTCTGAGCCGGACCCCGGGCCCGACCGCCGCCGGAACCGCATCGGTTCCGGCGGCGGTCGTCCGACCCCTTTTCGACCGCATACCTCGCACACCAGGGCGCGGGCCGCGCCCGTGATCCCAAGGTGAGTGCAGATGACCACGACTCATGAGCGTCCGGCGGACGCGACGGCCGAGGGGGGTGTCGGGACGGCGAATCGGCGCGTCGTCGTCCTCGCCTTCCTGACCATCTTCCTCGACGGATTCGACACGGCGTCGCTCGGCTTCGTCGTCCCGACGCTGGCGCGGGAGTGGAACCTGGACGAATCGGCGTTCACTCCGGCGCTCGTCGCCACGAACCTCGGTGTGGTGATCGGGTACCTGTGCTCCGCGCGTGCCGCCGCGCGCTTCGGGCGCAAACCCCTGATCGTCACCGGAACCCTGGTGTTCGCGGTGGGGTCGGCACTGACCGTGCCCGTGGACTCGGTGACGACGCTCGGCGTGGCGCGCCTGGTGACCGCGCTCGGTCTCGGCGCGGTGCTGCCCGCGTGCGTCTCCCTCACCGCGGACCAGGTGCCCCCCGCACGGCGGGAGTCCGCCAGCGTCGGGGTCGTCCTGGCGATCGCCGTCGGCGCCGTCGCCGGCGGCCTCGTCAGCACGCCCCTGATCACCGCGTTCGGCTGGACCTCCGTGTTCTGGGCCGGTGCCCTGCTGCCGGCGCTCATGGTGCCGCTGCTGGTGCGGGGACTGCCCGGCACCCCCGCCTCCGTCTCTTCCGTACCGGGTGCGGAGGCGGCGGACCCCTCCGTACGCCGGCTGTTCGAGCGGGGCACCGCCGTGCAGACGGTACTGCTGTGGTGCTTCGCCCTCCTGATGTACACGACGAACTACGGTCTCCTCACCTGGCTGCCGACCCTGCTCGCCCGGGGATACGGCTTCACTCCCGAGCAGGCGCCGGTGGGCACGTCGATGATCGCCGTGGGCGGCGTGATCGGCGGCCTGGTGATGGTTCCCCTGTGCGCACGGATCGGTACGCCGCGCGCCCTGACCGTCATGGCGCTGGCGGCCGTCGTGTTCCTCGTCGCGACGGCGTGGGCGGACACCGGCCGCGCGGCGTTGCTGGTGATGCTGGCCGCGGCCGGTGCCGGCATCGTCGCGGGCGTGCTCGGCCAGACGGCCCTCGCGGTGACCCTGTACCCCACCGCGATTCGCACGACCGGAGTCGCCTACGCCGCCGCGCTCGGCCGCACCGGCTCCATCGTCGGTCCGGCGGTCGGCGGCGGGCTCCTCGCCCTGGACGTCCCGGGCCGCGAGATCCTGCTGCTGGCCGCGGTGCCGCCGGCGCTGGGAGCGGCGGTCGCCTTCGTCTTCGTCGTACGGGCGCGCTCCACAGCCGTACGCGAGCGGACCTGACGCGCTCCGCCCGGCGGTCTCCGGCCTGCCGCACGTGGGCCCCGGCCTGATCAGGCCGGGGCCCACG
>NZ_JBSFCF010000081.1:0-8249 GCF_053593335.1 Streptomyces sp. NPDC002324
ATCGGCATCCTGCGCTCCGTCCAACGCCCCGTCTACGACACCCAGATGGCCGACCAACTCGACACCGCCATCGACCACTACGGCAAAGGCGACCTCCCGGCACTCCTGGCCGGCAAGGACACCTGGACCGTCGGGCGTTCCGCCCGGCCCGCCACCTCCACCGCGGCCCATTGACCGCAACCACCCGACCACAGCCACCCGACCACAACCGTCCGACCACAACCGTTTCACCGCACCATCCCGGGGAGGGACCGCATGACGTACGTGATCGCTCAGCCCTGTGTCGACGTCAAGGACCGGGCATGCATCGACGAATGCCCGGTCGACTGCATCTACGAGGGGCCGAGGAAGCTCTACATCCAGCCCGACGAATGCGTCGACTGCGGTGCCTGTGAACCCGTCTGCCCGGTGGAGGCGATCTTCTTCGAGGACGACGTGCCGGCCGAGTGGAGCGGCTACCGCTCGGTGGACGCGGAGGTCTTCGCCGACCTCGGATCACCCGGCGGAGCCAGCGCGGCGGGGCCGCTCGCCGCCGACCACCCCCTGGTCTCCGCGCGGGCCGCGTAGACCTCGCGCGGGCCTCGCGCAGGCCTCATGCAGGCCTCATGCAGGCCTCATGCAAGCGCCGCACAGGCCTCACGCAGGCCCGCAGTGCCCGGTGTTCGGCCCCTGGATGGCCCGATCACGCCGTGATACAGCCCGGTTCCAGGCCAGGTACAGGCCGATACCAGTGATCCAGGACACCGTGGAGGCGGTGGCGGAATCTTTTCGCCACCGCCCTGTGGCGTTGTGCGCGCCGGCCTCGTCGGCCGTGCCCCGCGCCGCGCGCACCCCGGGCCATCCCAGAAGGAGCTGCAATGGACATCACCTTCACCTCCCAGCCCGCCGCGTCCGCTCCGGACTTTAGAGGTCTCGCCGCACCGCTCCATCTGCTGCACAGACCCGTCACACCGGAGGGCTTCCTGCTGGACGCCACCGCTCCGGTGGAGCAGCACTTCGCGCTCTCCGCCGAACTGCCCACCGGACACGGGACGTTCAACGACGGGCCGGGCACCTTCCACGATCTGCTCTTCGTCGCCGAGACACTGCGCGAGGCGACGCACTTCGTCGCCCACCAGTACTTCCGGGTCCCCGCCGAGCGCCCCGCGGTCTTCGTCTCCAGCGGGCTCGACGTCCTCGACCTCGCCCCGTGGCGTCCCACCGGCGGCCCGGCCCATCTGACCCTGGACATCACGCTGGTCCCCGTGGACGTGGTCGACGGCGTTCCGCGCGGCCTCGACTGCCGCGGTGACGTGGCCATCGACGGTGTCGGGTGTGGGAGCGCTTCCGCGCGGCTCCAGTTCCTGATGCCCGGGGTGTACCGGTCGCACCGTGAGGTGGGGCGCCAGGAGAGTCTGCGGAGCACCGCCCCGGTGGTGCGCCCGCTGGCCTCGATGACAGCGGCCTCCCAGGAGGAGCCGGCCGCCGTGTCGCCCGGGTCGGTCGGCCGCCAGGACCCGCGCAATGTCGTCGTGGGACCGCCGCTGCGGGCGCCCTACGGGGAGTTCGTCCTGCCCGTGGCCGGCGATCCCGGTCACGAGATCTTCGCTGCCGTACCCGGCGACCACGTCCCCGGTCCGGTGTTCCTGGAGGCTTCCCGGCAGGCCTCGCTGCTCGCCGCCGAGGAACTGCACGGGCTGCGTCCCGCCCACGCCATGCTGACCCGGTGGCGGGCGTCGTTCCGCGGTTTCGGGGATGCCGACCTTCCGCTGACCTGCACGGTCGTCGCGGACGAGCCGGTTCGCGACGAGGCGGGCCGGCCCACCGTGCGGTCCCGGCTCGCCTTCAGCCAGGGCAGCCGTGTCCTGTGCACCGCCTCGGCCGTCCTGCTGCAGGACTGCTGACAGCACGCCGCCGCCCGAACCGGCCGACGCTCTCCCCTCCCATCCCACACGATTTCCTGATCAAGGAGCTCTCCGATGCGTTTCCGGGTTCTGGGGCCGGTGAGTCTGTCGCCCCGCACTCCCTCCGCGGCCAAACCGCGCGCCCTGCTGGCCACCCTGCTCGTGCAGGCCGGTGAAGTGGTCCCGGTGCACAGCCTGATCGACGAACTGTGGGGGACGGAGCCACCGCGCACCGCGACCACCACCCTCCAGGTGTACGTGTCCCAGTTGCGCAAGGTGCTCGCCGACGGCGGGAGTCCGGCGCCCGCCGGGGAGCTGCTGACCCGGGCTCCCGGCTACCTCCTGGCGGTGCCCGAGCGGGAGTTCGACCTGCCCTGCTTCGAACAGCTGCGGGCCCAGGGCCGTACGGCGTACCAGGACGGGGACTTCGGCGGCGCCTCCCGGCTGCTGCGCGAGGCGCTCGCCCTGTGGACCGGCCCGGCCCTTTCGGGGATCCCGCACGGGGTGCGGCTGGAGTCCGCCGCCATCCGGCTGGACGAGCTGCGGATGGAGGTCCTGGAACAGCGGATCGTCGCCGACCTGCGGCTGGGCCGCCACCAGGAACTCGCCGGGGAACTGCTGGCCCTGGCCAACGAGTACCCGCTGCGGGAGAGCCTGCACGGACATCTGATGGTGGCGCTGTACCGGACGGGCCGCGGATCCGACGCGCTGAGGGTGTACGGGCGGCTGCGCCACTCCCTCGTGGAGGAACTCGGCGTCGAACCGGGCCCGGGCCTGTCCCGGCTGCACGAACGCGTTCTGCGCCGGGACCCCTCCCTGGACTGGCAGCCGCCCCGCGGCGCGCGGGACTCGGGCCGCGACGACACGGGCCGCGAGGCCGGCGCCCCGGTGCCCCCGGGGGCACCCCGGCGTGGGGCGGCACCGGCCGGCGGACCACGCCCGCTGCCCGGTCCGCCTCCGGCGCTGCCCTCCGCACCGCCCGGGTTCGTCGGCCGGCACGAGGAACTCGGGTACGGGGAACGGGCGTTGCGCGGGAGTGTCGGCAGGCCCCCGGCGCGGGTCCTGGCCGTCTCCGGGCCGGCCGGCGTCGGCAAGACCGCGCTGGCCCTGCAGCTCGCCCACCGGACGGCGGACCTGTTCCCGGACGGCGGGCTGCTGATCGGGTTGCGCGGACCGCAGGGTCGTCCGCTGAGCGCCTCGCAGGCGGGAGCGGCCCTGCTGCGCCGCCTCACCGACGACGTCTCCGACGCCCCGCTCACCGACCCCGAGGAACTGACGGACCGGCTGCGGCGGGCTCTGGGGGGACGCCGGATGCTGCTGATCCTGGACGACGCCGCCTCGGAACAGCAGATACGACCGCTGTTGCGGGCCTTCGCGGAGGGCACGGTGATCCTCACCGGCCGCCGCCGGGCCGCCGCCCTCGACGGCGCGGAGCATCTGGGGCTGGACGCCGTACGGCCGGAGGAGGCGGTGGAACTCCTGCTCGCCGCCGGTGGCGAGCGGATGGCGCAGGACCCGGTGGCGGCCGCCGAGATCGCCCGGCTCTGCGCGTACTTCCCGCTGGCGCTGCGCGTGGCCGCGGCGGCCCTGACGGCCCGGCCGCACACCACGCCCGCCGCGCTGGCGGGCCGGCTGCGCGACGAGCGGACCCGCCTCGGCGTGCTGCGCGAGGGCGATCTCGATCTGCGCTCCAGCCTGCTGACGGGGTACCAGGAGGCCGGGCCCGCGTTGCGGCGCGCCTTCCGTCTGCTGTCGCTGGCTCCGGCCGCCGACTTCACGGGGTGGACCGTCGCGGCCCTGCTCGGCACCGGGCCGGCGGAGGCGGAGGAGACGGCCGAGGAGCTCGTACGGGCCCAGCTGCTGGAGGCCCGGACCGACGGGCAGTCGGTCCGCTACGGCTTCCACTCGCTGCTGCGGGTGCTGGCCACCGAACTGCGGGAGGCGGAACCGGACGCCGCCCGGACGCGGCGGGACACCGTCGAGCGGCTGGGCCGGGCCTGCGCCGCGCTGGCCCGCCACGCGGACGGGCGGCTCACCCCGGGTCGGGACTGGCGGTCCCACCCCGTCGACGCGGTTCCCGGGTCCGACGCCGCCGCGATCGTCGGCGCGAGCCCCCTGGGATGGTTCCGCGAGGAGGCCACCGGCCTGGTGGAGACCGTACGGCAGACGCACGCGGCGGGGCTGTGGTCCCTGGTGTGGCAGCTCGCGGGGAGCGCCGCCGGATACTTCCACGCCCGCGCCGCGTGGGAGGAGTGGGAGGAGACCCACCGGCTCGCGCTGGACGCCGCGCGGCGGGCCGGGAGCATCGAGGCGGAGGCGGTGGTGCAGTACTCGCTGGGCGACCTCGCCTGGCAGCGCCGCCAGGCCGACCGGGCGCTGCGCCACCACACCGCCGCCCAGCACGCGTTCGAGCTGGTCCGCGACCGGACCGGGGTCGCCCGCTGCCGGATCGGCGCGGCCGACGTCCTGCTCGGCCAGGGTCTGCCGGAACCCGCCGCACGGCGGTACGGGCGGGCGCTCGCGATGTGCTCGGCGGAAGGTGATCTGCGGGGCGAGGTGGCCGCGCTGAACGGGCTGGCCCTGGTGAACCTGCGGCGGGGCCGCCCGGAGGTGGCCATGCGGCATCTGGAGCAGTGCCGGCGGGCCGCGGAACGGCTCGGCGACCGCCGCTGGACGGAGTACGTCCGCCGCACCGCGGCCCGCCTGGCACCGGACTCATCCCGCCGCCCGTCCCCGCTCGCGCACGCGGTCGAGGTCCGCCCGGGGATGTGGCTCATCGGAACGGCCGGCTCGGCCCCGACCCCGGCGGGGGCCGCCTGACGTCCCGTCCGCCGGCTCCCGGACTCCCGGGCGGCCGGCGGTGTGCGCGGGCCGCGCGGTGCACATCTCCGGTCACCGCGCGGCCCGCCGTCACCCGGTGGCCCGCCCCTGGAGGGGGTGGGCGCCGCGGTGACGGGCGCGGCGGGTGCGCAGCAGCTGCCGCCACTCCTCGGCGCTGAACCGGGCGGGCTCGGTACGGCGGATGAAGTCGTGGAGCACGCCGAGGAAGCGTTCCGGGTCGGAGTGGAACGGGAAGTGTCCCGCCTCCTCGAAGATCTCCAGCCGGCTGCCGGGCATGGAGACGTGGCCGAGGCCGGCGTGGAGGGCCGGGACGACCATGTCCCGGCCGCCCCACAGCAGCATGGTGGGCATGCCCTGGGTCAGATAGCACCGGTCGAGCAGGGTGCCGACCTGCCCCCGCCAGTCGACGACGGCCCGCAGGGTCCGTACGAAGGCGCTGCGCGAACTCGCGTCCGGCAGGGCGTCGACGACCCTCAGCAGATCCGGCGCGTCGACGCCCAGGCCGGTGTCCAGCGTCTTCATGATCTTGACAAGCGTCTGCAACTGCCAGCGGACCGTGGGAAGTTGGAGTGCGGAGAGCAGCAGCTCGGCGCCGGGCAGGGTGGCGGCCCGCAGCAGCGGGGAGACCTGGCGGCCGATGCCTCCGCTGCCGACCAGGACCAGGCGCTCGGTGCGCTCCGGGAACTGGTAGGCGAACTGGGCGGCCACCGCGCCGCCGAGCGAGTGACCGACGAGGGTGGCCCGCTCGATGCCGAGGGCGCTGAGCAGGTCCCGCAGTCCGTTGGCGTACGCCCCGGGTGAGTAGTCGCCGCGGGGTTTGGCCGACGCCCCGTGGCCGAGCAGGTCGGGGGCGACGACCCGGTGGCGGGCGGCCAGGCCCGGGATGATGTCGGCCCAGGTCGCGGAGGAGTCGCCGATGCCGTGGATGAGCACCACGGCGGACTCGCCCTTGCCGGCCATCCGGTAGGCGAAGCGGTAGCCGTGCAGATGGCGGGTGCGGACGCGGACCTCGTTGCGGCCCACCGCACGGGGTCCGGGCCGCCCCGGCTGGTGGCTGGGCCGGAAGGCCGAGCGGGCGGTGAAGGGGGCGTCGGCCATGGTTCAGGCCTCCTGCGGAATCGGGTGACGGTCACGGACGGCGCGGCGCGGGACGGGTGCGGACTCGACGACGCCCGGTGCGCCGGGCAGCTGGGCGCCGGGGACGCTCTCGGGGTCGGGTTGGGGATCGGGTTCGGGATCGAGCCCGAGCGACATCAGGGACCGCCACGGCTGCGCCTGCCCGGGTGTACGCGTCCGCCACGGAGCGAACACCTGGGCCTGCGAGGAGGGAGCGCGGAGGGTGTGCACGGAGGACATGACAGCCACCTCTGGATAGGTGTGCGAGGAAGAACGCGGGATCGCTGCCGCTCGGCCGGGCGGCGTGCGGTCGGGGGTGCCGGCGGCCGGGCGGGTACTCGCGCTCGCCGGGAACCGGCGAAACCGCACGAGACCCTCACCCGACCGCGGCCGGCGGACGAACGCGGGACGCGCCCCCGGCGGGAGCCGGTATGCACGACGCGGGACGCGCACCCGGCGGGAGCCGGCGGGCATGCGCGGGACGGTCGCTCGGCGGGAGCCGACGGACGGATGCGGGAAGCGCACCCGGCGGGAGCCGACGGACAGGCGCGGGACTCCCACCCGGCGGCAGCCGACAGACCAACGCGGGACACGCCCCCGGCGGCAGCCGACAGACCAACGCGGGAAGCGCACCCGGCGGCAGCCGACAGACCAACGCGGGACACGCCCCCGGCGGCAGCCGACAGACCAACGCGGGGCTAGCACCCGACGGCAGCCGACAGACCGACACCGGACGGTCACTCGGCGGGGGTCGGCCGTGGCTGGCGGGGCACGGCGTCGGCGAAGCCGCCCGCCCCGGGACCGGCCGGGATCGTCCGGCCGGTCCCGGTCCCGGTCACGACGGACGGGCCGGGCGCGGCGGTGCGGGACGGACCGGCCACACCGGCGCCGACCCCGGCCGACGGCCCCGTGGCACCGGTGCCCGTCCGGGCGGAGGCGCCGGTTCCGGCCCCGACGGACAGACCAGCCGCACCGGTGCCGGTCGCCGCGGGCGGTCTCCCGGCGCTCGTCGTGGGGGCGGCGTGGCGGAGGGCGGACCTGTTCGTGAGGCGGGCCCGTAGCAGGGAGGCGATCAGCCACTTGCGCATGGCCCCCAGGTGTGCCGGGGAGCCGTGCACGTCGTCGAACTCCTTGAAGCGCACGCGGGGCAGCGCGGCGGCGAGCAGTCGCCGTTCCGTGGGAGGGATGATCTCGTCGCGGGCGCTGGCCACGTACCCGACCGGGATGCCGACCGCGCCGAGGACGTCGGGGCCGAGCGGGAAGTCCGCGAGCAGCGACCGCAGTTCGTCGTCGGAGGCCGCGCCGGTGAGCCGGCGCAGCGTGGCGACGGTGATCCCCGGCACCTCGGGCCACCAGGCGGGATCTGCGAAGAACCCGGCCACGGGGGCGCCCACGGTGTGGACGGAACGGATGCGCGGGTCCGCGGCCGCCGCGCGCAGCGCCAGGTGGCCGCTGAAGCTGAGGCCGAGGACCGAGGTGCGGGTCACCGCGGCACGGCCGGCCAGCCGGTCCATCAGGAACGGCAGCAGCCGCCAGGAGTCCGCGTCATAGCGCAGGGTGTTCTCCCCGACGCCGGGCATCTCGGTGACCACCGCCGCGTACCCGAGCCGGGCGAGGCGGGGCAGCAGGGGCGCCCACTGCTCCTTGACGCTGACGATGCCGCCCATGACCACGAGCAGCGGCCGCCGGCGACGCGCGTCGAGCCCGCTCGCCCAGCAGGCGACCGTGCCGTCCGGGTGGTCGAGGACCACGCGTTCGACGCCCCGTCGGCGACGCCAGTCGTCGAAGGTCCGTACGCAGTTGTCCTGGGCCCGGCGGCGGACGTCGTCGCCGTGGTACGGGAAACGGGCGAGCGCGTAGTGCCGGCAGGCGTCGAGCGGGCGGCCGGCGACGGCCAGCCGGTCGGCCTCGCCCGTCCACACCCGGGCCCAGGACGCGGGATGCCCCGGCTCGTCGTTGGTGATCCGCGGCAGTACGGCGGCCACCTGCCGGTCACCGATGCCCTGACCGCGGGCGTGCAGCCGGGCGAACTCCTTGAGTTCTCCGAGATGGTCCATCGCTGTTCTCCGTCTCCTCCGGGGTGCGGGGCCGATGCCCGGGGGATGCGGCCGGAGGGCTCGGTGGCCTTCCTGGTCGTACCGGCGGCGGGCGGGGCTGTCCGGTCGTACGGCGGGCGGGCCCCCGGCCGGGAGCGGGGGACGTCCCCCGGCTGGGCGGCCCGCCCGGAGACGATGCTGGCCGCCGTCCCTTAAGCCGGGCTGGCGCACGGGTTGCGCCTCGCTAAGCGCCGCGCGGGAGGTGCCGTCGACCGTGCCGGCGGCACACAGCGGCACCCGCATCCGCACCCGCACCCGCACCCGCACCCGCACGACGGCACGCGGCGGCGCGCTGGTGCGAAGAGACTCCTCT
>NZ_JBSFCF010000082.1:0-7788 GCF_053593335.1 Streptomyces sp. NPDC002324
GTTCCCCGCACCCCTGCCCTTCAGGGGCGCGGGGAACCGCGCGAGAAGCCCCCACCCACCCGCACCCGCCGCCGCACCCGTACCCCCGAGCCACTGGCGCCCCCGAGCTACGAACCGGCAACCCCCGGCCCCATCTGCGACCGCGCCTTGAACGCCGCCTTACGCGCCTCCTTCGCCACCCTCTTGTCGGGGTGGATCCGCCCCATCGCCTCAAGGACATCGGGCGTGGCCGGATGATCCACCCGCCACGCCGCCGCGAAGAACGAACCGTGCTGCGCGGCCAGCCCCTCCACCAGCGCCCGCAGCTCCGCGGAGTTCCCCTCGGCCGCCAGCTGCGCGGCAACCGTGTCGATGGTCAGCCAGAAGACCAACGCCTCGGACGGCAGGGGCACGTCGACCGCTCCGTTCTCGGTCAGCCACACCCGGGCGAGCCCGCCCAGCTCGGGGTCGTCCAGCACCTCCCGCAGGGCCGGCTCGGCCACGGCCCCCACGAGGGACAGCGCCTGCTGACAGCGCAGCCGCCGCAGCGGCGCGCCGGCGTCGGCGCCCCGCGCGGCGGCGAGCAGCTCGCGCGCCGCGGACGCCGGCTCCCGGCGGGCGAGCCACTGCTCGGTCTCTGCCTGGGCCGCCGCCGGCGGGAACCCGGCGGTGCCGTCGAGCAGCGCGTCCGCGCCCTTGTCGACGAGGTCCCCGACCGCGGGCGCCGGCACGCCGGCCTCCTGGAGCCGGGCCCGCATCCCGTACAGCCCGAGCGGGGTGAGCCGGACCATGCCGTACCGCGTGACATCGGTGTCGTCGACGGCGGGCGCGCCGCCCGGCCCCTCTGCGGCGACGACCTCCTCCGCGTCCGTCATCAGCGCCTCGTCGACCGGCTGGTACTCCACCAGCCCGATCGGCTCCAGCACCCGGAACTGGTCGTCCAGCCGCATCATCGCGTCCGAGACCTGTTCCAGCACGTCGTTGGTGGGCTCCCCCATGTCGTCGGGGACGATCATCGAGGCGGCGAGGGCCGGCAGCGGCACGGGCCCGTCGGGACCGTCCTCGCTGACGGTGAGGAGGTACAGGTTGCCGAGCACCCCGTCGAGGAACTCCGCCTCGGCCTCGGGGTCCCAGTCCAGCTCGGAGAAGTCGATCGCGCCGCCGGTCCCCATGGCGTCGACGAGGCCGTCGAGGTCGGGCACGCTCGCGTCGGCCAGGACGGTCTCCAGGGCGGTGAGCCAGATGCCGAGCACGTCCTGCGGCCCGCCTCCGGTGAGCAGGGCGAGCTCCTCGCCCACGGTGACCGCCCCCTCCTCCCCTCCCTCCGACCCCTCGGGTCCGTCGGGTCCGTCGGGGTTCACGATCTCGACGAGCCCGGTGTCCACGGCCACCCGCCAGGCCTCACTGGCCGAGGCCGCCGCGTCGCCGTCGTCGACGCCCGCCCCGGTGAGCCCGAGCGCCTCGGCGGCGGCGGGCAGTTGCTCGTCGACCAGTTCGCCCCCGGTGCCCACGCGCGTGTCGGGCCCGGCCCAGCGGGCGAGCCGCACGGCACGCGAGAGCAGCGGTGTGGCGAGCGCCTCCCGCGCCAGCTCCGCTTCGGGGAGGAGCCGCACCGGCGGCAGTGGCGAGCTGTCTGACATCGGCGGGGATCTCCTCGGGAACGGGTGCTGACGAACGGGTGCTGACGAACGACTGCCGAGCGATGCGGTGCCCCCGGCGTGGGGGCTTTCCGTAGGCGATACGCGTACGGGTACGCAGCCGCTCAGCCTAGACGGATTTGGACCCATGCCGCCCGGTTCATGTACCTGCCAGGAGTTGGACATGGCTGAAACCTTGACAACTGGCCTGACCAGGCAGGAGATTGACGCGCGTAGAAACTCGCGGGTAGCCCTGGGATGATTCCGGGGCCTCCCACAGGCACGACCGTCGGAGTTCATCGGGTCCGCCGGGTTCTACGCGCGTCGCACCGCCCCACCGGTCGCAGGCCACCCCGTCCACTCTCGTCCCGGCGCCCACGTACGTCCCCGGAGGGATCCCCTTGCCGAGCAAGAGAACCGCGCGCATCGGCGCGCTGACCGTCGCCACCATCTGCTCCACGGTGTCCGCCGTGGTCCTGACCTCGCCCGCCGAGGCGGACTCGCTACGCATCCACGACATCCAGGGCACCACCCGGACGTCCCCGCTCACCGGCCAGCAGGTCGCCGGGGTGCAGGGCATCGTCACGGGCGTGCGCACCTACGGCTCGCGCGGCTTCTGGATCCAGGACCCCGAGGCCGACTCCAACCCCGCCACGAGCGAGGGCGTCTTCGTCTTCACCAGCTCCCGGCCGACGGTCTCGGTGGGCGACGCGGTGACGGTCGCGGGCACCGTCGGTGAGTTCATACCGGGCGGCACTTCGTCCGGAAACCAGTCCGTGACGCAGATCTCCCGCCCGACGATCACGGTCGTCTCCACGGGCAACGCCGTCCCGGCCGCGAAGGTCATCGACACCAAGTCCGTGCCGAAGAAGTACGCCCCGGCCGGCGACCCCGCCGCCGGCGGCTCGGTCAACGGTCTCAAGCTCGCTCCCGCCACGTACGCCCTGGACTACTACGAGTCCCTGGAGGGCATGAACGTCCAGGTCGCCGACACCCGCGTGGTCGGCGCCAGCGACCCGTTCACCGAGCTGTGGGTCACGGTGAAGCCCCGGGAGAACGACAACCGCCGCGGTGGCGCGCTGTACGACTCCTACACCTCGCAGAACACCGGCCGGCTGCAGATCCAGTCGCTGGGCGCGGTCGCCGACTTCCCGAAGGCGAACGTCGGTGACGTCCTGAAGGGCACGACGGCCGGCCCGCTGGACTACAACCAGTTCGGCGGCTACACGCTCGTCGCCAACCGCATCGGCACCCTCAAGCAGGGCGGCCTGGAGCGCGAGACGACCGCCAAGCAGGCGCGCGGCGAGCTCGCGGTGGCGACGTACAACGTCGAGAACCTGGACCCCTCGGACGCCTCCTTCGCGGACCACGCGGCCGCGATCGTGCACCACCTGCAGTCGCCCGACATCGTGGCCCTGGAGGAGATCCAGGACAACAACGGTGCCACCAACGACGGTACGGTCGCCGCCGACAAGACCGTGAAGAAGCTGATCGACGCCATCACGGCGGCCGGCGGTCCGGCGTACGACTGGCGCTCCATCGACCCGGTGAACCTCGCGGACGGCGGTGAGCCCGGCGGCAACATCCGCCAGGTCTTCCTGTTCAACCCCGCGCGGGTCTCCTTCACCGACCGCGCGGGCGGCGACGCCACGACCGCCGTCGGCGTGACGAAGGCGAACGGCATGGCGCGGCTGACGGTGTCCCCGGGGCGGATCGACCCGGCGAACGCCGCCTGGACGAACAGCCGCAAGCCGCTCGTCGGCGAGTTCTCCTTCCGCGGCAAGCCCGTCTTCGTGATCGCGAACCATTTCGCGTCCAAGGGCGGGGACCAGGCGCTGCACTCGGAGTTCCAGCCGCCGAAGCGCAGCTCGGAGACCCAGCGCCACCTGCAGGCGACGGCCGTGAACACCTTCGTCAAGCAGGTCCTGGCGAAGGACAAGAAGGCCTCCGTCATCGCCCTCGGCGACATCAACGACTTCGAGTTCTCCGACACCGCGGAGCTGCTGGAGAAGGACGGCGTCCTGTGGTCGGCGATCAAGTCGCTGCCGAAGCGGGAGCGTTACTCGTACGTCTTCCAGGGCAACGCCCAGGTCCTCGACCAGATCCTGGTCAGCCGCTCGGTGCGGCGCGCCGCCGGGTTCACGTACGACAGCGTGCACATCAACTCGGAGTTCAACGACCAGATCAGCGACCACGACCCGCAGGTGGTGCGGTTCGAGCCGTGAGCCGCGCACCCCGGTCATGACCGGTCATGACAATTCATGATCGGCCATGACCGAGCCGTGGCCGTCCGTGCCGATCAGGGCTGGCTGAACACGCCGTTCAGCCAGCCCTGCCACGCGTTCTCGTCCGTCCCGGCGTCGGCGCCCGGCGCGAAGTCGTGGACGCTCATACCCACCCGGTAGCCCCAGTGGTTGCGTCCGAAGAAGCGGATGAGGGCGTCGTCGGTGCGCAGGCCGATGAAGTACGGGTCGCGGTAGTCGACCACGGCGTCGAGGAGCTGCCCGTCGGGGCCCTCGACCTGGACCCGAGCCTCTGCGGCGGTGTCGTCCGCGAGACCGAGTGCGCGTCCGACCGTGATGAGCGCGTCGGGGGCCCCGGCCGTCTCCGGCGCGTCGAAGGTGGCGAACGCGGTGACCGTACGACCCCTGAAGCGCGTCAGGTACTGGCGCAGAGTGTGCAGGTAGAAGCCGGTGTGCTTGGCGGCGCCGTCGTACTGGTTGTCCCAGTCGTCGACGAAGATGCCGCTGTGCACGTACCGCACCCAGGCCCGCTTGCCGTCGTCGCGCGGTTCGATCGTGTAGTCCAGCTGGTTGCGGGTCTGTTCGGAGATGCCCTCGACGTCCTCGACCCGGTTGGTGTACCGGTGCGGCGGGTCCCAGGCGGTGACCTCGGAACCGAACGGCCCCCTGCCGCCGACGCGCGGCTCGGGCGCCTCCATGGGCCACAGCCACCCGCCCGTCCCGGCGGTGACGGCCTCCCACACCTCCTCGGGGGTGGCGTCGACCTCGAACTCCCGGGCGATCTCGAATTCCTTGGACATGACGTGCTCCTCAACGGGTCTCACAGGCCGGGCAGTTCGGTCTGGTCGGGCTGCTTGGGCAGTTCGCTCTGGTCGGGCAGTTCACTCTGGTCGGGCCGCTTGGGCTGGTCGAACACTTCGGGCCGGTCAGGCCGGTCGTCGCGACGGTCGGACTCCTCGAAGCCGCCGGGCGGGGCCGCCGCCTCGGCGGCCTGCGGCCTGACCGTCGGGTGGACCGCGACGACGATCCGGTGCCCCCGGCCGGCCGCGGCGTCGGGCGCGTCGTACTTGCGCAGGAGCGCGCTCACCCCGGCCGTCAGCTCCTGGACGAACGCGGCCCGGTCGGCGGCCGAGGCGAAGGTGACCTCCCCGTCGAGCGCGTAGGTCGCCAGCCCCTTGCGGGCCCTGGCCGCGCCCGTGACGAGCGACCCCACGTCCCGGACCAGCCGGGCACCGAGCGCCAGCAGCCAGCGCGCGGAGAGCTGGTCCCGGAAGCGGTCCGGGTCGGGCTGCACGGCGGCGAGCGCGAGCGGTGAGATCACGTACGACGCGGCGGTCGCCCGCATCAGCCGCTCGGTGACATTGCCCTTGCGGCGCTCCCCCGCCAGCTCGACCAGACCGTGCCGCTCCAGCGCCTTGAGGTGGTAGTTCACCTTCTGCCGTGGCAGCCCGACCTTCCCGGCCAGCATGGCGGCCGAGGCGGGCCCGGCCGCCAGTTCGGCCAGCAGCCGGGCACGTATCGGATCCAGCGAGACCGCCGCTGCCTCGGGGTCCTCGATCACGGTGACGTCCAACATGACCCCACCGTCTCACCGAAAACTTTTTTTGTCCAGGCGATCAGAGTGTTCGGTGAGAGGCGGCGCCGGAGTCAGTCCGGGAGAAGGCCGAGGGCGTACTCGTAGCGCTTGACCGTGCTGCTCTTCAGTCCGGGCCAGGTCTGCACGCGCCGCCAGTGCGCCGAGGGCGAGCCGACTCCGTCGCCGGGCGACGCGAGGGCGTCGATGTGGTGCTGCGCGGTCTCCCACTCGGCGTAGTTGAGGACGCGGGTGCCGTCGGTGGCGAGGTGGAAGTGGGCGGAGATACCGCCGGGGTGCGGATGCGGCTCGGCCGCCAGTGCCTCTTCGACGGCGTCCACCCAGGCCCGCTGCCGCGCCGGGTCCGGCCCCTCGAACTCGATGTCGACGATCACGACACACCCCGGCACCCGGGTGGCGCGGTCGCCGTCCCCCGTGAGACTGCGGTACCGCCGGTAGCGTCCGAGCCCCACCCGCTCGATCCCGGGCACGGCGGTGTCGATGGCGTCGTTGCGCTCCTGCCGGCGCGTCCGCACGAAGGCCTCGTACGCCTGCTCGTCGGCCCACTGGGAGTAGTGCAGCAGGCCGGAGCCGTCCTGCGCCGTGTAGACGAAGTAGCCCAGCAACCCGTCGGTGGGCCAGGGGCGGCGCTGCCAGGTGTCGGCGACGGCCTCGACGGTCTGCCGCTGCCGCTCGGGCGTACCCACCTCCCAGGTGCTGAAGAAGGGCGCCCCGACATCGGGGCGGTCGAGGACGGGATGGAGGTCCGTACGACGGGTCATGCCGCTCTCCCATGATCGGTACTCGGTGTATGCGCACCGACCACCTTCCAACCTCAACCAGGATTCAGGTCAACTCCGCGATTCGAGCCCCTGTTTCGGGAGACCCGCCCGGTCATGGACGAGAAGCGGCCCGAGGCCGAGCGGGTGGGGAAGGAACCGGATTCCGGGGCGAAGGAGGGGGCGAAGGACGGGACGGAGACCGGAGCGGAGGCGGAGGAGCGGACCGGCGTGGACGGCCCCACCGGGCTGCCGAAACGTTCGTGGTGGGCGGTGGTACGGCGCACCGCCGAGGAGTTCCAGGACGACGAACTGGCCGATCGGGCAGCCGCGTTGACGTACTACGGTGTCCTGTCGCTGTTCCCCGCCATCCTGGTGCTGGTGTCGATGCTCGGTGTCGTCGGACAGCGCGCGACCGACAAGATCCTGGACAACATCGGTGATCTGGCGCCCGGCCCGGCGCGGGACATCCTGCGGGACGCGGTCGTCCAGTTGAGCGACAGCGGCGGTACGGGCAGTCTGCTGGCGATCGTCGGCCTGCTCGCTGCCGTGTGGTCGGCGTCGGGGTACGTGGCCGCGTTCATCCGTACGTCCAACGCGGTGTACGACCTGCCGGAGGGCCGCCCGGTGTGGAAGGTGACGCCGCTGCGGATCGCCCTGACCCTGGTACTGATGGTGATGCTGGCGGTGAGCGCGTTGATCGTGGTGTTCACCGGCCCGCTGGCCGAGCGCGCGGGCACCACGATCGGACTCGGCGACGCGGCGATCGCGGTGTGGGACATCGCGAAATGGCCGGTGCTGCTGGTGCTGGTGACGCTGATGATCGCACTGCTGTACTGGGCCGCGCCCAACGTCCGCGGCCGGGGCTTCCGTTGGGTCAGCCCCGGTGGCATCGTCGCCACGCTGATCTGGCTCGCCGCGTCCGCCGGTTTCGCGGTCTACGCCGCCAACTTCGGTTCCTACAACAAGACCTACGGCACCCTCGCCGGCGCCGTCGTCTTCCTCATCTGGCTCTGGCTGACCAACCTCGCGATCCTGCTGGGCCTCGAATTCGACGCGGAACTCTCCCGCGAACTCGCCATCTCCGAGGGCCGCTCCCCCACCGACGAGCCCTACGTCGAACCCCGGGACACCCGCAAATGGCCACCCCGGCTACGGGCCCTGCGGGAGGCACGCACCCGGACGACCACCACCGCGACCGGCCGTGACCCGATGACGAAGGGCTGAGCCCGGCGACGGGTGCTCCCGGGAGGAGAAGCGTGCCCGCAGCCGTGGACGCGGACCGGCCGCGGGCACGTGCGCGGGGCGGCCGGGCGACCGCACAGTCCTCTGTGCGGTCGCCCGGCCGCGACCGTCGCTCGCGGGGTGGCGCCGCCGCCGGTCGCTCATGGGCTCCGCGTACCGCCGAGGCGGTCGAGGAGGCTGCGCGTCACCCCGCCCGGGCGCTGGAGGCAGGCCCTCGCGTGCGACGGCTGCGAGCGGGGGCGCCCCCACCCAGCCGGGCCGCCGCCCCCCCGGGCCCGCCGCCAGCGGGAAAAACGCCCCGCCCACACCCCAAACGGCACCCCCCCCGCCCG
>NZ_JBSFCF010000083.1:0-7564 GCF_053593335.1 Streptomyces sp. NPDC002324
GGCCGACATGCGTGTGCTCCGGCTGGCGAAGGAGTCGGCCGTCAAGGCCCGCACGCAGGCGAAGAACCAGCTCAAGGCCGTACTCCTCGGCGTCGATCCCGAACTGCGCGAGGCCCTGTCCAGCCTCAGCAACACAGCACTGATCGCCACGTGCGCCGACCTTCCCGACGGCGACGATGCAGCCGTGTTCACGCTCCGGCTGCTGGCCCGGCGCATCCAGCAGCTGACCGCCGAGGCCAAGGAGCTCGCCCGCCGGACCACCAAGGCCGTCCGTTGCTGGCATCCGCAGCTCCTGGACGTCATCGGCGTCGGGCCCGACAGCGCCGCCGCCCTGCTGATCGCCACCGGCGACAACCCGGAACGGCTGGCCAGCGAGGCGTCATTCGCCGCTCTGTGCGGCGTCAGCCCCGTCGAGCAGTCCTCCGGAAAGACCCAGCGTCGCAGGCTGAACCGCGGAGGAAACCGGCAGGCCAACGCCACCCTCTACCGCATCGTCATAACCCGCCTGCGCCGCGATGCCCGGACACGTCTCTACCTCGAACGCCGCACGAAACAGGGCATGTCGAAACGCGAGATCATCCGCTGTCTCAAACGCTACGTCGCCCGTGAGAGATACGGTCAACTCCAGCCGCCGTCACCCCCCGCTGTGTGCCCTCTGCCGCTTGACACAACATAGGGGCATCCTCAACGTCCACAAAGCCGCCGATCTGCGGGAATGGGCGGAAGCCCGGGACTGGCTGACCATCTACTACCTGCCGCCCTACGCACCCGACCTCAACCCCGTCGAAGGGATCTGGTCCCTCCTGCGACGCGGCTGGCTCTCCAACGTCGCCTTCAATACTCCCGAACACCTCGTACAGCGCATCCGACGCGGCCTACGGCACATCCAGTACCGCACCCATCTCATAGACGGCTGCCTCGCCGAGACCTGCCTGGCCATCAGACCCACCTGACCAACAGCACGACATCACGAGTTCAACCTCAGTAGCAGGGTGTGGAGTGGCGTCGAACCGTGAGCGTGTGCCGCTGAAGGCTGATCAGCGGGCTGCTCCCCCCCAGATGTCATCGATGTCGTCCAGAGCTACAAAACGCAGAGTCGCCATCCAGCAGTTCAATCGTCAGTCCCACGAACTGATCGTCCAGCCGTATCGGGCCTAGCGTCAGATCTGCTTGCGCGAGACCAGGCCCTGGTGACCGTCCTCGTCGTCGGCTGGCTCGCCGAAGTGGGCGGTGTCCCAGTGAAGCAGGCTGAAGCAGAGCATCTGGAAGCGCTCGGCCAATTCCCACACTTCGCTGCTGTTGATGAAAGTGATCTCGGGACGGTCACTGCGGTGGGCTCCCTTCAAGGTGAGCCACTGAGCCTTTTTCAACTTCAAGGCCGGGTTGGAGATCGGCTCGTGTAGCCTCCGGCGCATGTCTTCCGCGCTGGACCACGCGATGATCGACAAGATTGCGGCCGAGATCGACGATGAGCTGATCGGGATGCGCCGCGACATCCACCGGCATCCCGATCTTGCCGGTGAGGAGCGGCGCACATCAGCACTGGTCGCCGAGCGGCTTCGCGCCGCGGGTCTGGCCGTCGTAACCGGCGTGGGCGGCCATGGTGTGGTGGCGGTGCTCGAGGGTGCGGGTGAGGGCCCGATCGTCGCCTACCGGGCCGACATGGACGCGGTCGACGACGACGAACTGTTCGACTGTGCCTTCGCCTCGCAGGTCCCGGGGGCGGCCCACCTGTGCGGCCACGACCTGCACACGGCGATCGGGGTGGGTATCGCCTTGGTCCTCGCACGGCTGCGGAAGCAGCTAAACGGCTGGGTCGTCTTCGTCTTCCAGCCGGCCGAGGAGACGTGCGAGGGCGCCCGGGCGATGATCGAGGACGGGGTCCTGGAGCGGACCGCGCCGCGGGAGATCTACGCGCTGCACTGCGGCTCCAATCCAGTCGGCACGTTCGCGGTCGGGCCGGGTCAGCCGGGGCAAGACCGCTTTCGGATCGAGCTGGCGGGGCCGGGCGCCGCCGACGACGCCAAGCGGCTCGTCGCCATGATCGACGGATTGTCGACTGTCGGGCGCCCACAGACGCCCGGACAGCTCCAGCAGCTCATGGACGACATGCAGACCCCGGACGGCCCGCTGGCGCGCTTTGTCTACGCCCTGTCCCATTCGAGCTCGGGCGATGATGGCGCGCGCGTGCACGCCTATCTGCGGGCCTGGCCTGAGAGCCGGTACGCCGAGATCCGTGAGGAGGTGCGGCGCTGGGTGGATGCGCGCTGGCTTTGTAGGTGAGTTTTGAGGCCAGTGGTGGGTGGGTTCTGACTCCAGTGCTGTAGGTGGAGAGCTGATGTCGGTGAGTTTTGACTCCACTGGGGGCCTTGCGGTGGGAGTATCGGGGTGCATCAGCTAGCCCTGGGTGGCTCAAGTGCCTCTTTCGAAGGTCGAGTTGTACGCGGCGATACGCCATGACGCTCGGGTCGAAGGGCTGTCCAGCAGGGCTTTGTCGGCGAAGTACGGAGTGGGCCGCAGGACGGTGGCGCTGGCGCTGGAGTCGGTGTGGCCGGCGCCGCGCAAGCAGCTTCCGCCCCGGATCTCGCGCCTGGATCCGTTCAAGGCGACGATCGACCAGATTCTGCGGGAGGACCTGGACGCGCCGCGCAAGCAGCGGCACACCGTCAAGCGGGTCTTCGACCGGCTGATCGATGAGCACGACGCCCGGGGCGTGACGTATTCGATGGTCCGCGCCTACATCGCCGTGCGGCGTCCGGAGATCCGGGTGGAGGAGGGCCGGGGGGCGCCTCAGGTGTTCGTGCCGCAGACCCACCGCCCCGGCGATGAGGCGGAGGTCGACTTCGGGGACGTGTGGATCCACCTGGACGGCGTGTCCACCAAGGTGTTCCTGTTCTCGCTGCGCCTTTCGTTCAGTGGAAAGGCCGTGCACAAGATTTTCGCTTCGTGCGGGCAGGAAGCGTTCCTGGAAGGCCACGTTCACGCGCTGCAAGTGCTGGGCGGCGTGCCGCGCGGCAAGGTCCGCTACGACAATCTGCGCGCCGCGGTCAGCCAGGTGCTGGGCCGCACCCGGGGCCGGGTGGAAAGCGACCGCTGGACGGCGTTCCGGTCCCATTTCTCGATCAACAGTTTCTACTGCAATCCCGGCATCGAGGGCGCCCACGAGAAGGGCGGCGTCGAGGGGCAGATCGGCTGGTTCCGCAGAAACCACCTGGTCCCCGTCCCGAAGGTCGCCTCGCTGGCCGAACTGAACGCGATGGTGGAGCGCTGGGATGACGAGGACGACGCCCGCCGGATCATGCAGCGGGCGCTGACCATCGGTGAAATGTTCGCCGTCGAGCGCCCGCTGCTGGTCCCACTGCCCGAGGAGACGTTCGAGACCGGGCTGGTGACCTCGCTGCGGGTGAACCGCTACAGCCAGGTCAGCGTGCGCACCAATCACTACTCGGTGCCGGTCAGGTTGATCGGCCGGATGGTGCGCGTCGTGCTGCACGCCTCCGAGCTCGTGGTCTACGACGCGCACAAGGAAGTCGCCCGCCACGAGCGGCTGATCGCCAAGGGCGGCTCCCGGCTGGAGCTGGACCACTACCTGGAGGCGCTGGTCCGCAAGCCCGGCGCGCTGCCGGGGGCGACCGCGTTGGACCAGGCCAGGTCGGCGGGCAAGTTCACCCCGGTCCATGACGCCTGGTGGCAGGCGGCCTGCAAGGCCCACGGCGACGCGGAGGGCACCCGGGCGCTGATCGCGGTCCTGCTGCTGCACCGGCACATGGTCCACGAGCATGTGGTGGCCGGGATCGCGACCGCGCTGCGGGCCGGAGCGCTGACCGCCGACGCGGTCGCCCTGGAGGCCCGCAAGTGGGGCGAGGCGGACCAGGGCGCCGAACAGCCGGCCGACCAGGACACCCCGCGCCGCCGGGTGGACGGCGGGGCGACGGTGACCTCGCTGACCGAGCGGCGTCTGGCAGCGCTGCCGCCCGACCCCAGGCCGCTGCCGTCGGTGGCCGTCTACGACCAGCTGCTGCGATTCCGTCGGCGGCCCGCCGACGGCCCGGCATACCAGGAAGAGGCACCGTGACCGCCAAGCGCAACCGCGGACTGACCGAACAGGCTGCCGACACCGCCGTGGACCAGGCGTGCCGGATGCTCCGGCTGCCCACGATCCGCTCCCAGTACCCCGAGCTGGCCGAAGCCGCCGGCCGTGACCAGATGACCTACCGCGGGTTCCTGGCCGAACTGCTGCTGTCCGAATGCGACGACCGGGCACGGCGCCGCTCGGAGCGCCGGATCAAGGCGGCCGGCTTTCCGCGCGAGAAATCGATCCGGCAGTTCGACTTCGACGCCAACCCCGTCATCGATCCGGCAGCCATCCACACCCTCGCCAAGTGCGACTGGGTCAAGAAGGGCCTGCCGCTGTGTCTGATCGGCGACAGCGGAACCGGCAAGTCCCATCTGCTCATCGCGCTGGGCACCGAGGCTGCGATGCACGAGTACCGGGTGAAGTACGTGCTGGCCACCAAGCTCGTCAACGAGCTTGTGGAGGCCGCCGACGAGAAGCTGTTGGCCAAGACCATCGCACGCTACGGCCGCGTCGACCTTTTGTGCATCGACGAACTGGGCTATATGGAGCTTGACCGTCGCGGGGCGGAGCTGCTGTTCCAGGTTTTGACGGAGCGTGAGGAAAAGAATTCTGTGGCGATAGCTTCCAACGAATCCTTTGGCGGCTGGACCAAAACCTTCACGGATCCAAGGCTCTGCGCGGCCATAGTGGACCGATTGACGTTCGGCGGCAACATCATCGAGACCGGCACCGACTCCTACCGCCTGGCCGCTACCCGCGCCCGCGCCGAACAGAAGGCCGCCGCCGCGGTCGCCGCGGGCTGACGAAGACGGCGAACTCCCAAGCTCACCTGACCTGGGCACTCATCACCTTCATGACCAGACGACTCACTCGCAGAGGCCCTCGCTCCGACTGGCCGAAGTAGCGGCTCATCCCCTGTTTTGTGGTGGCCTGCAGTTCAAGGCGCCGGTGTCCATCTACGCAGTGCCGACGCGGCGCTCACGCCAAAACCGATAAAGGGCCCAGACGGCACCGAACACAGCGCCTGTCCAGACGATGGCCTCTGCCACGGTCTCGGGCAGTGACGTGGTGAAGTACTCGCCAGGTGGCAGCACCACCATCTGCGCAGCAGCCCCGATCGGAACGATCAAGGCGGCGATCAGCCCGGTCATACCTGGCTGCCTGGCGAGTGCGCCCACCGTGCCAAGAATGAGTCCCAAAGGCACCCCCACAACCAGCCACGCAATCATGTCTGTGCCCGCGTCCCACAGATAGAGGTCCGTTACGTAGTACGACACGGTCGCCGCCACCAGCGCCAACAGCCCGCCCAACGCCCCACGGACACGAGACCCGGCCACCCAACCCACCGCCACCGCCAGAGCAGCCCACGACCACCCGGCGTCGAGCAAGAGACTGAGCACCTTGCTGGCTTTGGCCAAGCTGGTCCCCGCCACGCGGGCGCCGATCTCCCCATAGGGCGAAGACAGGACGTTGGCGAGCGACGTAAGCGCTCCGAACACCATCCCAGCCACGATCCCACCCACCGTGATCTTCATACGGGCAGCCTATCCAAGCGCTCGTTTGCTCGGGATTTCAAACAGTCACTGACCCGGGACGGGCTCAATCCGCCGCAGCGGGGCCGCCAGGTGGAGTCATTTCTCACCTACAAAATCGCGTCCCCCAGGCACCCGGTGGAGTCAGAACTGACCTACAAGTGGAGTCAACCGTCACCTACGAAGCCACGCTGCCCCGTGGGCGGGTGGAGTTCACCGAGCCTCCGTTGCCCGCCATGGTGTGCTCGCCGGAGCTCAACGCGGCGGCAGCCTCGTACCTGCGAGGCGCCCTGGGTGCGGACGCAGTCATGGTGTTGCACGCGGCGTATCCTTTCAACGGCGAGGACTTCGCGTACTTCCTGCACCAGGTGTCCGGAGCGATGTTCTACCTCGGCGTCGCCAACCCGGAAGCGGGCATCAACGGGGTACCCCACTCCCCGGACTTCGCTGCCGACGAGCACGCGATCGGTATCGGGGTCCGCGCGATGGCGGGGTTCCTGTCACACCGTCTCGATGCCCTCGCCTGAGCTGCAATCCGGTCGGCCGGGCAGCGCACCTCGCCAACGTGAGATGCAAAAATGCTCACTGAGCCCTTCCAACCTGGTACCTCAGTCGGGGAGTTGGGCTGACAGCGTGGTGAAGCCCCTGGTAGATGGGTTTTCGACCAAGAGAACCGACTCCACCAGAGGCTTCACGTGCTTGTCTACCCGTCGGGCGTCGACGTGTCCAGCTCTGCCCTTCGCTTCCTTGCGCAGCAGTTGCGGCGGCACCGCCGTGCGATCGGCTCCCGTTGGCGGCGCCTGAGTGTGGGCCGCCAGGCTCTGCTCACGCTCGCCCACCTGCGGGTGGGGCACACGTACGCTCAGCTTGCGGCAGGGTTCGGTGTCGGCACCACGACGGCCTATCGCTACGTCACCGAGGCCGTCGACCTCCTGGCCGCTCTCGCTCCCAGCCTGGCAGACGCGGTGCGGACTGCATCGGTGAAGGCGTATCTGATCCTGGACGGCACGCTGCTGCCGATCGACCGCATCGCCGCGGACCGGCCGTTCTGCTCGGGCAAGCACAAGAGGCACGGGATGAACGTGCAGGTCCTCGCCGACCCCTTCGGCCGACTGCTGTGGGCCTCACCTGCCCTGCCCGGCGCCGTCCACGACATCCGCGCGGCCCGCGAACACGGCATCCTCGACGCCCTCGCTGGCGTCGGCATCCCGTGCTGGGCGGACAAGGCCTATCGGGGCGCCAGCGGCGCGATCCGCACCCCGTACTGGGGCCGGTGGGAGACCCTCTCCACCGGCCAGAAGGCGGTGAACACTCGAACCTGCGGCATCCGGTTCTCCAAGGGATTTCTGCTCAGAGAAGCCGCAGGACGCCGACGACCTTGCCGAGGATGCGTGCGTCGCCGCCGGGGATCGGCTTGAAGGACGGGTTGCGCGGCATCAGCCACACCTGTCCGTCCTGTCGCTTCAGGACCTTCACGGTGGCCTCGTCGTCCAGAAGCGCGGCGACGATGTCTCCGTGGTCGGCGCTGTCCTGGCGGCGGACGGTCACGATGTCGCCGTCGCAGATCGACGCGTCGATCATCGAGTCGCCGGACACCGGAAACCGACGAGTTCGCCGAATCTCGGAGGACTCTTCCTGGGAACCGGTGGCGATTCTGCCTCTACGGCGTTGAGCCTGGCGTAGGTTCGCACTCTACGACTGCGCGGTCCGAGAGGCCGTCGGCCGTGTCCCGGCCGACCGCTAAGGCTCGACGGCAACGTCCCGGCACGGCGAAGGCGCTCACCTGGATCAGCGCGTTATCCGTGCTGGGCACGATCATCGCCGTCATCGTGCTCACCCTCAGCGGCCACAGCGACTACCTAGTGCCGCATCAGGCAACGTTCGCCCTGGGCGGTCTGCGACGATGGCGCCATGGACGAGGAAGTCATTCCCATTCTTCGCGTTGTGGACGCTG
>NZ_JBSFCF010000084.1:0-7052 GCF_053593335.1 Streptomyces sp. NPDC002324
CTCGCCCAGGGCGGTCAGAATGGCGCTCTCGTCGTTGGGGACCTTCTTGCTCCACACCGTTGTCCCGGTGTCGTCGACCGCGGCGAGCCAGTGATTGAGCTTGTTCCGCTTTGACGGACACCAGCGGTGTGGTGGTCAGGCTGCGAGTGCGGTCTCGTATTCGGCGGGACTGCGGTAGGCGAGGCTGCTGTGCAGTCGGTGCAAGTTGTACCAGCCCTCGATGAAGTCGAAGATCGCGGTGCGAGCGGCGGCCCGGCTGGGCCAGGTCCTCGTGTCGAGCAACTCCCGTTTGATGGTGGCGAAGAACGACTCGGCGAGCGCGTTGTCCCAGCACTGCCCGGTGCGGCCGACGGACAGACGGACGTTCAACTCGACTGCCACTGAAGCGAGTTCACGGCTTGTGTATTGGCAGCCGCGATCCGAGTGAAAGATCACCGGGCGGGCGGGACGACGCTGTCGGCAGGCTGCCGTGAGGGCGTCGGCGACCAGTTCGGTCCGCAGGTGGTCGGCCGTCGCCCAGCCGACTACCCGGCGGGAGGCGATGTCGATGACGGTGGCCAGATAGAGCCAGCCCTCTTCGGTCGGCACGTAGGTGATGTCGCCGCACCAGCGGGTGTCGAGGCCGTCCGGGTCGGGAGTGAAGTTGCGGACGATGAGATCGGGCCGGGCGGCGGCCCGCGGGTCGGGGATCGTCGTCAGCTGCCGCCGTCTGCGGTGTCGGCCCTGCAGCCCGGCGTCGCGCATCAGCCGGGCGACGCGGCGCCGTCCGCAGTCCTCACCCTCGCGCTGCAGGACGGCATGCACCCGCGGTGCCCCATATGTGCCGCGGGACCGCTCGTGAACTTCGGCGATCTTCTCCGCCAACTCGGCATCGCGGACCGCCCGCGGACCGGGTTTGCCGGTGCGGCGGGCATAGAAGGCGGTTCGGGAGACCTGCAGCAGTTCACACGCGCGCTTGACGTTGTGACCGTCTCGCTTCTCCGCCTCGATGAACGGGTGCACCGTCACCGGGTCTCCTTCGCGAAGAAGGCCGTGGCCCGCTTGAGGATGTCGACGTCCTCGCGCAGCCGGCGGTTCTCCCGGCGCAATGCGGCCAGCTCCTCGCGTTCACTGCTGGTCAGCCCGTCGCGTTCGCCCGCGTCGACCTCGGCCTGGCTGACCCACAGCCGCACCGCGGTCTCCGTCAGGTCGAAGTCCTTGGCGATCTGACCGAGCGAGCGGTCACCGCGTCGGCACAACTCGACGATCTCGGCCTTGAACTCCGGCGTGAACGAACGGCGAGGCCGAGGCTTCTTCTTCCCCATGCTCTCCATGATGGACATCCTCCCGGGGCAGAACCCCTGATCTCGGATGTCCGTCAAAGCGGATCAAGCCCACCTCCGTGCTCCTGGACGCGGGGGAGAGCATCAAGGCCCTGAGCGAATACCTCGGCCACCATGACCCGAGCTTCACCCTCCGCACGTACACGCACCTGATGCCGAACAGCGAAGCGCGCACCAGGGCCGCCGTGGATCGAGTCTTCCAGAACCCGAGCGATACCGACGACGGCCCTGATGTGGCCCACGAGGCAACATGAGGCCGTGACCTGCACGTTCCACAGGAAGGTATTTCTAGATTCGACGCACATTTGGCCGCGTCAGGTCATGGGATGGCCGGACGCCGCCGTTCCGCATGAGTGTTCTGCGTCGCGGACTTCCGTCACTCGGATCGCTGGCTGCTGCTTCGCTCGAAGATCACAAGGAATGGAGAGACGTAACCGGAAGCCTCGACCGGTGTGCTGTGACCCACGAGGACTAGCAGAACGCCTGCGGCCAGCGCACCTCCGTAGATGCTGGCACGTACCAGTACGGCTGTTCGTGTCGCGTTACCTTCGGACATACTTGTCGCGCTCCTGTTCCGTAAGAGGGATGTGAGTAACGGGCCACCCGCATCGTTTCCAGGCGCCGCGGGTGGCCTGCTCTTTTGGTACGTCGGGCTGCTGCGTGGGTCGTCTTCGCGTCCCGCCTCCTCTTCGCCGTGCGACGAGTGCGGACCACGGGGCCGTGTACCTTGGCCCGTCGCCTGCTCGGGAGGTCTGTCTACAGCCCCCTGTGGCTTGCGGATCTCCAGCGAGATGAAATCCCTGGAGCGCAAATCTCTGTGTGGGCAAATTGATTCGTTCAATCCGCGCTTTCAAAGCGTCGAAACTAAGGCCTTTTCTGTAGTTAGACTAACTAACTTGTTTTGGAGCGCAGGTTCCCCCTAGGTGTTTAAGGAACTCGGCTACACAAATGCTCCTGTCGGCACCTTTGAGGGGTGGAAGGCTCACTCGTTTCCCCGAGATGGTTCTAGTATTGCCGTACCTGGCGGGGTGTCAACTCCCTCTTAAATAGGTGTAGATCGCACGATCAATGCGTCCGCCGCTGGAACACCCCTTGGCCAGGAGACAGGCAGGGCGCGTGCTCCGTCACTTGTCCTACGCCTCCGTGCTTCTGGGCTCGGGGGGAAGCGTCAAGGCGCTGAATGAGTACTTGATCCGTCACGCTCCCGTTGGGCACGTACACGCACCTGATGCCGAACAGCGAAGCGCGCACCCGGGCAGCCGTGGATCGGGTCTTCCGGAACTCGGGTGACACCCACGACGGCCCCGATACGGCCCATGAGGCAACATGAACCCTTGACCTGCACGGGGTTCAGAACAGCCACAACTGATCATCAAGGCCCCACGTACGGGTTACTCGGCGTGACCTTCGCGCGGTCCCGGCAGATGAACGGGCGGACACGGAGTCCGATCAGCTGCCGAGCCGACGAAATGAGGGGCCGACGAGATGAGGGGCCGAGGGATGAGGAACGACCGGGCGAGGGGTGTGGCGCGCGTGGTCACGGGGGTGTTGGCCGGGGCGACGCTGTGCTGGCTTCCGGCCGGGGCCGCGTACGCGGACGAGACCAACACCGCCTCGCACAACGGCCCCCGCATCGGGCTCGTCAACGTCGGCCAGGTCGACGACCCGATGGAGGACGTGCTGGAGCACACCCTGCTGTTCGGTGACGGGTACCGCTGGGGCTGACCCGGCCGTCGTCGGGAATCCGGGCCCGTACGCGCTCGACGCGCGTGCGGGCCCGCGGCGTTCTCCGCCATCCGTTCTCCACCACCGCACGACTTTCTTCCCCGGGGCGGCATAGCCGGGCGCGGGTCCGCGCGTCACTAGGGGCACAGGGGCGGGACTCGGGGCCCGCCGGGGAAGAGAAGGTGACGATGGATGCCGCGGGGCAGGAGAGTTTCCGGGAATTCGTGGCGGGGCGGTCGTCCGCTCTGCTGAAGACGGCCGTACTGCTGAGCGGCGGGGACCGGCACGCCGGCGAGGACCTGCTGCAGAACGCGCTGATCAAGGCCGCCGGGCGCTGGCAGCGGATCGACGAGCCGGAGGCGTACGTACGGCGGATCCTCTACCGGCAGCAGGTCAGCCGGTGGCGGCTGAAGTGGCGGCGCCGGGAGCTGACCGTCGCCGAGCCGCCCGAGAGCGGCGCCGCCGACGGGGCGGCCGGGGTGGAACTGCGGCTGGTGATGCGCGGGGCGCTGGCCCGGCTCACCGCCCGCCAGCGGACCGTGCTGGTGCTCCGCTACTTCGAGGACCTGCCCGAGGGCGAGGTCGCCCGGATCCTCGGGTGCTCCGTCGGGACCGTCCGGTCCACGACCCACCGCTCGCTGGCCAGGCTGCGTGAACTCGCGCCCGAGCTGGCCCTGCTCGGGCCCGCCGCCGAGCAGACCCCGTCCCGTGACTTCTCGCCCGTGGAGGTGCGTCCGTGAACGTCGATGAACTGGTGCGCGACTCCCTCCGGGAGCAGGCCGACGAACAACCGCCCCTGACCCCCGGCTTCGCCGACCGGGTGCTGACCGTCCGGCGCCGCCGCCGGAACCGGTCGATCGCGACCGTCGCCGCGGCCACCGCCGCCGTGGTCGCCGTCGCGGTGGCCGTGCCGCTGCTGGACTCCGGCAAGGACGAGGTACGGCTCGCCACCGAGATGAACAAGAGCGACATCATCGCCCACCCCGACCAGTCGCCGCCGCGCGATCTGATCGCGGCCGGGGACGTGGCGCTGGCCGGCTACTACACCTTCGACACCGAGAAGAAGTCTCCCAAGATCTCGATCCGGGAGCGCGACTACTGGGTGCTCGACCAGAAGACGGGCAAGTACGAGAAGACCATGAAGTGGTCCTATCTCGACTTCGCCCCCGGCCTGCGCACCGCGGCCGTCCTGGAGCGGAGCCTGCCGACCGAGCGGATCGGGCTGCTCGACCTCTACACCGGAAAGATCGAGCGCTGGATCCCGGTCGAGCGCGGGGTCGCGAGCGTCGAGTTCTCGCCCGACGGCAGCAAGCTCGTCGCCACCACCTACAGCAGCAACCCCGACCTGCTGTACAAGCTGGACTACGACTCGGACGGGGACGGGAAGAACAACGACTGGGGGCCGCACTATTCCGAGTCGGACCGGACCGGCTTCTACATCGTCGACGTCGGCTCCGGCAGGAGCGCCTGGAGCAAGGTCGACTTCGACAACACCGAGGGCGACCTCAACGTCCGACAGGACTTCGCGTTCAGCCACGACGGCAAGCTGGTCTACTCGGGGCTCACCACCGCACCCCACCAGCAGTACTACGACTTCGAGGGCAAGGAGGTCGCCAAGCCCGCGAACGAGAAGTACGCGCACTGGGCCGAGGAGGCAGGAGTCTCCCCGAACGGCAAGCGCGTCGCGTCCGGTGGCGCGGTGCTCGACGCCTACACCGGCGAGCAGCTGGCCCGTGTACCCGGCGGAGAGCAGGCGCTCGCCTGGGTCGACGACGAGCGGCTGGTCCTGTGGGGCTGCGACCCCGAGCGGTGCGACGGCAAGAACGAGTTCCGCAACCAGCTCGTGCTGATGACCATCGGCAGTGACAAGGTCGTCCAGCTCAGTGACTTCCGCAAGGCCTCGTCCGACTACAGCGGCCGCTGGAATCCGGTGTTCAGCGATCGCTGACCAACTCCTCGTACGCCCTCAGCAGCCCGTCGGTCACCTCCTGACCGGCGGGCCGCAGGGGTGCGCGGACCGGGCCGGCGGGCAGACCGAGCCGGGCCAGCAGCGCCTTCGCCGTCACCGTGCCGGGCAGACCGGACGCCATCATCAGCTCGGTGAGCCGGATGGTTCGCCGCTGGAGCCGGGCCGCCTCGGCGGTGTCGCCCGCGTCGAACGCGTCGATGACCGCCCGGACGTGGCGGGGGGCCGCGTTGGCGACGGTGCTGATGTAACCCGACCCGCCGATCGCGTACAGCGCGAGCACGTACTCGTCGCAGCCCGTGTAGTACGCCAGCTCCGTCTCCGCCAGCACCTTCTGGGTGCCGAGGAGGTCGTACGCGCAGTCCTTCACCGCCACGATCCTCGGGTGGCCGGCCAGCCGGATCATGGTCTCCGGTTCGATGCGGGTGCCGGTGCGGCCGGGGATGTCGTACAGGGCGACGGGCAGCCCGGAGGCGTCGGCGAGTGCGCGGAAGTGGGCCTCGACCGCGTCCTGCGGGGGCGTGCTGTAGTACGGCGTGACCGCCAGCAGGCCGTCCGCGCCCGCCTTCTCGGCCGCCGGCGCCAGTTCCACGGTGTGCCGGGTGTCGGCGGTGCCCACCCCGGCCAGGATCACGGTCCGGTCGCCGACCGCCGCGCGCACGGCCCGGATCAGCTCCGCCTTCTCCGCGTCCGTGGTCGTCGGCGACTCACCCGTCGTACCGGAGAGCACCAGTCCGTCGCAGCCCTCGGCCACCAGATGGTCGGCCAGCCGCTGGGCTCCGTCCAGGTCCAGTGCGCCGGAGGGAGTGAAGGGCGTGATCATCGCGCAGAGGGCACGGCCGAAGGGAGTGGGGGCGGGGCGGTGGGTGAGGGTCATACGGGTAGTCTCGGGTGCCTCATTGTGAAGCTCCACTTAATTCTTCTACGGAATATCTGGGAGTTTTGCTACGAGGATGGGGTGGGGCGCCGTCTGCGAGGCCGGGGCAGGTGGATGCGGGCGTCGTTCGAGGTCGAAGCGACGTCGCAGGGGTAGCGCGGAGCGGGGAGGGTACTCGGGGCGTCCCGATGTGTGAGGAGGCGACACCGTGACCGGGACCACCGAGACCAGGCCCACGCGATTCGTGCGCTCTGCGCGATCCGAACGTCCGGGGCCGGGCGAACACGACCACCACTCCGTGGGCGAGCTGGTCGGGCAGGCCACCGAACAGCTCTCCCTGCTCGTACGACAGGAGGTCGCCCTCGCCAAGGAGGAGCTGGCCGAGAAGGGGCGGCGCGCGGGACGCGGCGGCGGGCTGCTCGGCGCGGCCGGCGCGGTCGCCTACGTGGGATTCATGGCCCTCGCCGCCGCCGGCGTCGGAGCGCTCTCCCTGGTGCTGGACGTCTGGGCCGCCGCGCTCATCGTCATGGCCGTGCTGTTCGTGATCGCGGGCGTGCTGGCCGCGCTCGGGCGCGCACAGCTCCGCCGGGCCACCCCGCCCAAGCCGGAGCGGGCGCTCGACAGCGTCAAGGCGGACGTGGACGAGATCAAGGGGAGGGCGCGGCGATGACGCAGGCAACGAACAGGACCGATGGTTCGGTCGGCGCCAAGGGCCCCGACGAACTCCGGCGACAGATCGAGGAGACCCGGGCGCAGCTCGGCGACACGGTCGAGGAACTGGCCGCCAAGGCGGATGTGAAGGCGAGGGTGCACGCGGCCCAGGCCGATGCGAAGGCGAGGGTGCACGCGGCCCAGGCCGATGTGAAGGCCAAGGCGCAGTCGGCGTGGGAGCGGGTGCCCCGGGAGATGCTGATCGTGGGCGGCGCGAGTGTGGCCGTGGCCGCGGTGGGTGTGCTGGTCTGGCGGCACTACCGCTAGGCGGCGGCACGGCGCTCGCCTGTCGCCCACCCGCCTTGCTGCGTGCGGGGCGGGGTGGTGCGACTGCTGCTTCGCCACGGTGGGCTGCGCCGGGGGTGCCCGTCTTCGGTGAGTGCTGGAGCTTCTTGACCTGTTCGCGTGCGACGGCTGCGAGCGGGTCCGCTTCGTGTGTGCGGACCCGCTC
>NZ_JBSFCF010000085.1:0-5616 GCF_053593335.1 Streptomyces sp. NPDC002324
CCCTCGAACTGCTCCCGCAACCGCTCGGGATACGGACCGTACTCGCCTATCGGCAGGTACGGCTCGATGAACTCCCACTGCTCGTCGGTGAGTTGTGTACGTGTCACACCCAGCGTCCTACCAGGTCCCACCCCCGCACGGGACCAGAACCCGAGAATGATCACGACCCCACACGGGCCCTAGCGGGCCGCCTGAAACGAACGCCGTTACGCCTGGGGCGAGATGCCGATCGCCGCGTGCAGGTGCCGGCGCAGGGAGACGCTCCTGGGAAAGCCGAACGCGGAGGACTCCGGCGTGATCGAACGGCCCGGCATGGCACTCATCGTGCCGTAGCAGCCGAACGAGGATGCTCCTTTCTTTATGGCTTTTCAGGAATGCCCGTGACGGGCTTCCCTGAGGTGCGCGACAACGTCGTCCAGGCTCACGGTCAAGGAACGCTCGATGTTGATCCAGTCGTCCTTGGCGTGATCGAGGAGGTACTCACGCCGTTCGGGCGCGCGCTCCGCGCGCCAGTTCGAGATCAGCGCACGCAGTGTGAGCCGTGCCAACGCGGCAACCGGGAGCAGCGGCAGTTCCGACGGCCGGATCGGGCGCTTTCGTTGGTAGCCCGCGGCGAAGGCGCAGGCGTCCCGCCAGGGATGATCTGGTGTCCTGCCGAGCAGGTTCGCCATGGGAACGGCGGGGTCGAAGATCACCGCACTGCGCACCGTGTCGCCGAAGTCGATGACACCGGTGACGAAGTGATCGCTCTTCTCTGGGTCCACCAAGATGTTGTATGGGCTGAAGTCTCCGTGGATCACTTGCGTTTCGAGATCACTCAGCCTCGGGACGACGTTCTCGCCGAAGAGCCGGAAGACGGACTGGGCCGACTGGCGGTGCTCGGGGCTCGGCGTGTGCTCGACCAGTTCGGTCATCTGGTGGAAATGCCGGATGTCCCATGCCAGACCTCGTCGCTCCGCCGGGTGCGTGAACGGCCTGAGCGCCACGTCGATCAGCCCCAGCATCTCGCCCGCCTCGGCGAGCCGCTCCGCGTCCGGGTTCGCATCGGCCAGGACCTGGCCTTCGACGAAGTCGAACACCCGCAGAATGCGCGTCCTGCCGTCGTTCAGCCTGATCTTGACATGGTCGTCTCCATCGGCGGTCAGCTTCACCCGCTGGACGGGCAAGTGCGCAGCGGCGGTTTCGAGGTGGCGCATCGCGGCGGTCTGGAGGGCGACAACCGCCTCCACCTCGTCAGGTGGTGAGACCTTCACGAGGTAGTTGCGCGGGTCGGTGCTGAGTCTGAATGTGTCGTCCTTCTCGGTCGCCAGTCGCCCCAGGCGTCCGGAGAGGCGGTAGTGCTCCTCGAGGAGAATGCTCACCAGCATCACGTCGACGGGCTCGTGGGAAGACGTCAGGCCGCTCTCCTCGAGGAGCCGCTGAGTATGGTTCTTGGCTGGTGAGGTGGTCACGGTCAGTCCCTTCGGTCAGCCTGTCACAGACGGTTTTTCGCGACCTCGGCGAAGGTCTCCAGGAATCGGGTCACATCGGCGGAGTCGAAGGCCAGTGGCGGGCGGATCTTCAGGGTGTTCGCCGACTTGCCCGTGCCGTTGATGAGAATCCGGCGATCGCGCATGTCGTTGATGACGTCTTCGGTCAGCAGGCGGTCCGGCTCAAGAGTTTCCCGGTCCTTCACGATCTCCACGCCGACGTACAGACCGGCGCCGCGGACTTCGGCGACGTAGGGGGAGTCCTTGGTGATCTCCCGCAGTCCCGCGCGCAGAGCGTTGCCGCTCTCCAGGACGCGCTGCTGCACGTTCTCCTTCTCGAGGACGTCCAGCACCGCCGCGCCGGCTGCCACGGGGATCGAGCTGCCGCCGAAGGTGTTGAAGTAGCGGACGTTGCGTCCGAACTCCTCGCTGACCTCGGGGCGGAAGACCACGCCCGAGATCGGCATTCCGTTACCCATCGGCTTGCCCATGGTGACGATGTCCGGCAGGACGCCGTGCCGGGTGAAGCCCCACATCGACTCCCCGAGCCTGGCGAATCCGGACTGCACCTCGTCCGCGATGTAGACACCGCCGGCCGCGTGCACCTCCTCCACCACGCCCTGCATGTAGTCGACCGGGTCCGTGAAGATGCCGTCGCTGGTGTAGGCGCAGTCGGTGACCAGCGCCGCCAGGCGGTAGCCGTGGCGCTCGAGGTCGTCGATCGCGCCCCGTACCTGCTGCCGCATGTGCTCGGCGAGCGTTGTTCCCGGCGCGGCAAGGCGCGGGTCCGGCGGATCGATGAGCCGGACATTCGGTCCCAGCGGCGATCCCGCGCCCAGGTGCGGTGAGAAGCTCGCCACCTCCCGGGTGATGCCGTGGTAGGCCCAGCGGGTGACGATGATGCCCTCGCCGCCCGTGTGGAACCTCGCCACTCGCACCGCCAGGTCGTTCGCCTCCGATCCGCTGCACGCGATGCTCAGCTTCGACAGCTCCTCGGGGAAGGTCGCGAGCAGCCGCTCCGCGTAATCGACCAGGGCTTCCTGGACGTAGCGCGTGTTGGTGTTGACCGCCGTCATCTGGCGGGCGACCGCCTCGGCCACGTAGGGGTGAGCGTGTCCGACGCAGGGGACGTTGTTGTAGGCGTCAAGGTGGTCGTTGCCGTCACGGTCGATCAGGTGGGCCCCGTGACCGGAGACGAACTCGACCGGCTCCTTGTAGATGAGTGTGTAGCCAGGGCCCAGGACCTTGTTCCGGCGCTGGATGGTCTCTCGGAGGTGTTCGGGGAGCTCGCTCAGTGCCCCAGGGTCGAACCGGTTGGGGTAGTGGGCTATCGCCCGACTCAGCGTCGAAGTCATCGGCAGGCACACCTTCAGTCTCGTTCTGGGGTTGCTCACTGCATGGATCATTGTCGATTGTCGACGATAAAAGCATTGTCGACAACTGTCAACAGGCCCGAACTTGCCTCAGGCCCACTCTGCGGAACCCTCGAAAGGGCCTGAACCACGCGCCGCGCGTACACAGTGGACGGCACTGGCAGGAGAGAGCAGCGATGGTCTCTATGGTCACGTTGGACTGACGGGGAGGTGGCGATGGCGGCGCTGCTCACCCCGATGGCGTGGTACGCCGTCTTCTTCGCGGACGGTTGACGATGCTGGACAGGGTGAGGGCGGTGACCGTGTCCCGTACGCCGGGCATCTGGGCGATGTTCTCCCAGATGACTCGTACGCGTTCCAGCGAGGCTGCCTCCAGGCGCACCATGATGTCGTAGTCGCCGCTGAGGATCTCGCAGATGACGACCTCCGGAATGCTCTTGAGCGCGGCCAGGACGTCGCCACCGCGCATGCGGTCCTGGCGGTGGACGAGGACGAGCGCCGAGACGACATTGCCGGTGTCCTCGCCCGGACGGACGATGGTGTAGCCGGCGATGTGGCCCTGCCGCTCCAGCCGTTCGATGCGCTGGCGCACCGCATTACGGGAGAGCAGCACCCTGCTGGCCAGCTCCGAGTGTGAGAGGCGGGCGTTGCAGGTCAGCTCGGCGATGATCTTCTCGTCGATGGCGTCCACGGCCAACCGTTTCCTTCGTCAAGTCGGTGGAGATGGCGGCCCCACGGCACTCGGATCACGGGTGCCATGGGGGCCGCGGAGCATGGCGGGGTGCCGGTAAGGGGCCTGTCGAGGATCCGCCCGGGCGGCCAGGCCAGCGACATCGAGGCCGCCGGAGACTGGCGGCCACCCTTGACCGGGCCGCTGGTGGACGTAGGGGAAGGGAGCCTCACCCCGGTCACTGCCTTGCCCTGTAGGACGGGGGGAGAGGGCTCCGCCGGTGTCGGCTTGCTCAGCTGTGAAAGCCGGGCAATGACAGGTACTTGAGCTGCTGGTACTCGTGGAGGCCCTCGGGCCCGCCCTCACGGCCCAGGCCGGACTGCTTGATCCCGCCGAAGGGTGCCGCGACCTCGGAGACCAGGCCGCGGTTGATGCCGACCATTCCGGCCTCCAGCCGGGCGGCGACCCGCCGGGCGCGGTCGATGTGGGACGTCATCACATACGACGCGAGCCCGTGCTCGGTGTCGTTGGCCACCGCCATGGCCTCGGCCTCGGTGGAGAAACGGTGGATGGCGGCCACAGGGCCGAAGACCTCCTCGTGCATGATCGCGGCCTCGGCGGGGACGTGGTCCAGCACGGTCGGGGCGGCATAGTGACCCGGCCCGTCAGGGATGTCCGCCTGGCCGACGACGACGGCACCACGGGCCACCGCGTCCTCGACGAGGTGGCGGACCTTGTCCACCGCGCGGTGGTCGGCCAGCGGGCCGAGCTCGGTGTCCTCCCGGTCCGGGGCACCCACCCGGATGGCGGCGATCCGTTCGCCCATCGCCGCGGCGAACGCGTCGGCGATTCCCTCCTGGACGAGGAACCGGTTGGCGCCGACACAGGACTGGCCGCCCAGCCGCATCTTGGCGATCATCGCTTCGCGGACCGCGAGGTCGAGATCGGCGTCGTCGAAGACCAGGAACGGCGCGTTGCCGCCCAGCTCCATCGAAGTGCGCAGCACCCGCGCACCACTCTGCTGCAACAGCAGCCTGCCGACCGGTGTGGACCCGGTGAACGACAGCTTGCGCAGCCGGGGGTCGGCCAGCAGCGCCGTGGTGACCGCTGCCGCGTCGCTGCTGGTGATCACGGTCAGGACGCCTGCGGGCGCGCCGGCCTCGCGTGCCAGCTCGCCCAGTATCAGGGAGGACAGCGGGGTGAGCGCTGCCGGTTTGAGCACGGCGGTGCAGCCTGCGGCGAGGGCGGCGGCGGCCTTGCGGGCGGCCATGGCCAGCGGCACGTTCCACGGGGTGATCAGCAGGCAGGGTCCGACCGGTTCGGCGACGGTGACGATGTGGCTCTTGCCGTCCGGGGAGGGGGTGCTGCGCCCGGGCGGACGGACCGCCTCCTCGGCGTACCACCGGAAATAGGCCGCTGCGTAGTCGACCTCGCCCCGGGCTTCGGTGATCGTCTTGCCGATCTCCAGCGTGATGATGCGGGCCAGACGCTCACGGTGTTCGGTCATGGCGTCGGTGATCCGGTGCAGGACGGTCGCCCGGTCCCGCGGGCTGCTGAGGGCCCACTGGTCGGCGGCCGCGGCCGCCACGTCCAGTGCTTTCAGCGCGTCTTGTGCGCCGCAGTCGGCGACGGTGGCTATGACTTCCTCGGTCGCGGGGTTGCGCACCTCGAAGGTGCGACCGCCGGTGGCAGGTTGCCAGTCGTGGGCGAGGAAGCCACGGGGGACGGTTTCCAGGACTGCCGACTCCGCTGAGGGAGCGGTGAGGGTGTCAGTCATGCGCGTGTCTCTTTCGTTGATCGCGGGATGGTGTGTCGAGAGAGCACGATCGGTGGGTGGTCATACGGCCTCGCCTCCGGGGTTGGCGACGCCGACGGTGTTCTCGACGGACAGCAGGGATTCCTGTCTGCCGGAGCCGATCCAGCGGACCAGGGCGACGAGGCCGAGGGCGAGGACAGCGAAGGCGATGAGGATGGCGCTGACTGCGGTCACGCTGGGGTCGATCTCGAAGGTGAGCGAGTTGTAGACCTGCACGGGCAGGGTGACGGTGTCGACGGAGGAGAGGAACTGGGAGATGTAGAACTCGTCGAAGCTGGTGATGAAGGA
>NZ_JBSFCF010000086.1:0-1443 GCF_053593335.1 Streptomyces sp. NPDC002324
ATGGGGTTGTTCGTGGTTTCAGAACCAACACAGTGGACGCGAGCAACTGAGGACAAGCCCTCGGCCTATTAGTACCAGTCAACTCCACCCGTTACCAGGCTTCCATATCTGGCCTATCAACCCAGTCGTCTACTGGGAGCCTTACCCCATCAAGTGGGTGGGAATACTCATCTCGAAGCAGGCTTCCCGCTTAGATGCTTTCAGCGGTTATCCCTCCCGAACGTAGCCAACCAGCCATGCCCTTGGCAGAACAACTGGCACACCAGAGGTTCGTCCGTCCCGGTCCTCTCGTACTAGGGACAGCCCTTCTCAATATTCCTGCGCGCGCAGCGGATAGGGACCGAACTGTCTCACGACGTTCTAAACCCAGCTCGCGTACCGCTTTAATGGGCGAACAGCCCAACCCTTGGGACCGACTCCAGCCCCAGGATGCGACGAGCCGACATCGAGGTGCCAAACCATCCCGTCGATATGGACTCTTGGGGAAGATCAGCCTGTTATCCCCGGGGTACCTTTTATCCGTTGAGCGACGGCGCTTCCACAAGCCACCGCCGGATCACTAGTCCCGACTTTCGTCCCTGCTCGACCCGTCGGTCTCACAGTCAAGCTCCCTTGTGCACTTACACTCACCACCTGATTGCCAACCAGGCTGAGGGAACCTTTGGGCGCCTCCGTTACCCTTTGGGAGGCAACCGCCCCAGTTAAACTACCCATCAGACACTGTCCCTGATCCGGATCACGGACCCAGGTTAGACATCCAGCACGACCAGACTGGTATTTCAACGACGACTCCACCCGAACTGGCGTCCGAGCTTCAAAGTCTCCCAGCTATCCTACACAAGCCGAACCGAACACCAATATCAAACTGTAGTAAAGGTCCCGGGGTCTTTCCGTCCTGCTGCGCGAAACGAGCATCTTTACTCGTAGTGCAATTTCACCGGGCCTATGGTTGAGACAGTCGAGAAGTCGTTACGCCATTCGTGCAGGTCGGAACTTACCCGACAAGGAATTTCGCTACCTTAGGATGGTTATAGTTACCACCGCCGTTTACTGGCGCTTAAGTTCTCAGCTTCGCCACACCGAAATGTGACTAACCGGTCCCCTTAACGTTCCAGCACCGGGCAGGCGTCAGTCCGTATACATCGCCTTACGGCTTCGCACGGACCTGTGTTTTTAGTAAACAGTCGCTTCTCGCTGGTCTCTGCGGCCACCCCCAGCTCAAGCAGCAAGTGCTATCACCGGTGATGGCCCCCCTTCTCCCGAAGTTACGGGGGCATTTTGCCGAGTTCCTTAACCATAGTTCACCCGAACGCCTCGGTATTCTCTACCAGACCACCTGAGTCGGTTTAGGGTACGGGCCGCCATGAAACTCGCTAGAGGCTTTTCTCGACAGCATAGGATCATCCACTTCACCACAATCGGCTCGGCATCAGGTCTCAGCCC
>NZ_JBSFCF010000086.1:1539-3066 GCF_053593335.1 Streptomyces sp. NPDC002324
TACTGCTGGAATGACACGACTTCGGCGGTACGCTTGAGCCCCGCTACATTGTCGGCGCGGAATCACTAGACCAGTGAGCTATTACGCACTCTTTCAAGGGTGGCTGCTTCTAAGCCAACCTCCTGGTTGTCTGTGCGACTCCACATCCTTTCCCACTTAGCGTACGCTTAGGGGCCTTAGTCGATGCTCTGGGCTGTTTCCCTCTCGACCATGGAGCTTATCCCCCACAGTCTCACTGCCGTGCTCTCACTTACCGGCATTCGGAGTTTGGCTAAGGTCAGTAACCCGGTAGGGCCCATCGCCTATCCAGTGCTCTACCTCCGGCAAGAAACACACGACGCTGCACCTAAATGCATTTCGGGGAGAACCAGCTATCACGGAGTTTGATTGGCCTTTCACCCCTAACCACAGGTCATCCCCCAGGTTTTCAACCCTGGTGGGTTCGGTCCTCCACGAAGTCTTACCTCCGCTTCAACCTGCCCATGGCTAGATCACTCCGCTTCGGGTCTTGAGCGTGCTACTGAAACGCCCTGTTCGGACTCGCTTTCGCTACGGCTACCCCACCCGGGTTAACCTCGCAACACACCGCAAACTCGCAGGCTCATTCTTCAAAAGGCACGCAGTCACGACGCACCGAGTAAACTCGATGCGCGACGCTCCCACGGCTTGTAGGCACACGGTTTCAGGTACTATTTCACTCCGCTCCCGCGGTACTTTTCACCATTCCCTCACGGTACTATCCGCTATCGGTCACCAGGGAATATTTAGGCTTAGCGGGTGGTCCCGCCAGATTCACACGGGATTTCTCGGGCCCCGTGCTACTTGGGTGTCTCTCAAACGAGCCGTCAATGTTTCAGCTACGGGGGTCTTACCCTCTACGCCGGACCTTTCGCATGTCCTTCGCCTACATCAACGGTTTCTGACTCGTCTCACAGCCGGCAGACTGTGAAAGAGAGATCCCACAACCCCGTATACGCAACCCCTGCCGGGTCTCACACGCATACGGTTTGGCCTCATCCGGTTTCGCTCGCCACTACTCCCGGAATCACGGTTGTTTTCTCTTCCTGCGGGTACTGAGATGTTTCACTTCCCCGCGTTCCCTCCACTTGCCCTATGTGTTCAGGCAAGGGTGACAGCCCATGACGACTGCCGGGTTTCCCCATTCGGAAACCCCCGGATCAAAGCCTGGTTGACGACTCCCCGGGGACTATCGTGGCCTCCCACGTCCTTCATCGGTTCCTGGTGCCAAGGCATCCACCGTGCGCCCTTAAAAACTTGGCCACAGATGCTCGCGTCCACTGTGCAGTTCTCAAACAACGACCAACCACCCATCACCCCGAACCAGTAGTCCGAGTGCACTGGGGCCGGCACTGAAGGCAACCGTAAACACGGCCATACCCTCAGACACCCAACAGCGTGCCCGACACCCTCACCGCCCAGATCAGCTTTCCACGCCCCCGAAGGAACAGTACTCACAGCCTGAGACAACTCAGATGCCGAATAATCAACGTTCCACCCATGAGCTAC
>NZ_JBSFCF010000087.1:0-4039 GCF_053593335.1 Streptomyces sp. NPDC002324
CCCAGATGGCGGGGGTGGTCGGTTCGCCGTGGCCGGGGAGGATGGTGTCGTACTCGGTCTCGGCGGCGAAGCGGTCGATGTTGGCCTGCCAGCCGTCGAAGTCCTTGTCCAGGAACCACAGGTGGGTGTGGTTGTAGACGACGTCCTGGGCGACCAGGACGCCCTGCTCGGGCAGCTTGATCACGAGGGTGGTGTGGATCTCGCCGCCGGTGGCCTTCTCGAACACGAAGGGGATGCCGTCGATGACCTCGGTGCCGGGGGTGATCTCCACGGTCGGGGTCATGTCGGCGAGCGGGATCGGGGTGCCGGTGGGCAGGTCGGTCTTGGCGCCCACCGCGACGATCTCCGCGGTGGTCTCCGGCAGGGCGTGCACGGGGACGCCGAAGCGGGCCGCACCCTGGTAGTGATCCGGGTGCGCGTGGCTGATGACCAGGCGGTCGAGCGGCTTACCGAGCTGCTTGGCGTAGGCGACGACTTCGTCGGCGTAGGCGAGGACGAACTGCGCGTCGACGGCGATGATCCGCGACGGCGTCTCGATCAGCTGGGTGTTGACGTCCAGGCCGTCCTCGGGCGCGGCGTAGCTGTGAATGCGGACCGGGCCCTTGTCGATGACCGTGATGGTGCCGTGCATTTCTCTGCTCCTGTCGAAGTGCGGGTGAGAGGTGAGGGGTGATGAGACATGGGAAGGGGCAAATGGCTGGTGCTCGGGCTCACGACCGACCATCGGCCGCAACGGACATGGCCGGCTCCACGCCACGGGCGGGCTGCCCCTTGGAACAACTCCATACTGAGGCGGAACCGGATGTCCGGCGAGATACGCTGCGGTCTCGTGATGGTCCACAGGCGACAAGCGCGGCAGAAGACCGGTCGGCGGGAGATGGGACTTCCGAAGGTGGCCTTCCAGCCTCCGGTAGGGTCCCCAGCCGGCCTGGAGGTGATGACCCTGGCCGACTTCCGCGACCGCACCCGTGACTGGCCCTGGCACATCGCCACCCCGCACCGGCAGGACTTCCACGCCCTGCTGCTGGTCACCTCCGGCACCCTGCGCCATCGCGTCGACTTCACCGGGCACGTACTGCCGCCCGGCTCCTGGCTGTGGATCCGGCCCGGCCAAGTGCACCAGTGGCAGAACCCCGACCAGGCCGAGGCCATCATGATCCTTCTCCAAGAGGACTTCGTCGCCCCCGAGACCGCGGAACTGACCGGCCTCGGCACCACCACCGCCCCGATGCCCCTGTACAGCCCCAACCCTTCGGAGGCCCCCCTGCTGGCAGCCGCGGCCGAGCAACTGGCCGCGGAGTTCTCCCAGTCGGACCGCCATCCGCCACCGGTCCACACCGCCCTGCTGCACCGCCTGCTCGACGTGGTACTCCTGCGCCTCGCCAACCTGCGGCAGCACGGTCAGGCCGCGAAATCGGCCCCCGAGCCCTTCCTGCGGTTCCGCGACGCCGTCGAACGAGGCTTCTCCCGCACCCACCGCATCGACGACTACGCCCACGAACTCGGCTACTCCACCCGCACCCTCACCCGCGCCACCCAGACCGCAGCGGGCCTCAGCGCAAAGGACTACCTCGACCAGCGCCTCGCCCTGGAGGCCAAGCGCCTCCTCGCCCACGGCACCGAACCTGCCGCCACCATCGCAGCCCACCTCGGCTTCACCAGCGCCACCCACTTCGGCAAGTTCTTCCAACGCCACACCGGTCGAACCCCCCTGGCCTTCCGCGCCTCCCAGCGTGCGTCGCCGCCTGCGTAGCCGCCCACGCCACCTGACCGCGTAAACGAGTCCCACATGTCAAGCGCTCCGCCACCAGCGGTGACCCAGTCGTGGGATCAGCACCGTCCTGAATGCCTTCAACAGCAGTTTCCTACTCCAGGTGTTGGCAGCCCGGGGTCATGACGAAGGTCAGGTCCGTCCCACGATCACGCAACTCAGAGATTCGGCGGGTAGGGCGCGACCCAGGGGGCATGCCCGGTGTCATCAGAGGCAACCGCGGGATGCTCCAGGGCTGTGGCCTGCGCTGCGAGGACGATGCCGAGCATGCTGGTTGCCGCGAGGGCGGCGCCGAGCACTGCCGCCGTCTTTCGCCGTCCCCGTGAGATCTTCTTCATCATCGTTCTCCCAAATCAGGAGGGACAGCGCGGGAGGAGGTCCCTACCGCGCGTGTGTCGAGTAGGCAAGCCGCCAGGCCGAGCCTGGACCAACCCACCCGCCTTCAGGCGCGGGCGTCAGTTACGGGGATGGCCCCGCCGCGAGGGACGGCCCGACCAGGCCGTCCGCCAAACCGAATCGATCCCGCATGATCGACATGTCTGGACTCTAGGTAGTGATTCTGTCGTCGGAAATCATCCCGAGGGTCCGACGGGGTCATCGGCCAGGATGAACCAGTCCGCCCTCTGGGCCACGACGACGGCCCACGGTGTCCCCGCTGGCCTACCGGCGTACGTTCCGTACGGCGCCGACGGCGTCGGATCCCCTGTGAGTCAGGCCCCCGCCGGCCTCTGGCCGTTGCTGGAACCGGGAGATCGAGATGTCTCTGATGTGGGACCACGACTGGTGTCGCATCGAGCGGGAGGACTCGGCCGGCACCCCGCTCGCCGACGATCCCCCGGCGCTCCTGGTCGGCGACAGTCATCCCCGCGGGCCGTGGCTCGGCCACCTTCGCCGCCCTCGCGGACGATCCGTGGATCGCCCGCGCCGGGAACCATCCGGTGGCCGAGGCACTCGAACGCAGTCGCCGTGCCGTCGGCTTCGAGCCGCAGATCGCCTACGGGGCCCGCGACTGCCAGGAGGCCCAGGCCATAGTCGCGGCCGGCATCAGGGTGGCGCCGGCGCCCGTCCTGACCCTGGCCCTGGAGGGCATCCGCCCCGGCGTGAGCGTCCTGCCCCTGCAGCCGCCCGCCCCGGTCCACCGCATCCTGCTGGTCCGCACGGCCGACCACGCCCTCACACGCGCCGCTGCTGCGCGAGAGCGCCGCGGTGCGGACCTCCTGAACGTCCCGTACACCCGCCCGGGCGGAACGTGGTGCGCGGGCGAGCTGTTCGCTGGGCAGCTCATGGCGGTCAGCCACGGGGCGCCGTCGTCGTGCGACGGGCACCTGGGCCTGGTGTGCGACTGGTGGCGGGCTTGGTCGTGGGTGGGGGCTCAGTTGTGTGGCCCTGCGCCGTGCAGGAGGGCGTCGACGACGAGTGCGGCCAGCGGGTCGGGATCCTGTGCGGCAGGGTCCTGGTCCCCACCGGGCCTGTTGAGGGCTTCGCTGAGGAGCGCGTAGTACACCTGTCGCGTCCAGTCCAGGTCCGTGTCCGGGGCGAGGATTCCCTCGCTCTGCGCACGGGTCAGGAGTTGGACGGTATACCTGTCGATCTCGGTCCAGAGGACGGCCGCGGTCTCGCTGTGGGGCGTGGTGTGGCTGAGCGTGAAACGCCAGGTGCTCTTGGCCCGCAGGACGTTCACGGTCACCCGGTACAGCGCCACGAGCGCGGGAGCGGAGTCGGGCCGGGCTTCCTCGATGGCGTCGATGAGCTGCTGCTTCGCGGAGACGGCCAGCGCCTCCAGCAGTGCCTGCCGGTTCGCGAACCGGCGGTGCACGGTGATTCGTGTCAGCCCCGCCGCCTCGGCGATCTGCTCCATGGAGGCGCCGGCATCCTCGGCCAGTACCCGCTCGGCCGCCTCCAGAATCGCGCGCACACTGCGCTCGGCATCTGCCCGTAGTGCTCGGCCCATATCTCTCTCCTGTCGCGTCGTCGGTTCCTACTCCCTTGTAGAAGATACGTGAATGATACGACTTACCGGCTAACAGCATCGATCGCGTTGCGGTTTTCTCGATAGTTGATACAGTAGTGAAACCGATTGAGGGTCGTCGGCCATGCGGGTCTGCCTGAGCAGGCCGCCATCCGCGACCGGCACCCCGATCACCCATCAACAGCAAGACGACATCAATCCCGCGAGTCAGGAGTTCGAAATGGTGACGACAGCACGACGGGTGGCTCTGGTGACGGGTGCGTCCTCCGGTATCGGCAGGGCGGCCGCGCTGGCGCTGG
>NZ_JBSFCF010000088.1:0-3872 GCF_053593335.1 Streptomyces sp. NPDC002324
CATCTACCCCGACGCCGGCCACGGCTTCCTCTACCAGTACGCCGTCCAGTTCGGCACCGAGGTCAACACCTTCCTCGACCGCTGACAACACCTCCGCGGCGAGACGCCGTACCCCGCCGGAACGGAGCCCGGCGGGGTACGGCCGCCACCGAGGCGGGCCCGAAGCATCGGACCAGCCGTATCTTCTCGTGACAGAACAGGGCAATGAATTACATCGAGAACTACACCGTCACCGTCCTGGACCGGCTGAAGGCGACCGGCAGCCGGGACGCGATCGTCTCCGGGACGCGCCGGATCAGCGGAACGGAGGCCCTCGGAACGGTCCTCCGGTACGCCACACTGCTGAGGGACACCCGGCTGGGGAACGGCGACGGGGTCGCCCTCTTCGCGCGGAACTCGCCCGAAGCACTGCTACTGATGCTGGCCGCGCACTTCGCGGGCTGTCGGCTGGTCTTCGTACCGCCTGAGCCCGGTAACAGTGAGCTGGAAGCCTTCCTCCAGCGCTCCCAGGTCAAGGCGCTCTTCTTCGATCCCGACTTCGAGGAGCGGGCCCGACAGATCACCGACCGGGTCGATGTCCCGCACGTCTTCGGTATCGGCCGGTCATCACTCGCGCCGGACTTCCTCGCTGTGGCCCCGGACACCACCGACCTCACGCCGCACGAGGCAGCCGACGGCCGCCATGTCGCGACGCTGCTCTACACCGGGGGCACCACCGGGGCGCCCAGGCTGGTCACGCATCGCAGCCGTTACTACGAGGCTCTGATCCGGGTGTCGGGGAGGTACGGTGACGAGGTCTCAGCCGATCCCAAGATGCTCGTCTGCACATCGGCAACGCACACCAGCGGCCATCTGGCCTCCCTCATAGGCATCCTGACCGGCGCCACAGTCGTACTGCTGAGGACATTCGACGCCGGTACCGCCCTGTCGGTGATGCGTAGCGAGCAGGTCACCTCGATGATGACGGTGACGCCGATGCTGTATGAGCTTCTCGACCATCCGGACTGCCCCGCTGAGGGCTTCCCCTCGCTGCGTACCCTCTTCTACACCGGTGCGGCCGCGGCTCCCGCCCGGCTGCGGCAGGCCATCGGACGTTTCGGGCCCGTGCTGCACCAGATCTACGGGGCGTCCGAGAACGGCCTGGTCGCCGAACTCACGCCGCAGGAACACGACCTGACCCGGCCCGGGTCCCTGACCAGCTGCGGGCGCCCGCGCCCCGGAGCCGAGGTCGAGCTGCGGGACGCAGACGGCAGGCCTGTGCCGGCCGGACAGATCGGTGAACTGTATGTGCGCAGCGGTACCGTCATGGACGGCTATTGGAACGATCCTGAAGGTACGGCCGAAGTCCTGGGCGCCGATGGCTGGTTCCGCAGCGGCGACCTGGCCCGCCAGGACGACCAGGGGCACTTGTACCTGGTCGACCGGGTGAAGGACATCATCGTGACCGGGCGGACCGCCGACAACGTCTACTCACGCCTGCTCGACGATTTCCTGATCTCGCTCCCCGCGGTGAAGGACGCGGCCACCATCGGCCTGACCGGTGAGGACGGCAGAGAGAAGGTGCACGTGGTCCTGGTGCCTCAGGACCCCGCCCGTGTCCCGGACTCCGACGCGCTGACCCGCCAGATCACTCATGTGCTCGGGGACCTCTACGCCCCTGCCTCGTATTCGGTTGCTACGGCCCTCCCTCGGACCAATGTCGGCAAGACCGACAAGAAGGCCCTACGTACAGCCCTGTTGACCGCCCAGCCGTAGAGCACCGACGTCGGCGGTCGCCGCGAACTCGCGCTCGACCTGCTCGAAGTGACCGCTGGACCTCATTCGCCCTCGGGGAGCCGGCACATTGATCGATTACGGCGGCCAGGCATTCGCGGACCGGCCTCACACCGGTGCCAGACCGGGACCGGTCGACACGGCTGCCCGCATCGTGACCTCGTAGAACGCTGAATCACGTGCTGCTGACGGGCCCGCGGCTGTGGTCTGATCTCCCTCGAACAGGGAATCCCGCTCCGATCTTCAACCGCACGACTCGGGATCAGCGGGCATGCCCACTCCGTTTGGTTCGGCGAGACGGCTGCTCGTCAGGGCAGTTCCGGGTAGAGGGCGACGACGCCGCCGGCCAGCCCGGACCGGACCTCGCGGCTGACGTCGTCCGCGAGGATCTCGTAGGCGCCGTCGGCGATGCCGTCGGCGGCGAGCCGGGCCACGTCGGCGGGGGCGGACTTGGGCGCGGTGACCGCCCGGGTCATGTCGGTGTCCATGTAGGCGACATGCAGTCCGGCCACCCGGATGCCCTGGTCGGCGAGTTGGAGGCGCAGGGAGTTGGTGAGGGACCACTGCGCGGACTTGGCGGCGCAGTAGGCGCCGGAACCCGGGAAGCTGAACCAGGACAGGGCGGACAGGATGTTCAGGATGACGCCGCCGCCGTTGGCCGCGATCTGGGGCGCGAAACCGCGGACCACCGACAGGGTGCCGTAGTAGTGGGTGTCCATCTCCAGGCGGATGTTGTCCAGATCGCCTGTGAGCAGGTCGGTGCCGGTGGACGAGCCGGCGTTGTTGATCAGGACCGTCACGTCGCCTGTTGCCTTGACGGCGGCAGCGACCGAGTAGGGGTCGGTGATGTCGAGCGCGATCGGCTTGACGCCCGGCAGATCGACCTGGGCGGGGTTGCGGGCGCCGGCGTAGACGGTGGCGCCGCGGCTGAGCAGCTCGGCGGCGAGTGCCCGGCCCAGACCCCGGTTGGCTCCGGTGACGAGGACGGTGCTGGCGGAGAGGTTCATGAGAGGTCCCTGGTGATCGAGTCGGCGTGAAGGCGTGAAGGCGTGACGGGATGAAGGGTTGTTGATCGGGTCGGGGTTGGTGGTTCAGCCGCAGGTCAGGCAGTCGGAGAGGTGCCCTGGGTGGCCTGTTGAGGGGTACGCGCGGGCGGGGAAGAGCGGGCAGCTGCTGGTGGCGTGGGCGAACAGCCTGCCGCAGAGGTCCGTGATCGTGGCTCCCGGTGATTCAGGCGGTGCGCCGGCCGAGATGCACAGCCGTGCCTTCGCAGCGGATGCGGCCGGTGTCGACGGTGACCGGGTACAGGAGGGTGATGGTGTCGGTATCAGCCAGTGGCCCGTGGCACGCCGAGCGGACGCCCTGCGGTCGGTTCCGGTGCCACCCGGCACAGCCCAGGGATGGGCTGTCATCCGCCTGACACCGGCTCGCGGTGCGGTGCAGCCGTTCGGTGATCGAGGAGGCGGGTGGCGAGAGGTCTGCTTCGCTCTTGCACCTGTCGGGTGAAGGCGAGGGTGTCAGACACCCTGTGTCGTTGGGCGTCAGGCGGGCAGTTGGTTCATCTTGCGGAGTTGCTGGTCGAACATGCGGGTGGGGACGACGCGGCGCATGGTGCGCACGCGTCCGGTCATGGCGCCGGCGGTGTAGCGGACCTTGGGCTTGTCGTCGGTGGCGGCCGCGACGATCTCCTTGGCGACGACGGCGGGGTCGTCACCGTCCCTGACCGCGCCTGCCATGTACTCCTCGAAGACGTGGCGCTGCTTGGCGTAGATGTCCAGGGGCCGGTCGGGGCGGACGCTGGCCGCGTCGAAGGCGGTGCTGGTCCAGGCGGGCTCGACCAGCAGAACCCGTATGCCGTATTCGCGGAGCTCGTGGTCGACGGACTCGGAGTAGCCCTCGACGGCGTGCTTGGAGGCGGCGTAGACGGCCATGTAGGGCTGCGGCATGAACCCGACGATGGAGGAGATGTTGACGATCCGTCCGCTGCCCGCCGCACGCATGTACGGCAGGACCGCGTTGGTCATGCGGATCACGCCGAAGACGTTGATGTCGAACAGGTGCTGGGCCTGGGCGGCGGAGGACTCCTCGGCCGCGCCCGC
>NZ_JBSFCF010000089.1:0-3832 GCF_053593335.1 Streptomyces sp. NPDC002324
CCAGCGCCAGCGCGGCCGCCCTGCCGATACCGGAGGACGCACCCGTCACCAGAGCCACCCGTCGTGCTGTCGTCACCATTTCGAACTCCTGACTCATGGGATCGCGTATGCGATGCCGTGGAGGGGCCGCTTCCGACAACCCCTAATCGGTTTCACCAACGTATCAGATGCATCAGTAGAAGCAACAGCAGAGAATCAATTAATTGGGTATCCGTGGCGCCGACGTATCTCCTACGTAGAGGGCAAGGGATGGTTCCGCACGGCCGGGTCTCGCCGAGGCGCCCCGGTCCGGGAGCGGTGCACGCCGACCGGCCTGCGGCGGAGCGGACCACAAACGGGGGCTCTGGCGCCGGGCGATCTCCATCGGCGGGGTACCGCGCGGGTGAGGCGGCGGGCGGAGGACCTGTGCGGCACACTGCTGGCTGTCGCCCGTCTCTGCGGCCGACGGGCGGGGTGGCCTCGGTGCCAGTCCCGCTGGGGTGGGGATCAGCAGTGCCGTCCACCCCGCCGCCCGGGCGGGAGGTGCGACGGGGCGACACCGAAGCGGCGACTCACCTCGTTCGCCTTGCGGTGCGTCATGCCGAAAGGTTCGACGTGGGGCCTGCGCCGGGCCATGGGTACTACTTCATCAACTCCACAGGGGCGGCAAGGACAACGTACCTGGGCCGGCCGTGGCACAACGGGCCTGACGCCTGGCCCCAGGCGGTGGTCCGTGACACCCAGGTGGCCTCGGTCGTGACCGAGACACATCCCTGGACCGACATGATGCCCGACTACTCCTGGTCGCAGGCCCGGTTCAAGGAGTACCGCAACACCGGTCCCGGAGCCGGCGTCGGCTCCAACGCACCGAAGTTGACCGACGCCGAAGCCCTTCAGTACACGGCCCGGAAGTACCTGGCCGGTACCGATAGCTGGAACCCGGTCCGATGACCATGGCCAAGGTGACCGGCACACAGCCCGTCGGCAGCGCCCCGCCCTCGAAGCGAGGTGAGCCATGGCCGGGCCGGACAGCACGGTCGCCCTGCTCCGCGGCTCCACCATCCGCAGGCCGCCGCCGGGCTCTGAACAGTCAAGGGCTGACGCCGAACCCTGCACGGCACAGAGGGTGCCGACCACAGCGTACGGATCTCACTCCGTACGCAGCGCCGTCGCCGTACCGGTCCTCGCGGCCCACCCCGCCGGGAGCATCGCGCCCGCCACCGCGATGGCCGGCCCGCCCGGCACGAGGAGCGCGGGCGCCGGCGGGTCGCTTCGGCCGACGACCGACGTGAGGTTCCCGTCCGCCCCTCACACCGGATCTGCGATCTTGTCAGAGGATCTTGGCCAAGCCGGCGAGCGCGGACCGGTAGTCGGGACCGACCGGGCTGAGGACGGCGGTCGTGACGCCTGCCTCGAAGAGGTCCTGTACGCGGGCACGGACCTGGTCGGGGGTGCCCGTCAGGGCCAGCCGGTGCGCCCACTCCTCGGGTATCGCCTGGGCGAACTCCTGCGCACTCTTGCTGGTGCGGCGCAGCGCGGCGAGCTCGTCGTGGAAGCCGAGGGGGACGATGTGGGGGGCCCAGTCGGGATCGCCCAAGGTCTGCAGGGCGGGCCGTGCGGCAGCGAGGGCGGCGTGCGGGTCGTCGTCGACGACGATGATGTTGTAGGCGGCGATCCGGTGGGGGCGCTGCGGGTTGATGCTGCTGAGGGCTTGGCGGACGTACTCGGGTGACACCGGCTCGGCGAGCAGGGTTCCGTCGGCCACTTCACCGGAGAGAGCGAGCGACTTGGGCCCGCGGACGCCGGCGTAGACGTCGGGGGCGTGCTCGGGCAGCACCGACGGGTCCAGGCGCACTCCGTCGAGCCGGACGTAACGGCCGTCCGTGTCGGCCGACTGGCCTGCCAGCAGTGTCTTGAGCGTGCGGATGTACTCGCCCAGCAGTGTCAGAGGACTAGCGGGCCAGGATCCGACGCTGCGCATCCAGTCGGGCATGCCGTGTCCGACCGCGATGTCGAGGCGGCCGGGGTGGAGCTGCGCCAGCGTGGCCACTTCCATCGCGGTGAAGGCGACGTTGCGGGCCCCGGCGGGCAGCAGGCCGACTCCGACGCGGATGCGGCGGGTGCGGGCCAGCACGGTGGCGGCCTGGACAAGCCCTCCGCGGTAACCGAGGTCTTCGACGACCCACAGTTCACCGAAGCCGTAGTGGTCCGCCGCCTGCGCGAAGGCGATGAGGTCGGCCTGGGGGATGTCGCGGGGGAGGAGGACCCCGACCGTGCCGGACGCTTCATGCGGGCTCATGAGCGGTCTCCTTGGTGTTGTTGCCCTGCGGGAGTTGTGCCGGGTTGCGTGCGCGGGGGCACGTCCGGCGCGGTGGGGGCGCGGTCATGGGTGTCGGCGGCGGGAGCGATGAGGACGGCGGCGGCCACGAAGACCAGAACCACCACCATGGCCGAGCGCAGCCCGTAGTGGTCGCCCAGGAACCCGAGGGCGGGCGGTCCCACGAGGAAGGCGACGTAGCCGATGATGGCGACCAGCGAGACGCGGGCGGTCTGGTCGGGGCCCGAGTCGCCCGCCGCCGACAGGGCCACCGGGAAACCGAGGGAGGCCCCGAGTCCCCAGAAGAGTACGGCTGTCGCGGCTACGGCAGCGTTGTCGGAGAAGATGACCAGGAGGAGTCCGACGGCACCGGAGACGGCACTCGCGCGCACGACGGCGGCCCGCCCGAAACGACCGAGGAAGAACCCGCCGCTGAAGCGTCCCAGCGTCATCGCCGCCGCGAACCCCACAAACACGAGCGAGCCCGCCGCGGCGTCGAGGCCGTGGCCGTCGACCATGAGCAGCGGCAGCCAGTCGTTGGCGGCGCCCTCGGCCAGTGCCATGGCCAGCACGATGGCGCCGATCAGCAGCAGCTTCCGGTCCTTCCACACCTGAGGCTTGGACGGTTGTGCCGGACCGGGACCGGGACCCGGTGTCGGCGGTGCGGCGTTGATACCGACACCGGCGGGAACGGCACGCAGGGCGTGAACCAGAATCCCTGTGGTGACCAGGCCGACCACGGCCATGTGCCAGTGGACGGGGATCGCGGCGGCGGTGGCCGCCATTCCGGCCGAACCCCCGATGACCGTGCCCAGGCTGAAGCAGCCGTGCAGCGTGGGCAGCACCACGGTGCCGGTGATGCGCTCGACGTCGGCGCCGTCCACGTTGATCGCCACCTCGCCCCCGCCCATGCCCGCGCCGAACAGGGACAGCCCCGCGGCGACCAGAGGTGCCGACCGCACGGCACTGCCCGCACCGATGACGACCGTGCCCGCGATGATCAGGAGAGTGCCCAGCGCGATGACCGGCCGGGTGCCGAACCGGGACACGAAACGGCCGGAACACAGGATGCCGATCATGGAACCGACGGACAGACCGAACAGGACCAGACCCATCTGCCCGGTGGACAAGCCCAGTTGATCGCGGACATCCGGGGTGCGCGTGACCCAGGACGATATGGCGATGCCTGGCAGAAAGAACAAGAGGAACAAAGCCTGACGGCGTCGGCGTACGGCGCGGTCTACCACGGGGAGCTCCGCTGAGTCCGGAAGAAGGGGCAGTAAGGCGATACGTCGGATCGCTTGCCGAGTATCCGCACACTCGGCAAGCGATCGACAAGAGAGGGCAGACGGCCGGCGGTCAGGAAGCCGTGCCATGGAGCAGGACTGAGAAGTCGCTTCGGGCGGGGCACGGCCCAGGCTGCTGTCCTTGACGCGGTGCTGGAGGTGTTGTCAGCGGTCGAGGAAGGTGTTGACCTCGGTGCCGAACTGGACGGCGTACTGGTAGAGGAAGCCGTGGCCGGCGTCGGGGTAGATG
>NZ_JBSFCF010000090.1:0-3550 GCF_053593335.1 Streptomyces sp. NPDC002324
GGGACGGGTTACCTCATTGCGGACTGCTTGGTCCTGACCGCGTACCACAACATCAAGCAGGCGGGATCTGCCTCCGAGCGGGCGGTGGAGGTGCGGCGGCTCGCCCTCTACGGGCAAGACCAGGCCGCGTGGGTGTCAGCCGAGGTGTTGTGGCCGGAGAAGTCCCCGGACTTTGAGCAGGACCCGCACACGGATGCCGCCCTGCTGCTCATCACCGATGTGGCCTGGCCGCCCCCTGCCTCCGCGACCCCAGTGCGTTGGGGACGCTTACCGCTACCTGGTGTTGCCGAGACTCGGGTGGCCTGTGTTGCGGTGGGGTTCCCACAGGCCGAGCAGCGGGACGGGCTGCGCGACACTAAGCAGATCAGCGGGCATATCGAGACCCTGAGCGGCCTGAAGTCGGGTCTGATCGCTGCACACGTCGATGGGGTAGCTGTCCCTGGTAAGGCCGGAAAGGCGTCGTCCTGGTCCGGGGCATCCGGGGCTGCCCTGTTCTGCGGGGACCTGCTGACCGGGGTCCTGACCACCGACCGCACGGGGCAATACCCGGGCACCCAGCTCATCGCCGTCCCCCTGGTCACGCTCGCTGCTCGCCCGGGCTTCACCAGCACCATCAAAGCCGCAGGCAACCTGATGTCTCTCGAAGACATCACCCTCTCCGCCAGCGGTGACCGCCAATCATCCGGTCCTTATGACGTGGACGCTCCCCTGGGCCTTCACAACCTCCCCGATCTGCCTACCAGGATCTTCGTCGGCCGTGAGGAGGCCCTGAGCACTCTTGTAGCCGCCATGGATCGGGGCTCCAAGGCGATCACGCAGACCGTTCAGGGGCTCGGCGGTGTCGGCAAGACCACCCTGGCTCTGCACTATGCCCACACCCACCGCGACGCCTACCAGTTGGTTTGGTGGATTCGCGCCGACACCCCTGAACAGATCACTACTGACCTCGCCGGCCTGACCACTCGGATCAACGGCGGCGTCACCAGCCGCACAACTGCCGAAGACGCGGAGTGGGCCATCGGATGGCTCCAGACCCACCCCGGCTGGCTTCTCATTCTCGACAACGCCGAACATCCCGACACCACCCGCCACCTGATAGGCCAGCTCCACCACGCCGGACGCCACCTCATCACCAGCCGCTATGTGAACGGCTGGCCCACCGCCCCCCTCGCCCTTCCTCTCCTTACACCTGCTGCCTCACTCGACCTGCTCACCCGGGTCACCGGCCTGATCGACACCGACAACCAACACCACGCCTGCCTGCTCGCCGACGAACTCGGCCACCTCCCCCTCGCCCTCGAACAAGCCGGCGCTTTCATCACCCAGAGCCACATCCCCTTCAGCACCTACCGAGACCTGCTCCGCCAGCACCCGGCCCAGACCACCAGCGCTGCTCCCGCAGGCAGCGACCCCCAACGCACCATGGCCCGCATCTGGCGCATCACCCTCGACGCCCTCCACCGAGACACCCCTCTGGCCGTCGACATCCTGCGCACCGCCGCCTGGTACGCCCCCACCGCCACCCCCCGCACCCTGCTCGCCCCCCTGACCGACGATCCCGTCAGCTACGCCCAAGCCCTGAGCCAGCTCGCCGCCTACAACATGATCACCCTGGACGGCGACACCCTCAGCGTCCACCGCCTCGTCCAGACCGTCGCCCGCACCCCCGACCCCGACACGACAGACGCCACCGACCCCCACCGCACCCAAGACACCATCACCACCGCCCGCCAGCACGCCACCGCCCTCTTGCGCACCGCACTGCCCGATCAACCGCGAACGAACGTGGCCGGATGGCCCACCTGGAGCACCCTGCTCCCCCACGCCGAAGCCCTCATCACCGCCACCGACCCCGCCCACGACACCGAAGACACCGACCTCCTCCTTACCGACACCGCCATCTACCTGGAAGGTCAAGGTCAGGTCACCCAGGCCAACATCTACAAGAAGCGCTCCCTGGACGCCTCCATCCGCCTTCACGGCCCCGACCACCCCTCCACGCTCTCCTCCCGCAACAACCTCGCGTACGCCTACGAGACGGCGGGGGACCTGGGCCGGGCCATCCGGCTGTACGAACAGACCCTCACCGACCGAGTGCGGGTCCAGGGCGAGGACCACCCCTCTACCCTCACCTCCCGCAACAACCTCGCCGGCGCCTACGAGACGGCGGGGGACCTGGGCCGGGCCATCCCGCTATACGAACAGACCCTCACCGACCGGGTGCGGGTCCTGGGCGAGGACCACCCCTCTACGCTCGCCTCCCGCAACAACCTCGCGTATGCCTACCAAGCGGCGGGGGACCTGGGCCGGGCCATTCCGCTGTACGAGCAGACCCTCACCGACCGGGTGCGGGTGCTGGGCGAGGACCACCCCTCTACGCTCGCCTCCCGCAACAACCTTGCGGGCGCCTACCACGCGGCGGGGGACCTGGGCCGGGCCATTCCGCTGTACGAGCAGACCCTCACCGACTCCGTGCGGGTCGTGGGCGAGGACCACCCCTCTACGCTCGCCTCCCGCAACAACCTCGCGTATGCCTACCAAGCGGCGGGGGACCTGGGCCGGGCCATCCGGCTGTACGAACAGACCCTCACCGACCGGGTGCGGGTCCTAGGCGAGGACCACCCCGACACGCTCTCCTCCCGCAACAACCTCGCCGGCGCCTACCACGCGGCGGGGGACCTGGGCCGGGCCATTCCGCTGTACGAGCAGACCCTCACCGACTCCGTGCGGGTCCTGGGCGAGGACCACCCCTCTACGCTCTCCTCCCGCAACAACCTCGCGTATGCCTACCAAGCGGCGGGGGACCTGGGCCGGGCCATTCCGCTGTACGAGCAGACCCTCACCGACCGGGTGCGGGTGCTGGGCGAGGACCACCCCTCTACGCTCGCCTCCCGCAACAACCTTGCGGGCGCCTACCACGCGGCGGGGGACCTGGGCCGGGCCATCCCGCTATACGAACAGACCCTCACCGACTGTGTGCAGGTGCTGGGTGAAGACCACCCCACCACTCGCGTTGTCAGCGCTAACCTCAAGCACGCGAAGTCGACCCGCACCTGATCCGCCTAACCACGAGCAGCGACTCCCGGTCAAGCATGTCAGCCCCCATGCCCGAGCCAGTTCCCCTAGTCGCTTGATCAGCCAGCGCATGCCCACGGGTAACCAGCCCGATGTACACATACGAAAGCGACCTCATCAAGCTTCTTGAACAGCGACGTTATTGCTGCATCAGCAAGACTTGACCGATGCTCGTGGAGAGCGGTGGCAGGTGGGGGCGCCGAGGGTTCGCCGCAGTCTCGGCGATCTTGCTTGGTAGGTGCTGCGCCGACGGTCTGCGCTTGATCAGCTTCCGGTTGCTTCCTATCGCAGGGGAGTGGATCGTCATTCCGGGGCATTTCTCCAGTCGGTAGCCGCTACTCTGCCCACCTGGCGTCACTTCAGCAGACCAGGGGGAGTTGGGTATGTCGCAGGAGCCGTGGGCGGGTTTGTCTGAGGCGATCAGTGCGATCCGGGCTGAGTTGGAGCAGGCCATGGCCGATGGTGACGGGCATGC
>NZ_JBSFCF010000091.1:0-3306 GCF_053593335.1 Streptomyces sp. NPDC002324
TCCACCGCCGCTCTCGCCACCTCGGCCATCAGCGGCTTCAGGAACCTCAGCGTACGGCTGCTGCCCGTACGGCAATTCACTTCGTATCATTCGCGAGAAGGACTCCCCGCATGACGCAACACGAGGCCGCTTTCGCCGAACCGGCGTCCACGGAAAACCAGTCGCTCCTACGCAATAGGGCCTTCCTGCTGCTATGGACCGGCCAGAGCGTGGGCGAGTTGGGTGCCCGCATCACCACCGTGGTGGTCCCGCTGCTCGCAGCCAACTCGCTGCACGCCAGCGCGTTCCAAATATCCCTGCTCACCTCCTTGGCTTGGCTGCCCTACCTCTTCGTCTCGCTGCCGGCCGGTATCCTCGCCGACCGATGCGACCACCGGAAGTTGATGGTCGCTTGCGACCTGGGCCGGTTCCTGCTCATGGGTTCGGTGCCGCTGTTCGCACTCAGCTGGGAGGTGCATCTGTGGTACCTGTATGTCGTCGTCACTGCGTCCGGCACTCTCTCCGTGCTCTTCGGCGTCGCCTACCACTCTCGGCTTCCTGCCGTGGTGAAGAAACACCATCTAGTTGACGGCACAGCGAAGTTGGAGACCAGTCGAGAGTTGGCCGAGTTTACCGGACCTGCTCTCGCTGGATTCCTGGTGGACCTGGTGGGAACATCACGTGCCTTTCTGGGCAACAGCCTGGCGTACTTTGTGAGCGCGGTGACGCTGTGGTTCATGGGGGCATCGGACGAGCGTCCGGCACCCAAGGAGCGCGAACCGTTGCGCCAGGAGGTCAACGAAGGGCTCGCCTTCATCTGGGGCCGGTTGGAGTTGCGGGCTATCCTTGGCTGCTCAGCAACATCGAATTTCTTTGTCATGGCCGTGAGTTCCATCGGTGTAACCTTTATGGTGCGGCAGTTGGACGCCTCGCCGTGGATGGTCGGTGTAGTCTCCAGCATCAGTGCCGTCGTCGGCATGGCTACCGGTCTGATGGCCAACCGGGTGGCACGTTGGATCGGCACTGCGCGCATGATCTGGTTGGCCATGGCTGCACCAGGACCGCTTTACCTACTGATGCCGCTGGCGCCCCACGGCTGGGGGATCGTACTCTACGGCTGCGGACTCGGCGCTTTCTCGCTGAACGCCGTTCTTTACAACGTCGCGGCGACGTCGTATCGGCAGCGGGTGACACCCGCACACCTCCTCGGCAGGGTCAACGCCTCATTCATGTGGATTTGTTACGGTGTGATTCCGCTGGGGGCGCTCTTCGGTGGTGGTCTTGCCACATGGTACGGACTCCGTGCAGCTCTGCTGATCTGTGTCCTCGGTATGTGGAGTGCGGCACTGTTCGTGGTCTTCTCACCGCTGATCCGGATGCGCGACCTGCCCGCAACGTGAGCGTGGGCGCTCGTCTGCTGGCCCCGGGGTTGGCTGTTGGTGAGGCTGATCCCCGGGAATTGACACCGGGTTTCGCACGACGAGTGACAGCTCACGTGACGTGATGAGTTGCCGTTCGAACGCGGCTGGTGTGAGGTGGCCGCGTGCGGAATGCCGACGCTGCCGGTTGTAGTACGACAGAACAACTCGAGCCGCATGTGTGCCTTCCGTGGAGCAACTCGCGCTTGAGGCCCTGGAAGAACGACTCGGTGAGGGCACTCACAGTCATAGCTCGAACCGACCAGGCCCGTGGTGTGCCCGATGCCGTGCCGGCGGCACACTTCGGCGAAGACGGCCGCACTGTATTGGGCGCCCCTGTCCGCGTGGACAACGACCCCGCGAACTCGGCCGCCGCAGGCGGCCATGGCCATCTCGATCGCGTCGGTGACCAGCGAGTCACGCAACTGGTCGGCAATCGACCAGCCCACCACCTTCCTCGAGCCGATGTCGATCACTGTGGCGAGGTAGAGCCATGTTGCGCCGACGGCTATGTAAGCGATGTCGCCGCACCACTTGGTGTTCAGCGTGTCCGCGGTGAAGTCGCCCATCACCAGGTCCGGTGCGGGCAGTGCGGTTCTGTCCGCGATCGTCGTCCGCTTCTTCTTCCGCCGGTGCCGCCCAACGATGTGGTTGATCTGCATCAGCCGGGAGCGCCGGTTTCCACCGCGAGAACCTCCGGGCTGCGCGGCACGCTCTCGCGACGGCCTTCGCCCCCCTGGCTACGGGGTGTCGTGGAACGAACCCGAGAACGGCTTCTTCATGGTGGTCACGGTGCCCTTTGAGGCCAATGACAGCGCGCTGGAGCGGTCCGCTCGCGACTACCGCGTGCTGTGGACTCCGCTGTGTTACTTCCGGCGCTCCGGCGGTGAGTGACGGGTCCGGATCCCTCTCAGTTACCTGACCCCCGACGAGATCCAGCCTGGTATCGACCGACTGGCCAAGTTCATTGAGGACCAGCGTGATCAAGACGTCGACTGACTCTGCAAGCCAGTGCCACGTCTGGTGGACCGAGACCTCTGGTGCAGCACGCACCCTGCAGCACCTGCTGTCGGACGCTGAACGCTTCCGTGCCACCAGCATGATTCGACCCGCTGATCAGGACCGCTTCGTGGCGGGACGCGCCTTGCTGCGGATCGTGGCCGGCGATTTGACCGGCCGCCAGGCACATGAGGTAGCCGTGGGATCATCGTGCCCCGACTGCTCACGCCCCCATGGCAAACCAACATTGCCGGGTACTGAGTGGGAGGCATCCATCTCCCACTCGGGCCGACTCGCCGCGGTTGCGGTTTGCTCGGCCGGGCCGGTCGGCCTCGACATCGAGCACATCGATGCGGGCTTCGATGTGGCAGAACTGGAGCCGCAGGCACTCTCCCTGGTTGAAAGGGAGGCATTCGGGCCTCGTACTCCCGAGGCGTTCTTCCGCACCTGGACCCGGAAGGAGGCCATCGTCAAGGCGACCGGAGACGGTTTGCGTATCCCGCTGCCCCGGCTGTCCGTCAGCGCCCCCTACAAGGCACCGGCAGTAATGGATTTCGCGGACAGGCCCGATCTGGTGGGCCGGATTCAGCTGACAGACCTGGAGGGTGTGCCCGGCTACGCCGCTGCCTTGGCGGTGATCGCCCAGGAACCGGTGCGGTACACCGAGCATCACTTGGTGCCGCCAACGCTCTGTGCTGTCTAGCCCCTGTCCGAAGGCGCTCGCGGCCCGGTACTGCGGCCCTTCGTGCTGCAGGAGCGTCTCCAACAGGCCCACTGGCGCGTCTCCGGCGGGCCCGCTGGCCGGGGCCGCGGGAAAACGGACAGCACAGCGTGGGAAACGGCCTTCCTGCGCGGGTGTGTTGGTCCTGGCCAGCGTGTTTCGTCGGTGCACCGGTCGGGTGACGCGCTT
>NZ_JBSFCF010000092.1:0-3216 GCF_053593335.1 Streptomyces sp. NPDC002324
GGTGGCGGTGTCGCGGGGTGCGGTGCGGGCCAGGGCGCGTTCCTTCATCGCCAGGTCGGCGTGGAGGTAGACGTCGGTGGCCTTGGTGCTGGCGTGTCCGAGCCAGAGGGCGATGGTGGAGGTGTCGACGCCGGCGGTAAGCAGTGCCATGGCCGCCGTGTGGCGAAGTGTGTGCGGGGTGACGTTCTTGCTGGCCAGGGCCGGGCATCGCTTGGTGGCTGCGGGCAGGTGCTTGCGGAGGATGTCGGCAACGGCGTCGCGGCTGAGGTGTCCGCCGACGCGGTTGGGGAACAGTGGGTCGTCCGGGGCTGCGTTGCGGGCGGTGATCCATCGCTGGAGCAGGCGGGCGGTGTGTTTCGTCAGCGGGGTGCAGCGCTGTTTGCGGCCCTTGCCGGTGCAGCGCAGGTGGGCGCCGGTGCCGAGTTCGGCGTCGGCGCAGGTGAGTGCGGTCAGCTCCGAGACGCGCAGTCCGCTTTGCGTCGCGACCAGCAGCAGGAGGTGGTCGCGTCGCCCCAGGAGGGTCGACTGGTCCGGGACCGCCAGCAGAGCTTCGGTCTCCTCGTGGCTGAGGAAGCACACGAGTGTGCAGTCGCGGCGCTTTTGCGGGATCGCCAGGACGCGCTGGATCAGCAGGGCGTGTTCCGGGCAGCGGTAGGCGGCATAGGCGAACAGCGAGTGGATCGCGGCCAGTCTGGCATTCCGGGTGGTCACGCTGTTGTTCCGGTCGTGTTCGAGATGGTCCAGGAAGCCGCCGACGAACACGGCGTCGATATCGGTCAGTTCCAGCGCCGACGGCGGGCGGCCGAGTTGACGGCGGGCGTATTCCAGCAGGAGGCGGAACGCGTCGCGGTAAGCCGCGATGGTGTGGGCACTAACCCGGCGCTGGGCCAGCCGCTCGGTGAAGAAGCCCTGCATGACAGGGGCCAGAGTGGTCACGGTGATTCCTTCCAGGTCCGGTCGAGGCGTTCGGCCGCGGCTGTCATCAGCTGCGGGCAGGCGTGCAGGTACCAGTAGGTCGTGGCCGGGCTGACGTGTCCGAGGTAGGTGGACAGCGCCGGAAGCCGGTGGGCGACGTCGGCGTCGGCGGCGTACCAATTCACCAGGGTGGTCACGGCGAACGTGTGGCGCAGGTCGTAGAGGCGAGGCTTGGCCGCGCCGACCGGGGCCGTGATGTCGACTGCCTTCAGCAGGCGGGTGAAGGTCTTGCTGGCGTTGGTGTGGTTCAGCCGGGTGCCGGCTCCGGAGAGGAAGAGCGCCTCGGTGGACGGTCGTGGACACAGTTCGTCGCGTCGGCGCTGGTAGTCGGCGAGCTGCTCGACGGTGGTGGGGTGCAGTGGGACCAGCCGGGACTTGCCGAACTTGGTCCCCCGCACCAGCAGGACACCGCGGTCCAGATCCGGGTCGGACCGGTCCAGTCCCATCGCCTCTCCGGTGCGGATCCCGGTCGCGGCCATGAGCCCGATGAAGGACTCGAACGTCGCCGCGCGAAGGGGATGTGCCAGGCACCGGGCCGCGTGGATCAGCGCGGTGATCTCCGCCTGCGAATACAGATACGGCTGCGTCGTTCGACCGGCGTCGCGGGGCAGCAGGCCCGGCGGCGGGATCTCGGTGAGTCCATCGAAAGCCGCCAGGAAGCGGGCGAACCCGCGGACCACCGTCAGCCTGGCCGCCCACCAGGCCGGATCGGCGCTGCCCGGCAGCACGGCCCACTCCAGTGCGGCCTGGACCGTCAGGTGCGAGTCCTCGCGCTCCTCCAGGAAGCCGACGAACTGGCCGAGCATCCGGCCCTCGACCTTGAGTTTGTAGCCCAGGCCCCGCCGGATCGCCAGATAGCGTTCGGAGTGGTCCCGGATGCCGTTCACCGCTCGCCCGCCGTCGGCCAGGGACGCACGACCGGTGCCAGAGCCAGCATGTCGACCTTGGCATAGATCGCCGTGGTGTCCTCGCTGTGGTGACGCAGCAGTTGAGTGACCTCGCCGAGGGTTCCGCCGCCGGCCAGCACCTGACAGGCGGCGCGGTGTCGCAGCTGGTGCGCGGCGACGACAGGTATGCCGGCGCGGCGCGAAGCGCAGCGCGGCACCATGACCACGGACTGCCGTGCCATCGGCGCGTCCGGGCCGACGGTGCGCAGGAACACCTCGCGGAACACTGACGGCCGCCGACCGTGCCGCAGCCAGTCGGCCAGCGCGGCGCCCACATCCGCGGGCAGCGGCATCCGGTCGACCCGTCCGCCCTTGCCCCGGACCACCAGCTCGCCGCCGCGCCAGTCCAGGTCCTCCAGACACAGCCGTGACACCTCGACCGCCCGCAGGCCCAGCCGTGCCATCAGCAGCAGAATCGCGAAGTCCCGCCGTCCCGGCGCGGTGGTCCGATCGCAGCTTCCCAGCAGGAACGGCACCACGTCCGTGCCTGCCGGCAGCCGGCTCAGCCGCCATCCGGCGACCGACGGCACCGCTGCGGCCAAGTCCCGGTCAAGTGCCGCGGTCACGAACAAGAACCGCAGCAGGGCCCGCAGACTCGACGTCACCACCTTCATCGACCCGGTGGCGTACCGCTTCGAGGTATCCAGGACGAAATCGGCCACCGACTCCGGGCTCAGCCGGTCCAGCCGAAGCTGGCCTCCGACAAGCTGCGCGGTCAGGAACCTGCGGGCGACGTCGACACGTCCGCGAACCGTACGTTCGCCGAGCCGGCGCTCACGCAGCAGATAGCTGCGGTACTCCTCCAGCACACCCTCGACCGGGCCCCCGACCACTCCATTCTCCTGTGGCGGGACGGTGCCTGAGTCCCGCAGAAAGCCAAGCATCGGTTGCAACGACCGATTCGTCAGCCACCGTCGGTGCCCAGCGTCCCGCCGTGCCTGGACGAACTCCTCCACTCGCTCTGCGGTCAGCTGCCCCGGAGCCAGTCCATTGCGTTCCAACCAGCGGCTCAGGTCCGCCAGTACGTAGGAGTGATCCTGAGAGGACCGCAGAGTGAACCCACGCCGCACCAACTCCAACCGGAACGGATGAACCGACCGGGCCAGCGGCCCCGACACCCGCACCGGATACCGACCATCTGTCGCTGCTTTGACCATGAGCGTGCCTCCTTCGAGAACCTCTACGAAGAAGACCGCGCAGGACCGCCGTTATGACATCCCTGTTCCGAATCCGCCAACATCAGCCAGCCATCGCCACCCAACCCGCCATAACCGACGCCCCCAGATAATTGCCG
>NZ_JBSFCF010000093.1:0-2955 GCF_053593335.1 Streptomyces sp. NPDC002324
CCGGTCGATCAGCCGCCGCGTCACCGACGGAGCAACCACCACGTCACCGCGCAGCACACCGCGCACGGCGACGAGCAACTCAGCGGCCGGCGTGTCCTTGACCAGGAAGCCACTCGCTCCCGCCCGCAGCGCCGCGTAGGCGTACTCGTCCCGGTCACACATGCTGAGGACCAGCACTCGCGTCTCCGGCAGCGCGGCGCGTACCTGCTCAGTGGCCGAGATGCCGTCCAGAAGCGCCAGCCGCACCTCCATGAGGACGAGGTCCGGGCGCAACGTGAGCGCCTGCACCACAGCCGCCTCGCCGTCCCCCGCTTCGCCGACGACCGTGAGATCCGACTGGCTGTCCACCACCCTGCGCAGGCCGACCCGCATCAACTCCTGGCCATCACAGATCAACACGCTGGTCTCCGTCATGGCGCCCCGCCCCCGAACCGGGCCACCCACTCCCGCGCGCCGGTCGAGCCGTGCCCGAACGCTGCCTGTACGGCGGCGCCACGGCTCGACGGCTCAGACGTGAGCGCCCGGCGAAGGCCCCGGCCGGCTCCGGTGACGATGACGGTACTGGCGTACATGCCCATGAAATCCTCCCGGCGAAATGAGGTGAACGGGGTGAATGAGAAAGGTGCGCTGGTCTCACCGAACGGTCTGCCGGTGTTCCCTGCCGACGGGCAGGCAGGCAGCCAGGCAGGCCGCGGGTGCCGTAGACCGTCGGTCAGGTGTTCCTGTCAGTGGCCTGGGGGTCTGACGGGATCGGCCTCGCACGTGCGTCACCCGCCGGACGGCGCTCTTCGAACACGGCCAGGGCGACGACGATCGCGGCGGCGATGACGGCCGCCAGGTAGGCCGGGGCCGCCGGCGTGACCGCGCAGCCGACGATCAGTGCAGACAGCGCGAGCAGCCGCGCCTTGGGCAGGTCGTCGAACAGGGTCCTGCCGTGCCACGTCTGCGCCCCGATGAAGAGGGCGGGCCCGCCGAACAGCAGCAGGTTGGTGGTGATGCCGGCGTGATGGGCCGGGTGCGCGATGACGCGTTCGTCGCCCGCGGCGGCGGCGATCATCGCGGCGACGGAGGCCATGAGGCTGTAGACGCCGCTGCGCCCCGCCCGGATCGGGTCCTCGGTCCGCTCGTAGTGGCGCACGATGTGCTCGGAGCGGCTGAAGAACAGCCAGAACAACGCGACCGTGCCGGTGAGCGCCACCCCGGCGGTCAGCAGGGTCATCGGCGCGTACGGGGCCGCGGTGAGGGCGGTGCCAGTGGTCAGGATCGTCTCACCGAACGCGATGATCATGAACAGTCGGCCGCGCTCCAGCAGGTGGCCGCCCGCGAAGGTGACCTGCCGGGAGTCCAGCCTGCGCCCGGGCAGGGGATGCGCCGTCCAGGTGCCCGCCAGCTCGACCAGGGTCGCCGCGGCCCACCACGCCAGCCGCGCGCCTCCGTCGGCCGCCGCGCCGGTCAGCCACAGGGGTGCGGCCGCGGCGAACCAGACCAGCACACGGCGCCAGTGCTCCTGATTGACCCGGTCGAGGCCGACCGTGAGCAGCCATACCGTCCGGCCGAGGTGAATCAGCAGGAAGGTGGCCACGAAGACCCACCCCGCGTCGCCGAAGGCCCGCGGGATCGCGGCGTTCATGAACAGCCCCAGGAGCATGACCGTCAGCAGCATCCGCCGGGTCCGCGGGTCCTCGGCCGGGACGAGGGTGACCGCCCAGGTGGTGTACGCCCACGCCGCGTAGACGGCGAGGTAGAGCACGAGCGTCTGGGCGGCGCCGGTCCACGTCGGGTGCGCCAGGAGCTGATGCGACAGCTGGCCGATCGCGAAGACGTAGACCAGGTCGAAGAACAACTCCAGCGGCGTCACCTCCCGCCGCGCCGGAACGCTGGTCAACTGCACGATGTGTCTCCTTGGTCGGGCAGGCGCTCGGACTGCCGTGGCTCCGGCGTCCGGGTGAGCGGTCAGTCGGCGAGGAAGGCCGTCACCTGGGCGGCGAAGTCCTTGGCGTGCTGGAAGAGGAAGGCGTGGCCGGCGTCGCTGTAGGCGACGAGGGTGGCGTCGGGGAGGTGCTGGACGGCGGTGTACGAGGCGAGGGCGGGGATCATCGCGTCCTTCATGCCGGTCGCGTACAGGACGGGCTGCTTGATGGTCGCCAGGTCCGCGCGCACCTGGTCGAAGGGGATCTGCGCGTCCTTGCCGATGGCGGCGATCTGGCCCATGGCCGCCGCCTCGGACACATCGGGGATGCCGGTGGCCAGCCGGGTGGCCACCCTGGCGAGATGCTCGTACCCGGCGGCGCGCCCGGTCTCCGTCTCGGGGAAGAACAGGAACACCAGGTCGTCCCCGGTGACCTCGGGCTTGGTCATGGTGGCCCGCACCTTGGGGTCCGGGTCGGGAGCGCCGGGCACCGTGCCGCCGGGGTTGGCGGCTGCCACGACCAGCTTGCGGACCAGGTCGGGCCGGGTGCGGGTGATGTGCTGGGCTACGGTGCCGCCCAGCGTCCAGCCGAGCAGGTCCACCTGCGGCAGGCCGAGGGCCTCGATGAACTCGACGGTGCCGTCGGCGAGTCCCTCGACCGAGTCGCGCGGGGTGCCGGTGGTGTAACCGGTACCGACGTTGTCGAACACGATCACGTCATGGCCGGCGGCCAGGTGCTCCAGAAGCTCCGGATCCCACCAGTCGAGGGTCCCCCGGACCCGGCCCAGCAGGACCAGCGGGATACCGCCCCGCAGGCCCATGCGCCGGTAGGTGAACGTCGCGGAAGGACCTTCGACGGTCAGGTTCTCGGCCGCGTCGGCCAGATAGGTAGTCATGACGAGCGTCGCTTTCTTGTCGCTGTGTCTCGTGGAGGGAAGTGAGGGGGTGGGTGTCAGGCGGGCAGTTGGTTCATCTTGCGCAGTTGCTGGTCGAACATGCGGGTGGGGACGACGCGGCGCATGGTGCGGACGCGTCCGGTCATGGCG
>NZ_JBSFCF010000094.1:0-2708 GCF_053593335.1 Streptomyces sp. NPDC002324
GACGGCAACATCGAATTCCTCGGCCGCACCGACCACCAAGTCAAAATCCGCGGCCACCGCATCGAACCCGGCGAAATCGAATCCCGACTGCTGGCACACCCCACAGTCAAAGACGCCACCGTCATCGCCCGCACCGAGAACACCGGCGACACCTGGCTCGTCGCCTACCTCATCCCCCACACCACCACCGACCAGACCGAACTACGGTCCCACCTCGCCCAAACCCTCCCCGACTACATGCTCCCCGGAGCCTTCGTCGAACTCGACACCTGGCCCCTCAACACCGCAGGCAAACTCGACCGCAAAGCCCTCCCCGCACCCGACAGAAGCGATGAGAGGCCATATATAGCTCCACGCACAGATGCCGAGGCCAGGATCTCTGGTGCCTGGGAGAACGCTCTCGGGCTTGGGCGGGTCAGTGTCGAAGACAGCTTCTTCGACCTCGGCGGCGACTCCATCCGCGCGGTGTCGCTCGTCGGAGCGCTCAAGTCGATCGGCTACAGCCTGACCGTTCGCACGATCTTCACGTACCAGACAGTCGCCGAGCTGGCCCGCCATCTCGCGGCTCAGGAGCCTCAGGAGGAGAGCTTGTCACCGTCGGAGAACGACACCCGTACGGCAACCGCCGACGCGGCGGATGCACTGACCGGGGCGCTCCGTGCAGCGGGCATCGACCTCGGATCCGGTGGCCTCTCCGAGAACACCTCGGTGGCGGACCTGCTCGCGTTGCTCCAGCAGAAGCAGGCCGAGCCGGAGCCGACGCCCGTGCCCGACGGCCGGGGGGAGGCCGGCACCGCCCCTTTCGCCCTGGTGCCGCCTGAGGACCTCGACCGAATACCCGACGGCCTGGCGGACGCGTATCCGCTGTCGCAGGTCCAGACGGGCATGGCGGTCGAGGTGCTCCTCGAGGACGCCGGTGACGACTACCACCGGGTGACGTCGTTCCGGGTCCGGGACGAACACCCCTTCTCCCGCGAGGCACTTCACTCGGCGGCACGTACGGTCGTCGCGCGGCACGAGATCCTGCGGACGTCCCTCGCCCTGACCGGTTTCTCCGTGCCCCTGCAGCTCGTGCACCCCGAGGCGGAGGTTCCCTTCGCCGTCGAGGACTTCACCGAGCTGGACGAGCCGGCCACCCGGGATGCCGTCCGCGCCTACATCGAGCGCGAGGAGGACAGCCCCTTCGACCTCGGGACTGCACCGCTCCTGCGTGTGGCCGGCCTGGTCGAGGGCACCGACTCCTGGTCGCTCGTGCTCACCCACAGCCACATCATTCTGGAGGGGTGGAGCCACCACTCGCTCCTGATGGAGATCCTGGACGTCTACCGCGCGGTGCGTGACGGGCAGGACCTGGACGCCGGTCACGAGGCCGTGGACGTGCGGTTCGCCGACTTCATCGCCGGTGAACTCGCATCCCTCGACGACGACGCGGACCGCTTGTACTGGCAGCGCGTCGTCGACGAGCACTCCGCTGTGGCGCTGCCCGCGGGCTGGGGCGACGCAGCCGCCCAGGACTCCTCCTTCCGGCTTCCCGTCGCGTACGGCGACCTCGAAGACGGCCTCCGTGCCCTCGCCGAGCGGACCCGCGTCTCGATGAAGAGCGTGCTCCTCGCCGCCCACCTCAAGGTGATGAGCCAGCTCACCGAGGAGGACGCCTTCTCGGCCGGCCTCGTCTTCGACGCCCGGCCAGAGCTTCTCGGCGCGGAGAAGGTGCTGGGCATGCACCTCAACACCCTGCCGTTCGCGCACCGGCGTGGCGCAGCCACCTGGGCCGGTCTCGTCCGCCAGGTCTTCGAGCAGGAAATGGACCTGTGGGAGCACCGCCGCTATCCCCTGCCGTCGATCCAGCGGCTGACCGAGTCCGGGCAGCCCGTCGTCGAGGTGCTCTTCACCTATCAGAACTACCACCAGGTCGACACCGGTCTGATCGATGTCGGCGCCGAACAGGGTGACACCACCTCACAGTTCCCGCTCGCCGTCACCACGCTCGCGGGCCACCTGATGCTGACCGCGGACAGCAAGACCCTGTCGCGTGCGAACGCGGAGCGGATCGCGTCGATGTACCGGCTGGTGCTGGAGGCGATGGCCGCCGACCCGGACGGTGACGCCCTGTCGACCCGCCTCCCCGGCGACGAGCACGTGCACGTCGTCTCCCGGTGGAACGACACGGAGACCGACGTACCGGCCGGCTGTGTGCCGGAGTTGTTTGCGGCGCGGGCTGGTGAGGTTCCGGGCGCGGTGGCGGTCACGTCGGGTGGCGTGTCGCTGTCGTACACGGAACTGGACGAGCGGTCCTCGCGGTTGGCGGGGCATCTGGTGTCGCTGGGCGTGGGCGCCGGTGACGTGGTGGGCGTGCTGCTGGAACGCGGCGTCGAACTGCTGGTGACACTGCTCGCCGTACAGAAGTCCGGTGCGGCGTATCTGCCACTGGACGCCGGCCACCCGGCCGCACGCCTGGCCGGCATCGTCGAAGACGCCGCACCACGCGTCCTGGTGACACAGAAGGCGGTGGCCCAGACGGCTACCGAGATCCACGACGGCATCCGGATTCTCGTGGACGGTGATCCGGTCGGCTCGGCACAGCCGCTGCCCCGGAAGGCCACTGATCCGTCGTCGGTGGCGTATGTGCTGTACACGTCGGGCTCGACCGGCCGTCCCAAGGGCGTCCAGGTCACCCACGGGGCGCTGGCCAACCTGCTCACGGGCAT
>NZ_JBSFCF010000095.1:0-2092 GCF_053593335.1 Streptomyces sp. NPDC002324
CCGATGGAGACGGCCGTCGGCTGGGCGGGGACGTTCCAGGCGGTGGACCAGATGGTTGTTTCGGTGGGTCCGTAGACGTTGACCAGGCGTGCGACGCGGTGGCGCAGTTCGCGGGCCAGCTCGATCGGCAGGGCTTCGCCGCCGACCAGGGCGACGGTTGTAGAGCTACGGAAGCCGGATTCCAGGAGGAGTTTCCAGCCCGAGGGGGTGGCTTGTACGTGGGTGATGGACTGGGTGGTGATCAGGTCCACCAGGTCCGTGTCCTGCTCGGCGATGACGACGCGGTGTCCGTCGATCAGGGGCAGGTACAGCTCCAGCCCGGAGATGTCGAAGGACACGGAGGTCGATGCCAGCCATGACTCGGCGCTCGTCGGTTCGCCCAGTACGCGGCGGATGCCCGTGAGCAGGTTGGCCAGCGCCCCGTGGGTGACCTGGACCCCCTTGGGGCGGCCGGTCGAGCCCGACGTGTACAGCACATACGCCACCGAGGAAGGATCTGTCACCTTCCGGGGCAACGGCTGCGCTGAGCCGACCGCATCCGGATCACCGTCCACGAGAATCCGGATGCCGTCGTGGATCTCGGTAGCCGTCTGGGCCACCGCCTTCTGTGTCACCAGGATGTGTGGTGCGGCGTCCTCGACGATGCCGGCCAGCCGTGCGGCCGGATGCCCGGCGTCCAGCGGCAGATACGCCGCACCGGACTTCTGTACGGCGAGCAGTGTCACCAGCAGTTCGACGCCGCGTTCCAGCAGCACGCCCACCACGTCACCGGCGCCCACGCCCAGCGACACCAGATGTCCCGCCAGCCGCGAGGACCGCTCGTCCAGCTCCGCGTAGGACAGCGACACGCCACCCGACGTCACCGCCACCGCACCGGGAACCTCACCAGCCCGCGCCGCGAACAGCTCCGGCACACAGCCGGCCGACGCCTCACGGACGGCCGTGTTCCACCGCTCCAGCACCGATGACCGCTCACCCACCGGCAGGTACACCGCCCGCGCGTCGCCGTCCGGGTCGGCGGCCATCGCCTCCAGCACCAGCCGGTACATCGACGCGATCCGCTCCGCGTTCGCACGCGACACCACACGGCCGTCGGTGGTCAGGACGATGTAGCCGTTCCGGGTGGCGACCATCAGCGGGAACTCGGTCGGGACCTCGTCAATGTCGCCGAGTTCGTCGATCTCGTCGCCGTCGACCTGGCTGAAGTCCTGGTAGTTGAAGTAGACGTCCAACAGACGGCTGCCACCGGCATCGCGCTGGATGGCAGGCAGGGGGTAGCGGCGATGCGACCACAGCTCGGTCTCCTGCTCGAAGACCTGGGCCACCAGTTCCCGCCAGGTGGCGGCACGGCCCGCCTCGTACGGGAACGGGACCGTGTTGAGGTGCAGGCCGTAGACGCGGTCGGCGCCGGGGAGTTCGGGGCGCGTGTCGCACACCAGGCCGGTGTGGAACTCCGTGTCGTGCGTCAGCTGGCTCATCACCTTCAGATGCGCCGCCAGCAGCACGCTCTTCATCGACACCCGGGCCCGCCCGGCGAGCGCCCGCAGTCGCTCCTCCAGATCGTGGACCTGGATCGGGAAGCGGTGGGCGGTGCCGTTCGGAACGGACTCGTCGCCCCAGCCGGCCGGCATGGCGAGTGCTGCGTGGTCGCCGACGATGCGCTGCCAGTACGCCTGGTCGGCACCGGCGTTCACCGACTCCTGCTCGGCGGCGATGAAGTCGGCGAAGCGACTGCCGTTGCGCTGCCCCGGCTCGATCTCCTGGCCGTCCCTGAACGCGCGGTACAGATCCAGGAGTTCGGTGAGGAGCGCGTGGTAGCTCCAGCCCTCCAGGATCGGGTGGGCGTGGGTGAAGACGAGCTTCCACTCGTGGTCGTCACCGACGAGCGCGTTGACGCGGATCAGCGGCGGCACCGCCGTGTCGAACGGCGTGGTGCGCTGCTCGTTCTCGCAGGTGTCGTCGTCGAGTCCGGCGATGCCGACCGGCAGGTCCGCTGTGGCGTGGATGAGTTGGAGGGGTTGGGAGTAGGTGGTGAGGTCGAAGCCGGTGCGTAGGACTTCGTGTCGGGTGAGGAGTTCGTCGGTGGCTTGCT
>NZ_JBSFCF010000096.1:0-1980 GCF_053593335.1 Streptomyces sp. NPDC002324
ATCGCGGTCCGCCGGGAGATACGAGTACGCCGATTGCTTGAGGACATGCCAATTCCTTCAGTCGGGCCGGAGGACTCCCCGGCACATAAAACGTGAGGCTGTTTCTGACCCGGCGACTTGGTCGAGCCGGGCCCCGCCGCCGTATGGATCTGGTGAGGCGTCAGTGGTGGGCGCTCTGATTCAGCGGTCGCGGCAGTGGGTTGGCCGGGCCGTCGCTCGTCGCCTGTTTGCGTGTTACGCCGGTCGGCCAGATGGCCGGGCAGTGGGTGCCCTCGGCCGGTGTCCTCAGCGTGGTCAGGTACATGTCGATCGCGTCCGCACCACAGGGGCTCAGCCAGTAGACACCGTGGCCCACGCCGTCGTACGTGAGGAGCACGGCCGAACTGCCCATCTGCCGTGCCACGTTGGAGGCCCAGGAGTACGGCGTGGACACGTCGTAACGGCTGTTGGTGACCAGGATCTTCGGGGTGCCGTGGATCCGCAGCGGATGCGGTGGGTTGGTCACCTCGGTCGGCCAGTTCTGGCAGTTGGTCAGGTCGGTCCACTCCACCCCGTTGAGCCGGGTCACCGGGGCGATTCGGGCCAGCCGCTTCTCGAAGTCGGCCAGGACCGCGTATGACGGCAGGTCGCGGTAGTAGTCCTGACACATCACTGGCAGGTAGGCGTCCGAGTGTGCCTGGCCCTGCAGCGGCGGGGCCTCGATGGTCGTGTCCGAGCCCCCGTTTTCGAAGGCGTTCAGGTTGTCGGCGAGGCCGGACCAGGAGTCCGCCGGGCTACTCATGGCGCCGACGAGCAGATCCTGCAGGTCCGCGCCGGTATAGGGCTTCGGCGGTTCGCCCGGCATCTCCAGGTCGCCGGCCTCGGCCCGCTTATAGAGCGCGTCGACGTATCCGCGCACGTCACGGCCGTACAGCGCGCAGGACTTGGTCCGCTCGCACCAGTCGGCGAACTGGCCGAAGGCCCCCTCCATGTCCACGGCCCCGGTCTTCTGGTAGCTCCAGGGATCGAGGCTGTGGTCCATGCTCGAGTCGAGCACCATGGCACGGATCCGGTGCGGGAACATCTCGGCGTACTGCTGGCCGATCCCGGTGCCGTAGGAGGTGCCGAAGTAGCTGATCTGCTCCTCGCCGAGGCCCGCGCGCACGGCGTCCATGTCGCGGACCACGCTCAGGGTGTCCATGTGGTCGACGAGGGGCCCGGTGAGAGCGCGGCAGCTGTCGGCGACCGCCTTGTTGATGTCGCGCAGGCCGGCGAAGTCGGCGGCGTTCTTCGGGTAGGACAGCGCCCTCTGCTTGTCGATCAGGTCCCGGTCACACTTCACCGTGGGCTTGCTGCCGCGGACGCCGCGCGGGTCGAAGCCCACGATGTCGAAACGGGAGGTGAGTTCGGACGAGAAGACCCACGGGGCCATCGCCCAGGCGACGCCGGAGCCGCCCGGACCGCCGGGATTGAACACCAGCGAGCCGATCCGCTTCTTCGGATCATCCGCCAGATGGCGGGCGACCGCCACGTCGACGGTCGCTCCTCGGGGCCGGCTCCAGTCGAGGGGCACCTTGACGGTGCCGCATTCGAAGGTGCCCAAGTCGGTTTCCGCGTCCGGGCAGGGCTGCCAGTCGATGGCATGCGGGGCCGGGGTGCGCGCGGGCTCGGCGGCCCCGGTTCCGGTGAGGAGCTGGCCGAAAAGCGCGACGGCCACAGCCGTGACGGCCAGCCTTCGCCTCTTTCCGGGCAGGCGTGTTGTGGGGGGTGTGGGGGATGACACGGAGGATTCTCCTGAGCATCGGAGTGCGGAGACGGATTTCAGCCTGTACGCGATGTCCGGTACTGAATTCGCGGTGGTGCGGTCGAACCGGGCCCGCCGCCCGCGGGGTACGGAGGGTACGGATCTGAGGTCCCGACGCGTCCGGTGACCTCCCGATCGGATCCAGGCCGGAGGTCATGGCCTGCGCGAGGGTGGGGAGCTAGCCGGAAGTGGTGGAG
>NZ_JBSFCF010000097.1:0-1784 GCF_053593335.1 Streptomyces sp. NPDC002324
AGGTACGGCTCGATGAACTCCCACTGCTCGTCGGTGAGTTGTGTACGTGTCACACCCAGCGTCCTACCAGGTCCCACCCCCGCACGGGACCAGAATCCGAGAATGATCACGACCTCACACAGGCCCTAGTACTCCAGCAGCGGTTCGCTATCTGGGCCTGGCCGGAGGCATCGTGGGGAGTGTAGTGGGCTGATGGCGTGTCAGGGGCGGTCTTGCCGGACCACCCCTCCAACGAGTGGCATCGTCGTCGGCAGTGGCAGTGTCTGGCGACGGCCTGACGCCTGCGCCGCCACCGTGACCAGATCATGGCGTGGATACGAAGCGGCGGGCAGGGTCGGTGCGCGAGGCCGACTGCCGGCAGCCGGCGGACTTCCGCCACGGTGAGCGGAACCAGGGTGGAACCGTTTCTGCAGCCCCCTCTGCCGCCGCCTGCGCCGCCGTCACCGCGAGAAAGGCGTGCGCAAGCATGGCCAGGGTGATGTGCGGCGTCCAGCCGACGTAACGGCGGACCTCGTACTGATCCAGGCCGCACTCGTTCTTCGCGGCCTGAAAGCACTCCTCGATCGCCCACCGGCGCCCGGCAACGCTCACAAGCCGGTCGACGCCAGTGCCCACCGGGGCATAACCGAGGTAGTAGGCGATCTCGTCGGGTCTGCTGATACTGCGCCGGGCCAGCGCCCAGCGGTGACGGGTGGGCCGCTCGCCATCGAAGTCCTCGATCACCGGGAGCTGGACGGCAGCCCAGTGATAACCCCGCGGGCCCTTGGCGCCGTCACCGCACGAGCGCTTCTCCCATGCCTCAGCCGGCGCCTGCGTGAAGAGGTGGTCGACACGGCCAAAGCGCGGCACCTGCTGAGACTTCGGGACGGCGAGCACGTAGCCGACGGCGGTTTCTTCCAGCATCCGGCGAAAGCGCCGTTCCTGGCCGTAGGCGGCATCCGCAGTCACCCAGGCGATCGGCAGCGGCGAGGCGAGTGCGCGCAGCACCATGGCCCTGGCCAGCTCTGATTTGGTCGCGAGGTGCCTCTCATCGGGAATCTTGGCTGCGCGACAGCGTTCGCGGTCGTCCGTCCAGGACTTGGGCAAGTACAGCTCGCGGTCCACGAGGGCGCGTCCGCGGGTGGTGGCGTAGGCGGCAAAGACGCCGGTCTGGCAGTTCTCGGTGCGGCCGGCGGTGCCGGAGTACCGGCGCTGCACGCCTGCGGAGGTGGAGCCTTTCTTGACGAAGCCGGTGTCATCGAGGATGAGGACCCCGTCGGTTTCGCCGAGCTTGTCGGCGACGTATGTCTGCAGGTCGTCGCGGACCTCGCCGGCGGTCCAGGTGGCTTTGTTCAGCAGCCGTTGTAGGCCGTCGGGGGTGCGGTGGCCTGCGTGCTCGGCCAGTTGCCAGCCGTTTTTGCGGCCGACCGGGCCGGGCAGGGCACGGACGTAGTCACGCATGCGGCGTCGCAGGTCGGCGCGGCCGAAGCGGTGGCCGATGCGCAGGAAAAGGTCCTCGAGTTCACAGTCCCAGGTTGCGTCGGCAAGGTCGTCGATCACCCCGGGAGGCTGCCCTCATCACAGCTCGGACAGCCCTCGATGCCACTCGTTGGAGGGGTGATCCGGCAAGACCGCCCCTGACACACCATCAGCGCACTACACTCCCCACGACACCTCCGACCAGGCCAGATAGCGAACCGCTGCTGGAGTACTAGGGCCTGTGTGATGTTGTGATCAGCCAGTTGCCTTCAGCAGGTCGTTGATCCAGATCATCGAGGCACGGAGGTGGAGGCCGGCGAGGTAGC
>NZ_JBSFCF010000098.1:0-1601 GCF_053593335.1 Streptomyces sp. NPDC002324
ATCGCGCCGTGGACGACGGTGGAGCCGCAGACGCTGCGGCTGTATCCGGGGACGACGGGGTCGGTGGATCTGACGTTCGCCCCGCCCCGCACCCCGGACGCGACGGCCGGCCCGAACGCCTACGCGGTACGGATCACGCCGACCCAGCACCCCGAGGCGACGACCGTCCCCGAGGGGAACCTGACGATCACCCCGTTCACGGAGGTGCGGGCGGAACTCGTCCCGCCGACGGTGAAGGGACGCTTTCGGGGGCGGCCGAAGCTGGCCATCGACAATGTGGGCAACACCAAGGTCACCGCGTCGGTCAGCGGCAGTGACAACGGCGACCAGCTGTCGTACGACATCCATCCGAGCAACGTCCAGATCGAGCCCGGCCGTGCCGCGTTCGTGAAGGCCACGCTGAAGCCGCGCCAGATCACCTGGTTCGGGTCGAAGGAGGAGCGGCCGTACACCCTCGCGGTGAAGCGGTCGGGGGTCACGCCGCTCGACGTCGAGGGCACCTATGTGCAGCGGAGTTTCCTGCCCGGTTGGCTCGCCACCTGCCTCGCGATCTGCCTGGCCCTCGCGATCACCTTCCTGACCCTCTGGTTCGCCTACCAGCCCAGGGTCGTCAGCGCCGCCACCGACCTGCAGAAGACCGGGGTCAGCACGCTGGCGCCCAGCCCCTCGGCGCCGGCGTCGACCCCGCCGCCGCCCACGCCCTCCGCCCCGCCCGCCTCCTCGCCGCCCCCGCAGGTGACGGAGACGGAAGCGGCGGGCACCGGTGGAGGCGGGAGCGGCGACGGCAGCGGCGGCGGGTCCGGCGGCGGGTCCGAACAGAAGAAGAAGCGCGCGCCCACGGCCGCGACCGCCGTACGGCAGCTGGCCGCGTCGGACCCGGGCGGCCGGCACATCTGCTACCGCGCCTTCGTGACCGGCAAGGGCTGGACGGCCCCGGAGTGCGACGGCGACACGGCCGGCACGGTGGGCCAGGGCCGGTCGCTCAAGGCCCTCAACATCGCGGTGTCCGGCGTCAACGGCACGGCCAGCGCCGCGTTCGTCCACAACCCCGACTCGACCAACGGCCAGGGCCATTACCCGAAGCCCTGGTCGAGCGCGCCCGACGGCCTCGACAACTACTTCGGCAGCTCCAAGCCGGGCGCCCCGGACCTGCTGGGCTTCACCATCAACGTCGACGAGGGCGGCAAGGGGGTGTGCCAGTCGGTCCACCAGAAGGACCGGGGCTGGCAGAACCTGGCCTGCGACAAGCCGGGCGAGGGGGACAACTACATCTTCGGCGGCACCCTCGACAACGGCATCTGGCTCGAAGCCGTCAAGTTCACGGTGTGACAGGGGCCGCCCGGGCGGGCGCCGGTGGCCGTCGGGGCAGCCGGGCCTGCCCCGACGGCTCCTGACCGGACGCCGTCCGCCGCGTAGCGTCCTGACGTGAGCCTGTGGACTTCCCTCGAACCCGCCTCCGCGACTGTGGACCCCGGGAGCAGTACGACGGTGCGGCTGCGTCTGCGCAACACCGGTGACGTGGTCGACGAGTACCGTTTCGAGCCGGTGGGTGACATCGCGCCGTGGACGACGGTGGAGCCGCAGACGCTGCGGCTGTATCC
>NZ_JBSFCF010000099.1:0-1566 GCF_053593335.1 Streptomyces sp. NPDC002324
CTAGTGCCGCATCAGGCAACGTTCGCCCTGGGCGGTCTGCGACGATGGCGCCATGGACGAGGAAGTCATTCCCATTCTTCGCGTTGTGGACGCTGCGGCGGCGGTCGCCTGGTACGAGCGACTGGGCTTCACCAAGCAGTGGGAACACCGCTTCGAGCCGGGACTTCCCGCGTTCATCGAGGTCGCCCGGGGCGGGGTGCGGTTGTTCTTGTCGGAGCACAAGGGAGATGCCCGCCCTGACACGTTGGTCTACCTCCGCATTCGTGATGTCGAGGCCATCGCCTCCGAGTTTGGTGTGCAGGCGAAGGACGCTCCGTGGGCGCGTGAGGTTGAGCTGCACGACCCTGACGGCAACCGGCTTCGGATCGGCACGCCGACGGAATGACACTCGCCGGCAGCGCGCGGCAGGGAAGCTGTGCTGGTGGCTGAGCGAGTACGCGTCCGCGAGATCGATGACGACGAGGGGCAGCGCCTGCTGCGGATCATCCGCCGGGGCAGCGGGTCGGTGGTGACGTGGCGGCGGGCGCAGATGGTGCTGCTGTCCGCGCAGAGCATGCCCGTGGCGAAGATTGCCGAGGCGACGTTCACCAGCGTGGACCGGGTCCGGGATGTGATCCACAACTTCAACGCCGACAGCTTCGACTCCCTCTACCCGAAGTACAAAGGCGGTCGGCCCAGGACATTCACCCTGCCCGAGCGGCGCGAGATCAAGAAGATCGCCAAGTCCAGGCCGGCCGAGCACGGTCTGCCGTTCTCGACCTGGAGCCTGGTCAAGCTGGCCGACTTCCTGGTCGCCGAGGGGGTGGTCGACGACATCAGCCACGAGGGCCTTCGGGTCCTGCTCCGCGAGGAGGGCGTGTCGTTTCAACGCATAAAGACCTGGAAGACCTCCCGCGATCCCGATTACACCGCCAAGAAAGCCCGCGTCGAGCACCTCTACGCGATCGCCGACGGCGAGGTCATACCCGAGGACGGCGAACCCGAAGTCGTCTTATGCCTGGACGAGTTCGGCCCGCTCAACCTTCAACCCCACCCCGGCCGGCAGTGGGCCGAGCGCGGAGGACGGCACAAGGACCCCGGCCGGGAGCCGAGGCCCCGCAGACGGGCGACCTACACCCGTCCGCACGGGGTCAGGCACCTGTTCGCCGCCTACGACCTCGGCAAGGACAAGCTCTACGGCCACATCAAGCCGAAGAAGAACCGGACGAGGTTCCTGGAGTTCTGCCGCTACCTGCGCAGCCTCCACCCGCCGGAGATCCGCATCGCGATCGTGCTCGACAACTTCTCCCCGCACCTGACCACGAAGAAGGACAGCCGGGTCGGCGACTGGGCCACGGCCAACAACGTCGAGTTCGCCTACACGCCCACGAACAGCTCGTGGCTGAACCGCATCGAGGCCCAGTTCACCGCCCTGCGCTACTTCACCCTCGACGGCACCGACCACGCCAGCCACAAGGAGCAGGGCAGCATGATCCGCCGCTACATCATCTGGCGAAACCGTCACGCCGACGATCAACGGCTACGAGCAGTGGTCGACAGGGCGAACGTTGCCTGATGCGGCACTAG
>NZ_JBSFCF010000100.1:0-1539 GCF_053593335.1 Streptomyces sp. NPDC002324
ATCACTGGCTCGCCGCGGTCGACGACACCGGGACAACGGTGTGGAGCAAGAAGGTCCCCAACGACGAGAGCGCCATTCTGACCGCCCTGGGCGAGATCCTCACCCTGTCCGACCATGTGCACTGGGCCGTTGACATCGCCGGTACCGCCTCCGCGTTGTTGCTGGCCTTACTCGCCGCCCAGGGCCAACAAGCCGTCTACGTCCCCGGCCGGACGGTCAACCGGATGTCCGGTTCCTACCGCGGTGAAGCCAAGACCGACGCCCGGGACGCCTACGTGATCGCAGACACCGCCCGCCTGCGGCGAGACTTCACCTCCATCAAGGCCCCCGCCCAGCTGGCAGCCGATCTGGCTCTGCTGACCGCCCACCGCACCGACCTGATCGCCGACCGCGTCCGCATGCTCAACCGGCTCCGCGACATGCTCACCGGGGTCTTCCCCGCCCTGGAACGAGCCTTCGACTACGCCGACCACAAAGGCGCGCTCATCCTGCTCACCCGCCACCAGACCCCGGCAGCCATACGCCGCCACGGCCAAGCCCGCCTCACCGCCTGGCTCAAGGGACGAAAAGTCCGCAACCCCGACGCGGTCGCCGCCACAGCCCTGCAGGCCGCCGGGACTCAGCACGCCACACTGCCGGGCCAAGAGGTCGCCGCAGGCATCGTCGCGGACATCGCCACACAGATCCTCGCCCTGGACGACCGGCTCAAGCACGTCGACGAGCAGATCCGGCGAACGTTCCGCACCCATCCCCAGGCCCACATCATCGAGTCCCTGCCGGGCATGGGCCCCATCCTGGGAGCTGAGTTCATCGTCGCAGCCGGTGACCTGGGCGCCTACGCCGACGCCGGCCACCTCGCCTCCGCCGCCGGCCTCGTGCCCGTTCCACGCGACTCCGGACGCCGCACCGGCAACCTCCACCGCCCCAAGCGCTACAGCCGACGCCTCCGCCGCGTCTTCTACCTGTCCGCCCAGACCAGCATCATCCGCGAAGGCCCCAACCGCACCTACTACCTGAAGAAGCGGAGCGAGGGCTGCAAACACATCCAGGCCGTCATCGCCCTCGCCCGCCGACGTGTCGACGTCCTATGGGCCCTCCTGCGCGACGGCAGGCCCTTCACCCTCCATCCACCCATCGCCCAAGCCGCTTAAATGGGCCAGCACCCCGCCTACCTGGCTATAGCCTGCGGACCACATCAGAGAGGCGGGTCCAGTGGGCTTCGACGCAGAACGATCAGCGCGCATCGCCGCCATGCAGGAAGCCGCCCGGCCCGTCTGGGAGACCACCGGCGACTCGGACGCACTCCAGCAGTTCCTCAAGGACAACGAGTGCCATGGAGTGGAAGCCGTGTTCGTGACCATGGGCCTGCTGGACTGCGATCTTGCCGAAGCTCAACGAGCCTTCCTCAACGCCCCATGCCGCGACGCCGAACGCCGCTTCCACAACCACGCCATGGACCTACTTGAAGAGGCCGCCGACACCGACGCCTGACAACGCCCCCGGCCCGGCAGAGACCCTTGACTCGGTCATTGAGACTCC
>NZ_JBSFCF010000101.1:0-1487 GCF_053593335.1 Streptomyces sp. NPDC002324
GTCTCGGAGGTGAAACGGTCACCCGTGAGCTGCATCCCGTCACCGGAATCCCCGGCGAACCGGATGACCACCCTGTCCAGGCGGCGCACGTCCTTCGTCCCCGCCGGTTTGCGCTGTTCTCTCAGTTCTCCCAGAGCGGCCTCGTCGGCCTGCTCCGCTGGGCTGCTGACCTGGCTGGTCACTGAACTGGACCTCCCTCGGGGCGGCTGTCCGGGAACGGCCGTCCCGCCGGCCCTCCCAAGACCAACCCTACGTCGGCGAGGATGACCTTCCCTCGCTCTTTCGCCTGATGGACGCTGTTTTGAGACCGCTGAGCGCCCTGACTTGTCATGATTTACCCGCCCGTGCCACTTCCTTCGAAGACGCGCGCCATCGGTCGGCGGTTCTCGATCCGAGCGAAGGAGGTGGGGAGGGGGCGGGGCCGGCGACGGCGAGGGGAACGAGGAGGTGCGAGAGCGGAACAAGGAACAACGAGGAGGAGCGAGGAGGAACGAGGAGAGCGGATCCTCTGACACAGTGTCAGAGGATCACGAATTGAGGTAGGTGAGCACCGCCAGCACACGCCGGTGGTCCCCGTCGCTCGGGGACAGCCCGAGCTTCAGGAAGATGTTGCTGACGTGCTTCTCGACGGCTCCGTCGCTGACAACCAGCTGCCGGGCGATCGCCGAGTTGGTCCGCCCCTCCGCCATCAGCCCCAGCACCTCCCGTTCCCGAGGGGTGAGCCCCGCGAGCACGTGCTGCTTCCGGCTCCGCCCGAGCAGCTGCGCGACCACCTCCGGGTCCAGCGCCGTGCCGCCCTGCGCCACCCGGACCACCGCGTCCACGAACTCCCTGACCTCGGCGACCCGGTCCTTCAGCAGGTACCCCACGCCGCGACTGGACCCCGCGAGCAGTTCGGTGGCGTAGCGCTCCTCCACGTACTGGGACAGGACGAGAACCCCCAGCTCAGGGTGGTGCTTCCGCAGCTGTACGGCGGCCCGTACGCCCTCGTCGGTGTGGGTCGGAGGCATCCGTACGTCCGCCACGACCACGTCCGGGAGGTCGTCCTGGGCCGCGAACTCCGTGATCGTCTTGATCAGGGCGTTACCGTCCCCGACCCCCGCCACGACGTCGTGCCCCCGGTCGGTCAGCAGCCGCGTCAGCCCCTCCCGCAGCAGCACCGAATCCTCGGCGATGACCACCCGCACCCTGTTCTCCACGCCTTGTCCCCCCACGACACCCACCCCGACCGGCCCATGCTCCGGGCCCGCCCTGTACGACAGCCCCCAGCATTTCAGCATCGGAACCGCCGGGCACCGCGCCGACGAGGAATTCAGGACAGGAACGGCTGTCGAACTGGCCGAATGGCGCGGTCGCCTGCGCGCCGGGGTTCAGTCGCCGTGGGAGGAGGGCGTGGGAGGGGAGGGGGGAGGGAGGCAGCACGGAAGCGCGCCGCCGGCCGACCCCATTCGCGCCAGGGCCGCGATCGCCAGCGCCGCGGGGCGGGC
>NZ_JBSFCF010000102.1:0-1437 GCF_053593335.1 Streptomyces sp. NPDC002324
CCTGACACCTTCGAGGACACGCCGCAGAAGGACCGGGACCCGGACTGGTTCAAACGCGCCGTCTTCTACGAGGTACTCGTCCGCTCCTTCCAGGACAGCAACGGCGACGGCGTCGGCGACCTCAAGGGCCTCACCGCCAAACTCGACTACCTGCAGTGGCTCGGCATCGACTGCATCTGGCTGCCGCCCTTCTTCAAATCCCCCCTGCGCGACGGCGGCTACGACGTCTCCGACTACACCGCCGTCCTCCCCGAATTCGGCGACCTCGCCGACTTCGTGGAATTCGTCGACGCCGCCCACCAACGCGGCATGCGCGTCATCATCGACTTCGTCATGAACCACACCAGCGACCAGCACCCGTGGTTCCAGGAGTCCCGGAAAGACCCCGACGGCCCCTACGGCGACTACTACGTCTGGGCCGACGACGACAAACAGTTCCCCGAAGCCCGCATCATCTTCGTCGACACCGAAGCCTCCAACTGGACCTTCGACCCCGTCCGCAAGCAGTACTACTGGCACCGCTTCTTCTCCCACCAACCGGACCTCAACTACGAGAACCCGGCAGTGCAGGAGGAGATCATCTCGGCGCTGCGCTTCTGGCTGGACCTGGGCATCGACGGCTTCCGCCTGGACGCCGTGCCCTACCTGTACCAGCAGGAGGGCACCAACTGCGAGAACCTTCCCGCGACCCACCACTTCCTGAAGCGGGTGCGGAAGGAGATCGACGCGCACTACCCGGACACCGTGCTGCTGGCCGAGGCGAACCAGTGGCCGGAGGACGTCGTCGACTATTTCGGCGATTTCCCCAGCGGCGGCGACGAGTGCCACATGGCGTTCCATTTCCCGGTGATGCCGAGGATCTTCATGGCGGTACGCAGGGAATCGCGCTACCCGGTCTCGGAAATCCTCGCCAAGACCCCGGCGATCCCCTCCAGCTGCCAGTGGGGCATCTTCCTGCGCAACCACGACGAGCTGACCCTGGAAATGGTCACCGACGAAGAGCGCGACTACATGTACGCGGAATACGCCAAGGACCCGCGGATGCGCGCCAACATCGGTATCCGGCGCCGCCTCGCCCCCCTCCTGGACAACGACCGCAACCAGATCGAACTCTTCACCGCCCTGCTGCTCTCCCTGCCCGGCTCGCCGATCCTCTACTACGGCGACGAGATCGGCATGGGCGACAACATCTGGCTCGGCGACCGCGACGCCGTGCGCACCCCCATGCAGTGGACCCCCGACCGCAACGCCGGCTTCTCCTCCTGCGACCCGGGACGGCTGTCGCTGCCGACGATCATGGACCCGGTCTACGGCTACCAGGTCACCAACGTCGAGGCGTCGATGTCATCACCCTCGTCGCTGCTGCACTGGACCCGCCGGATGATCGAGATCCGCAAGCAGAACCCGGCGTTCGGCCTCGGCAGCTACACCGAGCTG
>NZ_JBSFCF010000103.1:0-1016 GCF_053593335.1 Streptomyces sp. NPDC002324
ACCATCGGGGGGCGCGGGTCGTTGGGGACGGCGTTGCGGTTGACGGTGATGCCGACCTCGTGGAGGCGGTCCTCGGCCTGTTGTCCGTCGAGTGCGGAGTTGCGCAGGTCGACGAGGATGAGGTGGACGTCGGTGCCGCCGGACAGGACGTCGATGCCGGCTTCGCGGGCGTCGGGGGCGGTGAGCCGCTCGGCGAGGATCTTCGCGCCCTCGACGGTGCGCTGCTGGCGCTCCTTGAACTCCTCGCTCGCCGCGACCTTGAAGGAGACCGCCTTGGCCGCGATGACGTGCTCCAGCGGACCGCCCTGGAAGCCGGGGAAGACCGAGGAGTTGAGCTTCTTGGCGAACTCCTTGCTGCGGGCGAGGATGATGCCGCCGCGCGGGCCGCCGAGCGTCTTGTGGGTGGTGGAGGTGACCACGTCCGCGTACTGGACCGGGTTGGGGTGCAGTCCGGCGGCGACCAGGCCGGCGAAGTGGGCCATGTCCACCCACAGGAACGCGCCGGTCTCGTCGGCGATGCGGCGGAAGGCGGCGAAGTCGAGCTGGCGTGGGTAGGCGGACCAGCCGGCGATGATCACCTTGGGGCGGTGTTCCTTGGCGAGGCGTTCGACTTCGGCCATGTCGACGAGTCCGGCGTCGTCGACGTGGTAGGCGACGACGTCGAACTGTTTGCCGGAGAAGTTCAGGCGCATGCCGTGGGTGAGGTGGCCGCCGTGGGCGAGGTCGAGGCCGAGGATGGTGTCGCCGGGCTGGGCGAGGGCGAAGAGGGCGGCCTGGTTGGCGGAGGCGCCGGAGTGGGGCTGGACGTTGGCGTACTCGGCGCCGAAGAGGTCCTTGAGGCGGTCGATGGCGATCTGTTCGGTGACGTCGACGTGTTCGCAGCCGCCGTAGTAGCGGCGGCCGGGGTAGCCCTCGGCGTATTTGTTGGTGAGGACGGTGCCCTGGGCCTCCATGACGGCGAGGGGGGCGAAGTTCTCGGAGGCGATCATCTCCAGGGTGGACTGCTGGCGGTGCAG
>NZ_JBSFCF010000104.1:0-1011 GCF_053593335.1 Streptomyces sp. NPDC002324
CTAGATGAATGAGTCCAAGGGGCTTTCGTCACGGTCAGTGGTCGTAGGCGATCAGTGACCGTTTGACCGGCTGCCCGGTGCGGTCGTTGTACCAGACGGCTGCGGTCAGGGCGAGGATCCGGCTCAGCACGCGCACCGCGACGCCCGGCGGGCTCTTGGCACCGTGTCTTTCCAGGTCGAGCTGGCCTTTGAAGGTCTGGTTGATCGACTCGATGACTTGGCGCAGTGGCTTGAACAGATGGGCCCCGGCCTGCTCGGGTTCGCCCTTGCGGGCCGGCCGCAGGAGAACCAGGTCACGCTCGGTCAGGTCGTGCTCGAAAGCGCGGCCGTAGTAGTTCTTGTCACCGATGATCGTCTGGTGCGGGTGGGAGGCCGTCACGTCCGGCGCGGTGTCGAGCATGTCCCTCAGCGTTTCGCGTTCGTCGGCCTTGGCGCCGGTGAGGGCGAACAGGACCGGCAGGCCGCCCAGGGTGCACACCAGGTGCAGCCGCAGGCCCCAGAAGTATCGGGAGTGCGAGGCGCAGTAGCCGTACTGGGCCCATCCCGCCAGGTCCGAACGTTTGGCTGTCTCGCGGGAGCAGCCGCAGCCGACCGGGGTGGAGTCGACCAGCCACACGTCGTCGCTCCACAGGGAGGTGTCCTGGGCGAGGATCCGGATCACGCTGGTGAGCAGGGAGGACGCGGCACGCAGGCGCTTGTTGTAGCCGGACTGCTGAGGCACGTAGGGAAAGAGGGACCGGAAGTCCTGGTCGACGCGGCGCAGCCAGCGCCGCTCGGAGGTGTAGCCGAGCAGCGCCGACATCACGGCGAGGGTGAGCAGTTCCGCGTCGCTGAGTCTGGGGGCGATTCCGACGGCAGGCCGTGCCGGGGCCAGCCACGGCGAAGCCTTCAACTCGTCGTCGATCCGGGCGTACAGTGCCGTTGCGAGGGTGTTCAGGTCGTTCGTCACACATCGACATTGGACGCCCTCGCGCTCTGTCCGCAGGCCATCCCTTGGACTCATTCATCTAG